>JAIQGE010000001.1:613084-919626 GCA_020072815.1 Terriglobia bacterium | reverse complement strand
ACGCGCAGCTCGACGGCCTGTCCCGCGACGCCCAGCGTGGCCGGCTGGATGAAGCCCGTGATGTCAAATTGGCTCGATGCTGGAATCGGTAACTGCGCTACAGAAACTGTAGCTAGCAAGATCACCGCGATCAGGGTGAGTACGTTTCTTGTTGAAGCCCCGCGCGAAAATGTTTCAGTTAGCTGGGGGGCCAGCCTGGTTTGCAGTCTTGCTGTCTTTCTCATGGAAGTGCTCCCGTCAGATTGAATTTCAAATGGGGAGGGTGTGCTGAGTAGGGCCACGAATCATTGCCGTTCAGACGAAGCACGGCCCAAATACACTTCTCCCTTTACCGCGGTTCGGCCTTTTTTTGGCTGCCGATTAAGCAGCCTTTGCGAAGTTGTCCCTGGGTTCGGTTCTTTCAGGAAAGATAGCTCGGCAGAGTTGGGCTAACAGGTACTCGGTCTTCCCAAAAGTTGATTCTTGCTGCAGGTTCTTACATCAGAGCTTGCAGAATATTGCTGAAAATATCAGGAGGCGGGAGGCTTGTCTGTGACAGCAGTCACAAGCTGAACATGATTAGAAATTTTAATCTCGCCCAACGATGCCAGACGGAAAGAACGTTTGCGGGGTATTCTTCATTGTTTGCTAATACATCGCCAACTGTTGGTTGCTAAGTCTTCCGAACTACGCTTGAGCCATAATCACAGGTCAAAAAATAGTTCCCCAGATCGTAGGTCCGGCAAAATCCTTACGATTTGCAGAGAAACGATTTGCGCAGAAAAACGCGGATCAGCAGGATAGATTTATGTTTCTTCTATCCATGATGATCCGCGTTAAGCTTTTGCCGTTTGCTTTTGCCGTTGCTTTTGCTTTTAGCTAATTGCCATTTGCTAACTGCTAATTGCTCCCTATCTGCTGGTATGCCGAGGTGCAGTTTCTGCTGGGGTATCCATGCCCTGCCAGCCGGGTTTCTCGCCCTGGTACTGCTCGTCGAGCCACTTCTTGAGTGGCGCGAAGTAGTCCAGAATGGCGGTGGCGTCCATCTGCCGCTGGCCGCTGATGGCTTCCAGCGCGTCCGGCCAGGGCTTGCTTTTGCCCATGCTGAGCATCTTGTTCAGCCGCTCGCCCGCAGCCTTGTTCTTGTAGATGGAGCAGCGATGCAGCGGCCCTTGAATGCCCGCGGCCTGGCAAAGCGCGCGGTGGAACTGGAACTGCAAGATGCGCGCCAGGAAATAGCGCGCGTACGGCGTGTTCGAAGCGATGTGATACTTGGCTCCGGGATCAAAGTCCGCTTCACTGCGGTCCACCGGCGGCGCCACGCCCTGATACTTGGCCTTCAGCTCCCACCACGCTTTGTTGTATTGCTCCGGAGTAATTTCGCCGGAAAAAACCTTCCATCGCCACTGATCAATCAGCAGGCCAAAAGGCAGGAAGGCAATTTTGTCCAGCGCCATCTTGAGCAGATAGCCGGTGTCCGCGCTCTCCGGAGGGACGGCATCGAGCAAGCCGACTTCCTTCAAGTACTCCGGCGTAACGGACAAAGCAATGGTGTCGCCCACGGCCTCATGGAAACCGTCATTGGCGCTGTCTTCAAAGAGCGGCGGCTGGTTTTTGTAAGCGCGCTGATAGAAGTTGTGGCCCAACTCATGATGGATGGTGACAAAGTCTTCGTCGCGGACTTCAATGCACATTTTCAGGCGAAGATCATCCTTGTTGTCCACGTCCCAGGCGCTGGCGTGGCACACCACGTCGCGATCTTTGGGTTTCACGAACAGTGACCGTTCCCAGAAGGTCTGCGGCAGCGGTGCAAAGCCCAGCGACTTGAAGAAGTTTTCTCCGTAGTGGACCATGCCCAGCTCGTCCACTTTGTGGTCTTTGAGAAGCTGCGTCAGGTCGTAGCCCTGTGCTCCGCTTGCCGGCGCGACAATCGGGTAAACGTTGCCCCACTCTTGCGCCCACATGTTGCCCAGAAGCTGCGCCGGAATCATGCCGTCCGGGCGCTCGGCGATCTTGCCGTACTTCTTGATCAGTTGCTTGCGGACGTATGTGTGCAAGGAAACGTAAAACGGCTCCACCTGACGCCACAGCCGCTCCATCTCCGCGCTGAACTGCTCCGGCGACATGTCGTAATTGGACCGCCACATGACGCTGGTGTCTTTGAACCCAAGTTCCTTCGCGCCCTGGTTGGCGAGATGCACAAAGCGCGCGTACTTGGGCCGCATAGGTACGGAGATCTTGTGCCAGCCGACCCAGGCGTCCAGCAGTTCGTCCGGATTGGTGCTGGTGGCCAGCGTGCGGCTCAGGTCGCCCAGCGACCGGCATTTTTCCTTGCCGTCCGCGCCGGGCTTGCAGTATTTGCCTTTGCCGTAAGTGCCGTCGAGCCAGGTGGCGATCTCAGTCAGCTCTTTTCGCTCGGCATCATTGTTCGGCGCAGGCGCGGTGAGCGAGAGCTTCAGCAGCATGAATTTGCGCGCCAGGTCGGGCGGCAGCTTCATGCCGTCAAAGCGGCGGGCGGCGAGCGCCAATTCCGTCACGGCTTTGGTAAGCACCTCCTGCGCCTGGGCGGACATGGTTTCCGTGTCGTCCGTGATGAAGTTCTCCTGCACCCACGATGCGCGGCCGGCGCGCACGCCCAGATCGTCGAGCGTGGCCTCGGCTTTCTTCATGAAAGCTTCCGCTTCAGCCACGGTGGGAGCGGCTTTGGCGGACTTCGCCGGCGCGGCGGCGGGTTTTTTGCCGGGCGCGACTTTTTTCGTCTCGGTCTGCGCCAATGCGGTGGCAGACACCAGTAACATCAGGATCACGGTGCGCAAAATCTTGGGTGACGGCATGGTTCCTCCCTTTGAGGCAAACTGGCTAGCCTAGCGTTTTAAGTCGGCCGTGGCAAATCTGTTTCGCAATCTCAAGTGCCCCTCCCCATCCCCGGTCATCCCCGGAAAATATAGACTTAGCTCAAGTCATCCCCAGCGATAAGTGCAATTTCGGAAGCCGCGCCACGTTTGTCGGGCCTTTCAATTGTCAATTTTGGCAATTCCGGCGATTTCGGCAATTTCTTCGCCCCCCCGCCCCTGCCCCCCTGTTTCACCCAATTACACCCAAGCTCACCCAATGTCACCCAAGAACAGGCTGAGGGCCACAACCCCTAAATGCAAAAACCCGGCTTTCAGCCGGGGTTCCAGAAATCCGATTGTGGAACGCAATCGCCTCGCCTTTGGCGCTACTCATTAGTTTCCACATCAGTATATCGTATTTTGTTCGCTTTGTCAATCGGAAATCCGTTCAATGTCCTTTTCCACCTGTAAGCGTTCAGCGCTTAGCCGAAGACGAGACGTGGTACCTCCGTGACGCGTGCGCCAAGGGGTCATCGCTTGGTGAGCAATCCAAGTTGCGCTCTCTGCACGGCCTGGTTGAGAATGAGGCATGGGCGGCAACACAAATAGGACTCCCCAAGATAGCGACCTTCTCGTTCCTTTTGAAATTGCGAGCATTTCTAAGGAATATCTTGAGTATTACAAAATCAGACGAAATAACTTCTTCGCAAGCATCCAGCAGTTTCCGAGCATGTGGAAGTATTTCATGCTGCTAGATAGAATCTGGCTCCGAGGATTCGAAGATCTTAACGTTGCTTCGGCGCCTGAGCGAATGTTCCCTTTGCTGTTGTATATAAATGCACATGCCAAGCTGCGAATCGCGATTGAGTTGGCATTCTCAGGATGTCTGGCGGAGGCCCGCTCCATTCTGCGGGACGGAATTGAATTCGTTGCACATGCACATTCGATGCTAACCGACCCAACACTTCAGAAAGTATGGCTCAGCAAGAACGATGGAAGGCCGGATTTGGAGGCGTTCAGAGACGCATTCGAGCGCAACAAGAAGACGAACGCCTTTAGAGGTTTGGATGAACTACACAAGGCATGGGGCGATTTGTCCGAGACGGGTTCTCACGCGAACATAAACGCCTTGATTGATCGTTTCGAGATTCAAGAAACGGCTACGCACGTCGAATACAAGATCAGATATACAGGTGTTGCGCCTGACTTTTGGGAGAAATCCATCTTTCTCCTGTTGCAATTCTGCACCCTAATGGAGGCTATTTTATTTCGGGACTATAACACCCGTTTGAATCTCGACGTCAATTTGGTACGAATGAGAGAGGAAGCTGCGCTGTTATGGGCTGACGTGAGCAAGAACCTCATTGCGAAACATAACCTAAAGCCGCCACCTGCGCCGCTGATTCACATGCCGTAACGCCTACTATGAAGTTGCCGCCCGTTTACTCATGTCCGTAAGCAGGTTTCCTAAAGGCTCGGCTATACCCGGATGAAACGGACGACCAAGCGCACGGAACGCCATAACCAGAATCTTGTTCAGGTAGATCCCAGCATTGAATGCCGCTAATCCTGCCGTATGTTTTCCACGCTTTGGGGCTGCGGTCATCAGAAAAGGCTCGAGTGGCATCACAGCATGACTGTCAAGACTGACCACGGTTCCGTGTACATATTGGGAAGTCCAAAAGTAAATCCAGTCGTAATCGAACTCCCACTTGAATGGCACACCCTCCAACGTCTCGTAGGTATCCGGTTCATTCGCCATCATCCACACACCCCCTCTTCCCGCCCAAGACGTGACACGCTTAGGATATTTGCGCGCGAGTCTCACAAGTTTCTTATAGTCTGTGATCAGTTTTCGCAACTGGGGTTTGGTGTATCGCGGTATTTTTTTGCCTGTGCTATCCACGATGTAAATATGTTTCAGCGTTCTGCGCATCAGCTCCGTTTTCCATCGGGCGATATAGTCAACGAATCTCTTTGCACGTCTTTCTGAGTATTTGTTTGTGATGAAACGCAAATTCAATGCAACTTCTACCATCGTTCTCGAAAGGCCAAATGCTTCTTCCGGGAAACCTGCATCAATGAGACACATGACAGCTTCGGCTACACTGAGACCTTTCGAGACGTGAGCCAGCACCACTTTGTCGAGAAAGAAATGACCGCGCGCGTAAAATCTTGTTTTGTTGAAGTAAGCCCGAGTGTTGCGGATGAGGCGTTTCATTTCGCGTTTGTGGTTGGGGCTAAGTTCTCTCGTCGCCATTCTCGTCTCCGGCCACTTGGAGCGGCACTTATCTCTCGCCGGCGTCTGGGGAGATTGTAAGCTGAAATAGGGCAGAGGACTTAGGCAAGCTTCCTTTCCTCCTTCCTCCATGGCTCCACAGGCTTTGGCGTTCGTTTTCTTCCGTCACTGTCCGGAATCGGACATTAAAAGTCGGAACCGGACTCCCACAGCCTGCGTATATCTGCTTCAAGGCGAGGCATTTGTCCGTTCGTTTCACCCTGGCATTGTGATTGCCATGTGAAGTTGGCACCCGACCCGCATCATCAGTCCCTGAGAGGAAGAGCCCCATGGAAACCCTGCTTCAAGACATACGTTTCGGTCTCCGCATGCTGGTGAAGAACCCCACGGTCACGCTGGTGGCGGCGCTAACTCTGGCGCTGGGCATCGGCGCGAACACCGCCATCTTCAGCACGCTGAACGGCCTTTTCCTCCGGCCACTGCCGGTGGCCAACGCCGACCGGCTCACGGTGATTGCGGGTCAGACCGTTACCGCGCAGGGCAGTGGCCAGGATTCCGGCTACGAACTCTCTTACCTGGACTACCGCGACGTCCGCGCGCAAGCCACCGCGTTTTCTGACGTGCTGGCTTACAGCCTGAATCTGATCGCCGTGGACTATGAGAACCAGGCCGAGTCCATCCTGGTCAGCCACGTGAGCGACAACTACTTCTCCGCTCTGGGACTCAAGCCGGCGGCGGGGCGGCTCCTCTACGGCGCGGAGACGGAACAGCGCGGCCACGAACCGGTCATCGTGCTGAGTTACGGATATTGGAAGAAACGGTTTAGCGGCGACCCCGGCATCGTCGGCAAGCAGGTCAGGATGAACGGGCGTTCCGCTACCGTGCTGGGCGTGGCTCCGGAAGGCTTCCATGGGCTTTATTCCGTGATTGACATGCAGGCCTACGTGCCCATGGGAATTCGCAGTCTCTGGAGCGACAACGAAGATTTCTGGACCAAACGCGACACGCGCGGTCTGAGAGTTTTCGGCGTGCTTAAGCCCGGCGTGAGCATGAAAGAAGCGCAAAGCTCACTGGACGTGGTGATGGGCCGCCTGGCGCAGCAGTATCCTGAGAATAAGAACCTCAGCGCCCGCATTTATCCGGAGAAGCAGGCCCGTCCGGAGCCCGATCCCTCCAACGGGACGATGATTGCCGGCGCGGTGTTCATGGGGCTGGCGGGCGTGGTGCTGCTGCTGGCTTGCACCAACGTGGTCAACATTGTGCTGGTCCGCTCCACTGCGCGCGGCCGGGAGATGGCCATTCGTGCCGCGCTGGGCGCCGCCCGCACCCGCCTTGTCCGGCAGATGATCACCGAAAGCACGTTGCTCACCTTGCTGGGCGGAATCGGGGGCATGGCGCTGGGCGCCTGGGTCAGCCACATGCTGGGCAACATCCACATTGTCGTTCTGGGCAGTCCGCTGCTGTTTGATTTCCCCTTTGACTGGCGCGTGTTTGTGTGCGGCATCGCCGCGGCGCTGATCACCGGAGTCCTAGTCGGCGTGGCCCCGGCGCTGCGCGCTTCACGCGCGGACATGAACCAGGTGCTCAATGAAGGCAGCCGCGGCGTGGTAGCCGGCTCCAACCGCTCCCTTCTCCGCAATGGTCTGGTAGTGGTCCAGGTCGCCTGTTCGTTGATCTTGCTTGTTGTGACCGGGCTTTTCGTGCGCAGCGCGCGCAATGCCGAGCATGTGTATCTGGGATTTGAGCCCAGCCATGTACTGAACGCCACTTTTGATACTCGTACTCTGAGTTACGACAAAGTGCGCGCACGGCGCTTTTACCGCGAGCTGGAAGAAAACCTGCGGCGCGTGCCCGGAGTGCAGTCGGCGGCGATTGCCTCCAGCGTTCCCATGGGCGTTTCCAGCAGCTCTGACCATATTTACATTGAAGGCCACTCATCGGACCGCAAGGAGTCAGCGCCCCAGGTCCGTTACAACGCCGTGGGCGTGCATTACTTTGAGACCATGCGCGTCCCTCTGCTGCGCGGGCGAACCTTCACCGAGCAGGACAATGACCAGGCGCCGCGCGTTGCCGTGGTGAATGAAGCCATGGCCCACAAGTTCTGGCCCAATGAGGACGCCATCGGCAAACGCTTCAGCGTGGAAGGCCCGGGTGGCCCGTTCATGGAAATCGTGGGATTGACCAAGCAGGGCAAATACACCGGCCCGGCGGAAGATCCCACGCCGTTTTTCTACGTGCCGATGGAACAGGGGAACGAGCTGATTAGCACGATCCAGGTGCGGACCGCGGGTGATCCTGAATCCATGGGACCGGAACTGGTCCGGCAGATTCATGCGTTGGCGCCCACGCTGCCCATTGTTGACCTGCAGGGCATGGATAGCGTCCTGCAAGGGGTGAATGGATTGTTCCTGTTCCGCATGGCCACACGCTTCTCCGGCGCGCTGGGGATGGTCGGGCTGATGTTGGCGATGGTGGGCGTGTACGGAGTAATTTCGTACGCTGCGGCGTTGCGCACGCATGAAATTGGCGTCCGCATGGCGCTGGGCGCTGACCGCAGCAGCATCATGAAGATGGTGCTGCGCCAAGGATTCTTCCTGATTGGCATTGGCGTGGCCGCTGGCTTGGTCTTGGCCGTGCTTGCGGGAATGGCCATCAAGGTCATGCTGGTGAATGTGAGCCCGGCCGATCCGGTGACGCTGGCTGTGGCGTCGGCTTTCTTGTGCGCTGTTGGACTGCTGGCGTCGTTCATCCCGGCACGGCGCGCGATGAACATTGAGCCGCTGAAGGCGCTGCGGCAGGACTGAGGCCAGATTGCCAAAATTGCCAAAATTGAACAACTGCGGAAAACATTGTGCACGCCTCTGGAAAACCCGTCCCAAACTCCGCCAAATCTGCGTTGACGCCGCGCCCGGCTATCGCTGACAATCCTTGCAACTCATGCTTTTCTATCTCGCAGGTTCCATCGAGTACTCGCCTGACCTGGGCAAAGCCTGGCGCGCGGAAATTGCTCCGGCGCTCAAGTCGCTGGGTCATGAAGTGTACGACCCTGCGGAAGACGAGCTGAAGAACCTGAGTGCCGCTGAGGCCCGGACTTTTCGCGCCTGGAAGACCGATGACTTGCCGCGTTTCCAGGCCACCGTCCGCAAGATTATTGCCTACGATCTTGACCTGATCCAGGACCGCTGTGACGCCATCGTCTGCTACTGGGACCAGCACGCCGGACGCGGCGCAGGCACCCAGGGCGAACTGACCTTCGCCCACCGGCTGGGAATTCCCGTGTATCTGATTTGTGGCATTCCGGTCGAGGAAATCAGCGGATGGCTCCTGGGCTGCGCCACGGAAGTGTTCACAAGCTTTGACGCCTTCCATGAATTTGCGCGGCACACGTTCGCACGGGAAGTCGCCTGCGAAGACGTAGCGTCAATCCGAGGAAGCCTGAATCGAGAAACTCTAACCAGAGGAAGCCGGGGATGAATGCCATGCGGGGAAATCTTGGCTGGATTGAAGTGGTCTGCGGTCCCATGTTCAGCGGCAAGAGTGAAGAACTGATCCGCCGCTTGCGCCGCGCGGAGATCGCCCGCCAGCGGGTGCAGATCTTCAAGCCGGTGATTGACCAGCGTTATTCGTCGGACCATATTGTGTCGCACGACGACGGCCGCATTCACGCCGAATCCGTCAGCAACTCGGCGGAAGTCGAGTCCAAGCTGGACTTGCGCACCGAAGTGATCGGCATTGATGAAGCCCAGTTCCTGGGCGAAGGCACGGTGGAATTCGTTGTCCGCCTGGCGGACATGGGCAAGCGCGTGATCATCGCCGGCCTGGACACCGACTACCTGGGACGCCCGTTCCATCCCATGCCTGAATTGCTGGCCGTCGCCGACGAAATCACCAAGACGCTCGCTATCTGCATGCAGTGCGGTAATCCCGCTAAGCACACGCAACGGTTGATCGCCAGCGAAGATTTGATCGTCGTCGGCGCTGCTGGGATGTATGAAGCCCGCTGCCGCCGCTGCTTCGAACCGGACTTGGCAGCCAAGGAAGCCGAGAAGAAAAAGAAAGCGCACTTGGCGACGGCCGGGTAATAGCTTCAAAAACAATCGGCCGCGAATGCACGCGAATTTCACGAATCAATTTTCCTTATTCGTGTTCATTCGCGAAATTCGCAGCGAGCGGTTTGTCGTGGTGATAGGGATCCCTCGCTCCGCTCGGGACTTGAGAAAAACCTCAATGACCCAGTTACCAACTTACCCAATTACCAATTCCGCTCTACTCTTCCACCTCCACCACTTCTCCGCGCTCGGCTTTGAACTGGGTGATGATCTTCTCCTGGTTCACAGCGGGCACAAAGTCATAGTGTGACATTTCCATATTGAAGCTGCCGCGGCCTTGCGTCATGGAGGTGAGGTCGGCGCCGTAGCTGAGCATTTCCGCCATCGGGCATTCGGCCTTGACCACCGTCTTGCCTGCCTTGTTGTCCATGCCCTGAATGCGTCCGCGGCGGGAGTTCAGGTCGCCCATGATGCTGCCGGCAAACTCATCTGGGATGGTGATTTCCACGTGCATGATCGGCTCCAGCAGCGTGGGCTTGGCCTGCTCCATGGCCTTCTTGAAGGCGATGCGCCCGGCGGTCTTAAAGGATAGTTCGTTGGAGTCCACGTCGTGATAGCTGCCGTCGTAGAGGATCACGCGAAAATCAACCACCGGGAACCCGGCCAGAAATCCGCGCTGCGCGGCTTCAACAATGCCTTTTTCCACGGCGGGAATGTAGTTCTTGGGAATGGAGCCGCCAAAGATATCATTCACGAACTCAAAGCCTTTGCCGCGCTCGTTGGGTTCCATCTTGATTTTGCAGTCGCCGTACTGGCCATGGCCGCCGCTCTGTTTCTTGTGCCGGCCCTGCACGTCGGCCTTGCCGCGGATGGTCTCGCGGTACGGGACCTTGGGCGCTTTCAGGTTTACTTCCGTGTGATAGCGCTTCTTGAGCTTGGAGACGATGACTTCGATATGCTGCTGCCCGGTCCCGGCGATGAGGAATTCCTTGGTCTGCGCGTCGCGGAAGAAGCGCACCATGGGGTCTTCTTCCATCAGTTTGTGCAGGCCGTTGGAGAGCTTATCTTCATCGTTGCGGCTCTTGGGCTCAATGGCAAACGTGATGGCCGGCTCCGGCAGGTTGATCGCCGCGAACTGAATGGGATTGGCTTTGTCGCCCAGCGTGTCGCCCGTCAGTGTCTCTCTCAGCTTGGCCACCGCGCCAATGTCTCCGGCATGAAGTTCCGGGACCGGCACCAGGTTCTTGCCCACGGGAACGGAAAGATGCGCCAGCTTTTCTGTGGTGCTGCGGGTAAAGTTCTGCAGTGTGGCGTCATTCTTCACCACGCCGGAGAAAACCTTGAAATAGGTGATGCGCCCGGCAAAAGGATCGTTGGCGGTCTTGAAGACGTAGAGCGAGGCCGGCTCGGCGTCGCTGACTTTGCGTTCAGCCTTGTGGCCGTTGGCGCTGGCTTCCGCGGCCGCCGGAACCGAGGCGTGTTCCGCGGCGGTGGGGAAGTAATCCACCACAAAGTCCAGCAGGTGGTCCGTGCCGATGTTGCCCAGCCCCGACGCAAACAGCACGGGGAAGATCTTGTCCTCTTTGATGGCTTCATGCAGCGCGGGGATCAGATGTTCTTCCACGATGGTGCCGTTGTCAAAGTACTCGGCCATCAACTCGTCTTTGCCTTCGGCGATCAGCTCCACCAGTTTTTCGTGGGCTTCTTTGGCGGCGGCCTCCATGTCGGCGGGAATGGGGCCTTCTTTGCCCTTTCCATTGCCGCCCATATCGTAGGTGTAGGCCTTCATGGTGACCAGGTCCACCACGCCCTTGAGGCTCTTCTCGCTCCCGATGGGAAGCTGCACCGGGACCACCTGGCGTCCGAAGGCGGCGACCAGGCTTTCCAGCGCCGTCTCATAGTTGGCTCGTTCACGGTCCATGCGGCTCACCACAATCACGCGCGGCAAATTGATCTCTTCCGCGTACTGCCAAACTTTTTCCGTCACCACTTCCACGCCGGAGACGCCGTCCACCACCACCAGCGCGGATTCGGCGGCGGACATGGCGACACGGGCTTCATGCGCGAACAGCGTGAAGCCGGGCGTATCCAGCAGATTGATCTTGGTGTTGCGCCATTCCAGCGGAGCAAGGCCGGTGGTGACGGTCATTTGCCGGGCGATTTCTTCTTCATCGTAATCGGTCACGGTGGAGCCGTCATCCACGCGGCCCAGTTTGGGAGTGGCGCCGGCGGTGAACAGCATGGAAGAAACCAGGGAGGTCTTGCCGGAATGGGAGTGCCCGATTACGACCAGATTGCGGATGTCCTTGCCTTCGTAAACCTTCAAAGTGCCTCCTTCAGGCAAACCCACACCGGATTGCAGACGAGTTGATCCGAAAAGTTCTAGCTTGGCGGTTAACTCTTGGTCAAGAGGGTCGGCCGACTCCAGTGGGACGTGGGTTAAGAACCGGTTAAACACAACATTATGCCGCTGGAATCAGGGTTTGAAAAGGGGGCAAGCGGGGAATCGGGAGATCGGGTCATCGGGCGAATGGGCGATCATCAACTGCCACGCGGCGGCAGTAAATGTGACGCGCAGCGAAGAGCGCGACATGAAAAGACTTGAAAAAGGTTGACAGTACGCTGAAGAGACTGTAGCCGGCACTGAGCTACTGCACAGAAGAGCTGGATTCGTTGCCGCGCAGGTTCTTATCGCGAATTTCTTCGTAGCAGCCGCCGCACACCAGAGCGATTTCCATCAGCTCTTCGGTGGCGTCGCCCCAGCCGTCAAACTCCATGCGAATCAGTTCACAGTTGTTGCACCACGCGTCGGGGAAAGGATTGCCGCGGTCGTCCAAATCGCAGAAGAACCCAAGATATTTGCCGTAAACCAGGTGTTTGCAGACAAATGCTTCGTGGCTGACGCCGTGCTGGTTACAACGAATCGTTGCCATAGTAACCTCGTGCTCAAAATCCTAGCAACGGCAGCCCCGCAACTGCCTAAACTATTCTTACATAGTTCCAATACCAAAATGTAACAAATTTTTGAAACCCAAAGGCCATGTCCAGCCATGCTTCGTTAAATTTTCTAATCTTTGGCTCAGTGCTGGACCCGGCATGAATGTGCACTGTCTGAGGCAAATTAAGCGGAAATTTCGATAGGTCTTAACGCTCCGCAAGCGTCTCAGTGCAATTACCTGAGAAAGCACCATTATTAGACAGGTAGCAAAGGTGCTCGCTAGAGATGTTATCTCTTCAGTTTCCTTATGAATTCAGGACGAGTTTCCCACAGCTACGCGCGCGGATCGTCTCTTGGAAGAACAACAGCAGGACCTAACCACAAAGGACGCGAAGGTCCGCAAAGGTCGTTTGTCTCTGCGTGAATCCTCCCCTTCGTGTCCTTCGTGGTTCAGCTTTTGCTTTTATCTTGCCGCTTCCGGCTTCGCCTTGCCCGCCAGCAATTGCCGCAACACGTACTGCAAAATGCCGCCATGTTCGTAGTAGAGAATTTCCTGCGGCGTATCAATGCGCACTAGGGCCGTAAATTCTGTGGTCTTTCCGTCCGGCGCCGTCGCACGGACTTTGATCTGGCGTCCGCCGGAGAATTTACTCCCCAGCATTTGCGGCAGGCCGGCGATGTCGAATACTTCGTCGCCCTTCAGGCCTAGCTTGTCGGCGTCCAGGTCCGGCAGAAACTGCAGCGGAAGAATGCCCATGCCAACCAGGTTCGAGCGATGAATGCGTTCGTAGCTTTCCGCGATCACGGCGCGAATGCCGAGAAGCAGCGGCCCCTTGGCCGCCCAGTCGCGCGACGAACCGGAGCCGTATTCCTTCCCGGCGAGCACGATCAGCGGGACACCGTCAGCGATGTACTTAACGGACGCGTCAAAGATGGACATGTCTTCCGTTGGCCTATCTTTGCCACTGGGAAAATAGCGCGTGACGCCGCCTTCTGATCCCGGCACCAGCGCGTTGCGCAGCCGCGTATTGGCGAAGGTGCCGCGCACCATCACTTCATGGTTGCCGCGGCGCGAGCCGTAAGAGTTAAAGCCCAGCGGCGGCACGCCGCGTTCCTGCAAGTATTTTCCCGCGGGACTGGCCGGCTTGATGGAGCCGGCGGGCGAAATGTGGTCCGTGGTTACGCTGTGTCCCAGCTTGGCCAGCACGCGCGCGCCCTTGATGTCTTTCACCGCCGCGGGCTGGGCCGGCATGTCGTCAAAATACGGAGCGCGCTTGATGTAGGTGGAGCTGGCGTCCCAGGCGTAGGTGTTGCCTTTGGGTATCTGGATCTTCTTCCACTCTTCGTCGCCGTCAAAGATGGTTTCGTACGTGTGCTTGAACATGCCGGAGTCAATGGCCCGGGCCACGGTGTCACTGACTTCTTTTTGCGTGGGCCAGATGTCGCGCAGGTACACCGGCTTGCCGTCTTTGCCTTTGCCCAGAGGCTCACGCGTGATGTCCATGTCAATGCGTCCGGCGAGCGCGTAGGCCACCACCAGCGGTGGCGACATCAGATAGTTGGCGCGGACGTCACTGTTAATGCGGCCCTCAAAGTTACGGTTGCCCGACAGCACGGAGACCGCGACGAGTTGCTTTTCATTGATGACGGCGGCAATTTCCGCCGGCAGCGGGCCGGAGTTGCCGATGCACGTGGTGCATCCGTAGCCCACGATGTTGAAGCCAAGCTGGTTGAGATAGGGCGTGAGTCCGGCCTTGTCGTAATAATCAGCCACCACGCGCGAACCCGGAGCCAGGGAAGTTTTGACCCAGTGCTTGCGGGACAGGCCTTTTTCCACGGCTTTCTGGGCCAGGATGCCGGCGGCCATCATCACCGACGGGTTCGATGTGTTGGTGCACGAAGTGATGGCGGCGATGACGATGGAGCCATCGTGCAAATTCTGAACGTCGTTCTCGTCAACCACCTCTTCCGCCACGGGCGCATGCGGGTCCGCCACTGCAACGGCGGCGCCGCCGCCTTCACCTTCGTATCTGGCCACTTGCACCGGTGCAGCCTTGGCGCCGTTCTGCATCGGTCGCGGACCAATCAGGGTCGGCAGCGCTTGCGCAAATGAATCTTGCGCCTTCGAAAGCGGTGCGCGGTCCTGCGGACGGCGCGGTCCGGCCACGCTGGGCTCCACCGTGCTGAGATCGAGTGCAACAGTTTGCGTGTACTCGGCGTCTTTTGCTCCGGCCGTGCGGAACAAGCCTTGCTCTTTGCAGTAGGCTTCCACCAGGGCGATCTGGTCAGCGCTGCGTCCGGTGATGCGGAGGTAGTCCAGCGTGGTCGAATCCACGGGGAAGATCCCGCAGGTGGCGCCGTATTCGGGCGCCATGTTGGCGATGGTGGCGCGGTCGGCGAGCGGCAGGTTGTCCAAGCCGGGTCCGAAGAATTCCACGAATTTTCCCACCACGCCGGTCTTGCGCAGCATTTCCGTCACGGTCAGCACCAGGTCCGTGGCCGTGGCGCCTTCTTTCAGTGATCCGGTGAGCTTGAAGCCCACCACTTGCGGCAGCAGCATGGAGACCGGCTGGCCCAGCATCGCGGCCTCGGCTTCAATTCCGCCTACGCCCCAGCCCAGCACGCCCAGGCCATTGATCATGGTGGTGTGCGAATCGGTGCCGACCACGGTGTCTGGATACGCCAGGGTCACTCCGTCTTTCATTTCCGGGAACACCACGCGTGCCAGATATTCCAGGTTCACCTGGTGGACGATGCCCATGTCCGGCGGTACGGCTTTGAAGTTGCGAAACGCCGACTGGCCCCAGCGCAGGAACGCGTAGCGCTCCTGGTTGCGCTCAAACTCAAGCCGGGCGTTCACGGCGAAAGCGCCGGCGGTGCCGAATTCATCCACCTGCACGGAGTGGTCAATGACCAGCTCGGCCGGCTGCAAAGGGTTGATCAAGTTGGGATCGCCGCCCATTTTCTTCATGGCATCGCGCATGGCGGCCAGGTCCACCACCGCCGGCACGCCGGTGAAGTCCTGCATGAGCACGCGCGCCGGCGTGAAGGCGATTTCTTTGTCGGGAACGGCCTGGGCTTTCCAGTTGGCCAGGAAGCGGATGTCGTCCGCGGTGACGCTGCGGCCGTTTTCCGTGCGCAGCAAATTTTCCAGCAAAATGCGCAGCGAATAAGGAAGGCGAAGCGTGGAGATACCCTGCTTGTCCAGCGCGTCCAGGCGGCAGATTTCAAATTCCTGGGCGCCCACGCGCAACTTGGAGCGGCTGCCAAAACTATTCATAGCAATTTCACCTGCTTGATTGGATTCGCGCGGGCTGGGAAACGTTCCGGAAGCTTCAGCGTTGGCCGGATGGCCGGCAAGACCCTTCCTTCTTCGCATCGGTTGCACGGGAGGTCCGCCGACTCAAGTCCCGATCAGTCGCCGTAATAGAATTCGCCGCCCCCAACCCGGTAGAGCAGGAGAAGGTTCAAGCCGATGATCAGCGCCGTCACGATATATGCCATGGCGTTGGTACGCTTGTTGTTGACCATATCCGCCATCACGGTTTTCGAGCGGGTCAGCAAGACCAGGGGGACCAGAGCAAACGGAATCGCAAAGCTCAGCACCACTTGAGATAGTAACAAAATCCTGAGGGGATTGAGCTTCAACGCGATGACCACCAGGGCGGGAATAATGGTAATCACGCGGCGCAGGAAGACGCTGAACTTGATATCTAAAAATCCTTCAATGATCACCTGTCCGGCCATGGTGCCGACCGTGGAAGAAGACAAGCCGGAGAACAGCAGGGCAAGGGCAAAGGCCACTCCGGAAACCGCCGGCAAAATGGGTTTGAGGGTGAGGTGGGCCTGATCAAAGGTGAAGGGCGTCCCGCTCTTGAACCAAACCGCGGCGGCCATGATGATCATGGCGGAATTGATGAGCCAGGCGCCGTTCATGGCCATGAGCACGTCCACCAGCTCGTAACGCAGATGGCGGAGCGTGAGCAGCCACTGGTTGGTGGGGCAGTGCTGGGAGTCTTCGCGCACGCGGTGCTGCACCAGCGCAGAATGCAAGTAGATCACATGGGGCATCACGGTGGCGCCCAGCATGGCCACCGCCACTTCAATGCTTGAAGAGCTGACATGGGGGACCATGACGCCGTGGGCAACGGCGGCCCAGTCCGGATGCACGATAAACAGCTCAAAGGCGTAGCAGGCGGCGATGGCAAAAACGAAAACCATGATGAGCTGTTCCAGACGGCGGAATCCGTACAGCTCAACCGCCAGCATCATGAACACCACCACCGCGGTGAGCAGAGCAGCGTAAAACAAAGGAATGTGGAACAGCAGATTAAAGCCCAGGGCCGCGCCCAGAAACTCCGCCAGGTCCGTGGCCACCGCCGCCAGTTCAGCGGCAATCCACAAGCCAAAGTTGACCTTGGGCGTGAAGTATGCGCGGCAGTTCTGCGGCAAAGTCTTGCCGGTGGCGATTCCTAGTTTCGCTGAGAGATATTGAATGAGGATGGCCATGGCGTTGGACCACAGCAGCACCCACAACAGCGTGTAGCCGAACTTGGCGCCGCCTTCAAAGTTGGCGGCAAAATTCCCCGGATCAATGTAGGCCACGCTGGCTACAAACGCCGGCCCCATGTAGCGCCACATCTCCCCGCGCTTGAGCGTGGGCAGCAGCCTCAGGCGGACGCGGAACGGCGGTTTTCGGGAAGTCGGCGGGGCATGCATATCGAGCACAACAGTATAAGGGATGATGCAAGAGGTTTTGCCGGGAGAAAACGTCTTCGCAGCCAAAAAATTAAGATAAAGTCTCGTTTTTCGCCGGTTTGCGCGCACAAAAAAGCGCGCTTCCATTTCTCAATGAAAGCGCGCCCGATAAAAGTTCGGCCTATGGTTCCAGTTCCTGGGTGAAGATGGCGCCTCCCATGGCGGCCAGCACCAGCGATTCCTTGACTGGCTTGCGGGAGTCCTTGGCCACCCACAACGTTTCCTTGTCGGGCCCGCCATCGGCGGAAGAGATCTCGACGCGGTACGCATCAAAGGTCCCGGCCGGCACGGTCACCTTCTCCACGCCTGTAACCTTTAACTGCATCAGCTTTACCTTTTGCTTCTCCACGTCAAAGTTCCGGAAGGTTGTGCTGTAACCTTCCGCCAGGGGCAAGCATGCGAAAGACTGCTTCGCTCCCGGGCCTTCGGCGAACAGCGGTCCACCCAGGTCCACGGAGATGGGCTTGTCCTGTCCGCCCACGTTCATGTTGCCCACGGCCTTGTCGCCGGCGAAGTTGAGGTCAATGGACACCGGCCCCTGTTTCACGCCGAGTTTGCGGGTCGCCAGCGTCCCTTTTTCCATGGAAGAAACCTGGGTCACCGCGCCGTTGGGTGTGTCAATGGTGTCGGTGGCCGTCCAGCCCCCGCCTTCTTCGCTGATCGTGGTCTTGACGCTGAGCGGAATCTGCTGTCCGCCGGCTTCGATCATCGCTTTGTACTTGAACGTGCCTGGCTGCAAATCAACCGCGGTCTTGGGCAGGCCCACGGCGCCGGCGTCTACCTTCTTCGCCAGCACCACGGTCTTGGGGTCAACCGTGATCTCTTTCAGGCGCGCCGTTACTTCCGGCGTGCCGCCTTCCTGGTAGCGTCCACCCAGGTATTTAGCGAAGAACTTCTCCGTGGCCATGGTGGAAGCCATGTTATTGACGGGCCGGGCAAAGCCGTGGCCCTCGTCGGGGATCAGCAGGTATTCCACGGGGAAGCCGCGGTCGCGCAGCGCCACGATGATCTGCTCTGACTCGGCGTGGTTGACTCGAGGATCGTTGGCGCCCTGCGCGATCATCAGCGGCGTCTTGATTTTGTTGGCGGAGGTAAGCGGAGAACGCTCCACCAGCAACGCTTTTCCTTCCGGCGTGGTGGGGTTCCCCATGCGCTGGTAGAACATCTGGCGGCCGGCCTCCCAGTAGGGCGGGATGGAATCCAGCAGAGTGATGAGATTGGACGGACCAAACAGGTCCACCGCCGCCGCGTAAACGTCAGGCGTGAAAGCTACGCCGGCCAAGGTCGCATAGCCGCCGTAAGAACCACCGAAGATGCCCACGCGTTTGGGATCAGCAATGCCTTCAGCGATCAGGTACTTCGCGCCCCAGGTGACGTCATCCTGCATTTTGCGGCCCCATTCGTTGTTGCCGCCATCAATGAACTTCTTGCCATAGCCGGCGGAACCGCGGAAGTTCATGCTCAGCACGGCATAGCCGCGGTTGGCAAAGAACTGCGCATAGGGGTTGTAGCCCCAGACATCCCGGCCCCACGGCCCGCCATGGGGGAAGATGATGGTGGGCAGGTTCTTGCCCGGGATGCCCTTGGGTAACGTGAGATAGGCGGGGATTTCCAGCCCGTCCGAAGACCTGTAGTGGACCACTTTCATCTCCGCCAGCGCTTCGCGGGGAAGTTTTTCCCGGACTCTGTACTGCAGCGCGAGCTTGTGGGTCTTGCGGTCGAACAGATAGGTTTCGCCCGGCTCGGTATCGCTGGTCACGGCCACCAGCCAGTGCTGTTCGTCCTTGGTCCATGAGGCGCGGCCCACGTCTTTGCCGGGAAACTTTGCCTGCAGCCATTTGAAGCCGGCCTCGGTGTCTTTGTCCTTGAAGTAGCGGCGCAGATGATCGTCCAGGTACTGGGTAAGGGCCAGCTCGTCAGTCACCTCTGAGAAAACAGCGCCGGTAAAGTCCACTCTCTTGAGGGGATCGGATTCCACCATCTCCGTTTTTCCGGTTTCCGGATCAATCAGCGCCAGGGCGGTCAGGTCCATGCCGGCGCCTTTGTTGGTCACCATGTACGCCCGCTTGCCGTCTTTCTGAAAGCGGATGATGTTGCATTGCTCAAACACGTTGCAGGAATAGATCTTGGTGAATTTGTCGGCGTCAACGCGAAGGATTTCCGTGTCCCCGTTCTCCGCGGAGCGTTCAGCCAGGCGCAGATTGCCTTGTCGATCGAAGACCCAGCCGGAGATGCGCTCAGTGTTCTTGCGCATCAGCGTCTTCTCCCCAGTGGAGATTTTCAGTTTGTAGAGGTCGTGCCAGGCTTTGTCGCGGTCATTGAGGCCGATGTAGAACACGTCGGGATCGCTCTTGGGCGCTTCATAAGGGATGACGCGTATGCCTTTGAGTCCAGTCAGGTCGCGCGAAGCAGGCGCGTCCGCGCCAGTCGCGGGCTTGGCCGCGGGATCCACGGCGTAGACGTTGTAGTTTTCGTCGCCGTCATTGTCTTTCACGAACAGGATGTACTTGCTGTCATGGGTCCAGAAAAAGCCGGCGATGGGCCGTTTGGTTTCCGTGGTCAGCAGCCGGGCCGCGCTGAAAGGCTCGTTGACGCCTTTTACGTAGACGTTGCGAGTGTCTTTCCAGGGTTTGAGGAACGCCAGATACTTTCCGTCGGGCGAAAGTTGCGCGCCCGCGATCTCCGGGTTGCCAAAGATCAATTCGCGGTCAATGATCGGAGGCAAGCCACTGGCCGGCGCTTTGGTTTTGTGAGCACTCTTGTCTTGCGCGCCCAGGGCAGGGGCCAGCAGTGCCAGGCACATTACGACCATGAACAGCTTCTTCATAAACAACTTCCTTTCTGCGTGAGGAAAGTGGTGGTGACGGTTGTTCTCTCTAAAATTGCCGGCCGCGGACGTGGCGGTCCAATCCAGCGAAGGCTAATCCTTCAGGGTTCCCAATGCAAGGCCAACGGCACGCAGCACGGCCTTTGCATGCCGCATTCTCTATACGCTGCCAGGCGCGAAAAGTTCCCCCGGATTGCGACGCCTACAGCGCTGGCCATCCGCCACCGGGGTCGCACGCCGTTTTTGCTGACGGCGGACGATCTTGCTGGAGTAAGTTATGAATGAGCGCCGCAACTTGACGATCCCCGACCAACTGCAATTTCGTCCTTTCCAGGAGCAGGACGCGCTGACCGCCGCTTCCTGGCGGCATCCTGAGCCGTATTCCGGCTACGACCTTGATCCCTGGGAGCCCAAAGTGTTGACGTCCCTGCTGCGTCCCGATTACAGCTACCACGCGATTCTGCGCGGTCAAGAAATGGTCGGATACTTCTGCGTGGGCGCGGATGCCCGCGTTCCCGGCTGGGCCTATGACGTTACGGCGCTGGACTTCGGCATGGGACTGCGTCCGGACCTGACGGGCCAAGGCAAAGGCGCGGAGTATTTGCAGGAGGTGATCGCGTTCATCGCGCAGAAGTGGCCGCAAAGGGCTTTGCGTGTCACCGTCGCCGGCTGGAACCAGCGCGCCATCCGCGTATGCTTGCGCGCTGGTTTCCGGACTGTGACGACTTTTACCGGCACACGGTCTGAACAGGGCGAGTATTTGGTGCTGGTAAGGAGCTAATCCTTGTCCGTCTCTTCACTTGCTTCAGACAATATCTGCCAAAGGGCCTTGCCGCGGTCCACAATTTGTTTCCGGCCGCATTTGGGGCACTGATACTCGCGCATGTCGCGGCCGGTGAACGTGGTCTTCTCGATTTGGTCCATCTCGACTTGGCAATCCGGACAGGTGGTGTCGCTCATAAGCAGATTCTACGCCGGGGAATGCGGCAATGATTTATCCTCGTCTGGTCATCATTCGTCTATGAAAGTCCTGGTCATCGGTAGCGGAGGACGGGAGCACGCACTGGCGTGGAAGCTGCGCCAGTCGCCGCGCGTCACCCAGGTGTATTGCCTGCCGGGCAACGGCGGCATTTGCCAGGAAGCCACGTGTCTGCCTGGCGATCCCAAGAACATTGACAGCCTGCTGGCCGCCGCGCACCAGATACAGGCGGACGTGACCGTGGTGGGGCCGGAGTTGCCGCTTTCCCTCGGCGTGGTGGACGAGTTCACGCGCCGGGGATTGAAGATTTTTGGTCCAACGCAGGCGGCCGCGCAGCTGGAATCGAGCAAGAGCTTCGCCAAGGAATTCATGCAGCGGTACAACATCCCCACGGCGCACTATGCCGTGGCCGGATCGGAAGAGGAGTTGCGCAAATCCTTGGGCTTGTTCTCCACGCCGGTGGTGGTCAAGGCCGACGGGCTGGCGGCGGGCAAAGGCGTGGTCATCGCCCCGACCAAAGAAGAAGCGGCCCTGGCCGCCGCGGACATGTTCAGCGGCAAGCTGCTGGGGACTCCGGTGCAGCGCGTGGTAGTGGAAGAATTTCTGGAAGGCGACGAGCTTTCTTTTCTGGTGCTGAGTGACGGAGTTCGCGTGGCGCCGCTGGTGGCGTCGCAAGACCACAAGCGCGTGGGCGAAGGCGATACCGGCGCCAACACCGGAGGCATGGGCGCCTATTCCATTGACGCTCTGGCGGATCCCGCCATGGTGGAGTGGCTGCTCAACCACATCGCGCGTCCGGTGGTGGCGGGGATGAAGGCGGAAGGCGCGGAGTATCGCGGCATCCTGTATTGCGGCCTGATGATGACCACGCGCGGCCCCATGGTGCTGGAATTCAACTGCCGCTTCGGCGATCCCGAGACCCAGGCCGTGCTCATGCGGCTGGACAGCGACCTGATGGAAGCCATTGAAGCCACCCTTGAGGGCCGGGTGAGCCACGCTGAGTTCAAATGGTCCAGCGATGCCAGTTGCTGCGTGGTGGTGGCGTCCGGCGGATACCCGGGAAGTTTTGTAACCGGCAAAGCCATCTCCGGCTTGGAGCGCGCCGCGGAAATCAAGGACGTGAAGGTGTTCCATGCCGGCACCAGCAAGCGCGACGGCAAGATCTATACCAGCGGCGGCCGCGTCCTGGGCGTGACCGCAAGGGCGCCGCGATTGGACGACGCCATCCGCAAAGCCTATGACGCCGCGGCGATGATTCAGTTTGAAGACATGTACTATCGAAAAGATATTGGAGCGCGGGCGCTGAAGGCGATGAGATAGGGCAGATTCCGCCAATTAACGCGAAACGACGCGAATCGGCGCCTAACACAAAACTAAATTCGTCATTTTAACTACATGAAGGAAAACCAAAATCGAATGTCTGATACTCCGCTTGTTTCCATTGTGATGGGGTCGGATTCCGACCTGGAGATCATGAATGAAGCCGCCAAGGCGCTGGACGACTTTGGCATCGAGTATGAAATTGACGTCACGTCGGCGCATCGCTCGCCGGCGCGCACGGGGGAGTTCGCGCGCAACGCGGCCGGGCGCGGCATAAAAGTCATTATTGCCGGGGCCGGCGGAGCCGCGCACCTGGCGGGTGTGATCGCAGCGGAGAGCACGCTGCCGGTCATCGGCGTGCCCATTCCATCCACCCCGCTCAACGGTTTGGATTCTCTGCTGGCCATTGTGCAGATGCCCGCGGGAATTCCTGTGGCGACTGTCGCCATCGGCAAAGCTGGCGCGACCAACGCTGGCATTCTGGCGGCCCAGATCATCGCTCTGAGCAATGCGACGGTGGCCGGAAAGATGAAGTCGCTGAAAGAAAAGCTGGCCAAGAGCGTGGAAGAGAAGTCGCAAAAGCTGCAGCAGATGCGGAAGCGCGGCGGGTAGCACCTTTCACCGCAAAGGTCGCAAAGGGCGCCAAGGGTGGGGAAACGTACCGCTAACGCGTAGTGGGTTCCTTTGAGCGGAGGGTGGGAAGCGCAACGTGCGATTCACGACTACCAATATCGTTCTAACCGTAGCAATGCTGGGATTGGTTATCTGGCGCATTTGGTACGGAGAAAAGATCAGCGAAGATCGTCTCGACAATCATGTGCAGAAGCTCTTTTCTGAGCACGATCCGGATGAAAATTCAAGTAGCCCACGCCCAGCTGATGAATACTTATTGAACTGATGAGCACTGATCAAGAGTCATAATTCATGCCCAATTCCTTCACCGCCGTCGCGATTATTCCTGCGCGCCTGGCGTCCACACGGCTGGCGCGCAAAGTGCTGCGCGAGATCGCCGGCAAGCCCATGGTCCAGCGCGTGTACGAAGCCGCCAAAAGCTCGCCGCTGCTGAGCGACGTGATCATCGCCACCGACTCCGATGAAGTCATGCAAGTGGCGCAGAAGCATGGTTGGAAAGTGCAGATGACTTCCTCGGCCCACCGCAGCGGGACGGACCGCATGCATGAAGTCGCGCAGCGGGTCACAGCGGACGTGTATGTCAACATCCAGGGCGACTTGCCCATCCTGCGCGCCGAGCAGATTGAAGCGCTCCTGCGGCCCATGCGGCGGCCGGAGGTGATGGTCTCCACCATCAAGACGCCGTGCCGGCCGGAGGAAATCGCCAACCCCAACGCGGTGAAAGTGGTCACTGACAAGAATGGCCGCGCGCTGTACTTCTCCCGGTCCACTATTCCCTTTGACCGCGACAAGTCAGGCCAATCGCGTTACTTCAAGCATCTGGGCATGTACGCGTATCGCAAGCCGGCGCTGGACCGCTTCTGCAGCCTGCCGGAATCGGCCTTGGAAGCCTCGGAACGGCTGGAGCAGTTGCGCTTGCTGGAAAACGGAATAGACATCTACGTGGAAGAGACGCCGTTCAACGTGGTGGAAGTCGATACTGAAGAAGATCTGCGCCGGGCGGAAGAGATCATCGCGCGCGGCTGGTAGGCAGTTGATTTCTCGCCGCCCCATAGTCGCCACCCTTGCAGTTCTTTGTGGGACTAACCCGTTGCCGCAAAGTTGTTATACTTTGAAACCCTGATGAAGGTCATTGCCATCATTCCCGCCGCCGGCCTGGGCACGCGTATGGCGCCCGTGGGCAAAAAGGGCGTTCCCTCCAAGCAGTGGGTGGAGATCAGCGGAGCGCCCATCGTCGCGCACACCCTGCGCGTGTTTGCCCGCAATCCTCAGATCACCCAAATTGTCGTTGCGCTGCGCAAAAACGAAATGGACCAGTTCCGGCGCATGCTGGAAAAAGAGCGCCTGGCGGCGAAAGTGCAGATGGTGGAAGGCGGCGAGCATCGCCAGGAATCGGTAGCCAACGCCCTGGCCAGCCTCAAAGCCGCCAAGGACGACGTGATCCTGGTCCACGATGCGGTGCGGCCTTTTGTGGACGACGAAATCATCGCCAGCGTGATTCAGGAAGTGGAGAAGCACGGCGCAGCCATTGCCGGGCTGCCCGCGGTGGACACCATCAAGCAGGTGGAACGCGCGGCTGACGGGGCCATTATCACCTCCACCATCCCGCGCGAGCGCGTGGTGCAGGCGCAGACGCCGCAGGGCTTCCGCTACGAGCTGATCAAACGCGCCTTTGATTCTGCCGCCGCCGACGGCTTCCTGGGTACCGATGAAGCGTCGCTGGTCGAACGCCTGGGAGAGAGCGTGCGCGTGGTGATGGGATCGGCGCGCAACATCAAGATCACTACTCCGGCGGACATGGAGCTGGCCGAGTTCCTGCTGGCGCAGCGGCGGGACATTCTAGCCGGTTGAAGGCTTACCACTGATGAACACTGATGACAGCGGTGGGGAGGAAAAACCTTACCGCTGATGACGCAGATGACGCTGATTGATATGAAAGTAAACCAAGCTTACAAACACAGTGAACTCACCGAAACAATTATTGGGGTCTTCTACGATGTGTACAACGAGCTTGGATACGGCTTCCTTGAGTCTGTATATCGCAATGCGCTTAAGCTCGCCTTGGCTGAGAAAAGACTTAAGATTGAGACAGAGGTGCCCGTCCCGGTTTACTTTCGCGGGGAAAAGGTGGGCGATTTCCGGGCAGACATGGTGGTGAACGGCTGTATTCTCCTCGAGCTGAAGACGGCGGATGCAATCGTGATTGCGCATGAGGCGCAACTCCTGAATTATCTCAAGGCTACAACCTTGGAACTAGGATTGATTTTGAATTTTGGGCCCAAACCACAGGTGCGGCGGCTTGTCTTTGAAAATGGCCGTAAAGAGGTGCGAGCCCATCGGCTGGGAGGATCTTCGTGAACCGCTCTAAATCAGCGTTATCAGCGTTCATCAGCGGTGAGGTTTTTCCGTGAGAATAGGTTACGGGTGGGATTCTCACGAGTTCAGAGCGGGAATTCCTCTGCGCATCGGCGGTGTTGAATTGCCGCATACACACGGCCTGTCCGGTCACTCCGACGGCGACGTCCTGCTTCACGCCATCACCGACGCGCTTCTGGGCGCCGTTGCGGCTGGCGACATCGGCAGCTACTTTCCTCCAACCGATCCCAAGTGGAAAGGCGCCGATTCGGCGATTTTTTTGGCTGAAGCCCTCAAGCAAGTCCGCAAAGCCGGATACACCATCGCTAACGTGGATTCCACGCTGGTCATGGCCGCGCCGAAGATTGTCCCGTATGCCAAAAAGATTCAGGCGCGCGTTGCCGAGCTGCTAGGAGTAAAGCCGGAGCAGGTCGGCATCAAGGCCAAGACACCGGAAGGCCTCAATCTGGAACACGCGGCGCTGGCGCACGTGGTGGTGTTGCTGATGGAAACTCGGCGCACGCTGCGACGCACGCGCAGCAAAAAATCTCCGGGCAAGAAGCGGTGAACCCACGCAATGTCCGCTGCATCGTGGCCTCTCCGTTGGGCGGGAGGCTAGCGTCGCAACTGATTGTCAAAAAAACGTGTGGCCCGTCTAAGGGCGTCTTCCGTGGCTTTGTGGTTGGCGCGCTTTGACTGCTTGGTTTTGCCCGGATCGTCGAAATTGTGTTCCGCTCCATCGTAGACAACCAATTCCAGGTCAGCGCCGGATTTTCTGGCCTTCTCGGCAAGTTCCTCGCAGAGCCTGGGGGAAACTTCCTCATCCGCCGAAGCTACCATGAGCAACAATGGCGCGTAGTTCCGGTAGTTGCCCTTTACCGCGTCCATGCCGCAACCGGGATATTCAGCCAGCGCAGCGCGGAAGCCGGTATCGCGCGAAGGTTCCTTGATTCCCGGGGCCCGCCGGCTGATGGTGACCAGCACGGTCATCCCGCCGTTCGACCAGCCCTGCACGCCGATGCGGTCTGGCTGTACGTCTTTTCGTCCGCGCAAGTAGCGCAGGGCCCCGTAGGCGTCCAGCGGCCGCACGGTTTGCTCGCTCACTTCAGCGGGGCGGTCCTCATAACTGCCCTTGGGAAATCCCTTGGCGTAGCCTCTAGGGCCAAAACTATCCACCAGCAACGCGATATAGCCGCGCGATGCCCAGTGCTCTCCCCAAGCCTTGTGCCGCTTGGAGAGAGTTGCCGCGTTGTAATGGCCTTTGGCCAGCGACGAATAAGGACCGGCGCGGCCATGCAGCATCACGATCGCGGGCATGGGAGCAGGCTTGTGGCCCTGGGGCCTAAAGAGGTAGCCGACCAGACGCGTATTCCCATCTGCGCTGGGAAAATGAACGGTTTCGGGAAGCGGTGATTCAGCGAAAGCAGGCACCGCCAACAATACAAGCAGCCATCTCAGCATCGGGGATTGATCCGGTTTTGGGGAGGTCGGGCTTTTATAAGCTCCGTGAAGCAGCTTGAGGATACCGCATGGGCGAAGACTTCGCTAGCATATGAGGCTCGGCGAGGATGGTCACCATGGATTGCCCGCCGCCCGCCGTTACTGCTAACCTTGCCAGTTTGCCGGAATGCTGATTTCTCACCTTGGTGGAGTCTATGAAGAAACTTTCCTTGCTGCTCTCGTCTTTGCTCTTGGCCGTATTTCTTGTCGTCAGCGCCCACGCGGCCGGGCCGTTGCTTTTGCAGAAACCCACGCTGTCGAAGACCCACATCGCCTTCTCTTATGCGGGCGATCTCTGGCTGGTTGCCCGTGACGGCGGCGAGGCCCGCCTGCTCACCAGCGGCAGCGGGACCAAGGGCGATCCCGTCTTCTCGCCCGACGGAAGCATGATCGCCTTCACCGGCGACTATGACGGCAACGTGGATGTTTACGTGATCCCGGCTGAAGGCGGCGTGCCCCGGCGGCTCACGCACCACCCGGGCGTTGACGAAGTAATCGGCTGGACGCCCGACGGCAAGCAGATTCTGTTTCGCTCAGCGCGAAGCAGCTACTCGCGTTTCAATAAGCTGTTTACCGTGAAGCTGGATGGCGGCCTGCCGCACGAGCTGCCTCTGCCCATGGCTGAGGCTGGATCGTACTCCCCGGACGGCAAGCACATTGCCTACGTTCCCACGGACAATACCCGGCGCCTCTCCTCTATCGGATGGAAGCGCTACCGCGGCGGCAAAGCGTCGCACATATGGATCGCCAATCTCACGGACTACGGCATTGAAAAGGTCCCGCGCGAGACGTCCAATGACGGCGCCCCCATGTGGGTGGGCGACAAAGTTTACTTTCTCTCTGACCGCAACGGCCCATTCAGCATGTATTCGTACGATCTGAAGAGCAAAAAGGTTGAAACCGTTGTGGCCGCCACATCGGACATCAAGTCGGCATCCGCCGGTCCCGGAGCAATTGTTTACGAGCAGTTTGGGGCTTTGAGCTTGTTGGATCTGGCGTCAGGGAAGTCGAAGCCAATCGCCGTGACCGTGCCCGCCGACTTGCCCAACGTTCGCCCGCACTTCAAGAAGGTCGAAAATGAAATCACCGCAGCGGACATTTCGCCCAGCGGCGCGCGCGCAGTGTTTGAGGCCCACGGAGAAATCCTGACCGCCCCGGCGGAAAAAGGCGACATCCGCAATCTCACCAACACACCCGGTGTGATGGAGCGCGACCCCTCGTGGTCGCCGGACGGCAAATGGATCGCCTACTTCTCTGACGAGTCGGGCGAGTACCAGCTGCACATCAAGGGCCCGGACGGCATGGGAGAAGCGCGCAAGATCCCGCTGGGCAGTCCGGCGTCGTTTTACTACAACCCGGTGTGGTCGCCGGACAGCAAGAAGATCGCCTTCACGGACAAGCGCCTGACCATGTGGTACGTGGACCTGGCCAAAGGCGCGCCGGTGAAAGTGGACAGCACAACTTACGATCTGCCGCAGCGCGCGTTGTCGCCGGTGTGGTCGCCGGACAGCCGCTGGATCGCTTACAACAAGCAGCTCTCCAGCCACATGTTTGCGATCTTTGCTTACTCGCTGGAACAAGGCAAAGCTCATCAACTCACTGATGGCCTGAGCGATGCCCGCTTCCCCGCCTTCGACCAGAAAGGCCAATACCTGTTCTTCACCGCCAGCACCGATGTTGGTCCCACCACCGGATGGCTTGATCTTTCCAGCGCTGACCGCCGCGTCACCCGCAGCGCCTACGTGATGGTGCTGAGGAAAGACCTGCCCTCGCCGCTGGCGCCGGAAAGCGACGAAGAAAAAGCCGGTGGCGACGAAGCCAAACCCGAGGGCGACAAAGCCGCCGCCAAGCCTGACGAAAAAGGTGAAGCCGAAGGCGCCGCTGACAAAGACAAAGATAAAGATAAAGACAAGCCCAAAGGAGGCAAGCCGGGCAAAGAAGAAGTGGTCGTCAAGATTGACGTGGAAAACATCAGCCAGCGCATCTTGGCCCTGCCCATTCCTCCCAGAAACTACGGGCAACTTCTATCGGGCAAGGCGGGAACGATTTTCCTGCTGGAACAACCTTCCACGCCGGGACCCGACGCGCAGACCACGTTGTGGCGCTTTGATCTGAAGTCGCGCAAAGCGGAAAAGGCGCTGGAAGGCGTGAACGCCTTCGTGGTTTCGGCGGACGGCAACAAGCTGCTCTATCACAAGGGCCGTGGTCCCGCGGGGCACTGGTACATCGGCTCGGCCACGGCGCCCGCTGCCGGCCCCGGTCCCGCCGGCAAGCCGGATACGCCGCTCAACCTGGCAAAGATGGAAGTCCTGGTGGACCCGCGCGCGGAATGGAAGCAGGAAT
The DNA here is from genome assembly GCA_020072815.1 of Terriglobia bacterium. Taxonomy (NCBI): domain Bacteria; kingdom Pseudomonadati; phylum Acidobacteriota; class Terriglobia; species Terriglobia bacterium. The sequence continues at coordinate 890,872 of JAIQGE010000001.1, read as the reverse complement.
ACAACGAAGTCTGGCGCATTGAGCGCGACTTTCTCTACGATCCCAACCTGCACGGGCTCAACCTGGCCGCGGCGGAGAAGCATTACGCGCCTTTCGTCGAGAACCTGGGCAGCCGCATTGACTTCAGTTATTTGTTGAGCGAGATGCTGGGCGAAATCACCATCGGTCACATGTACATCCGCACGCCGCTCGATCCTCCGTCGGACGAAGGCAAGGTCGGGCTGCTGGGAGCGGACTACGCGATTGAAAACGGCCGCTACCGCTTTGCCCGCATTTACCAGGGCGAAAACTGGAACCCGCAGTTGCGCGCTCCGCTCACCCAGCCGGGAGTCAACGTCCAGGAAGGCGAATACCTGCTGGCGGTGAACGGACGCGACCTCAAAGGCACGGACGAAGTCTTTGCCTTCTTCGCCGGGACCGCGGACAGAAGTACGGTTCTCAAGGTCGGCCCCACCGCGGACGGCAAAAGCGCGCGCAACGTGACCGTGGTCCCCATTGAAAATGAGGCCGGGCTGCGCAATCGCGCATGGATTGACGGCAATATGAAGAAGACCCATGAGCTCAGCGGCGGCAAGCTGGCGTATGTTTACCTGCCGGACACCGGCTTTGGCGGATACACGTCCTTCAACCGCTACTTCTTTGCCCAGATCGGCCGCGAAGGTGCGGTGATTGACGAACGCTTCAACGGCGGCGGCGCGGCGGCGGACTACGTGATTGACTACCTGCGGCGTCCGCTGGCCAACTACTGGCTGACCCGCGAAGGCCAGGATTTCACTACGCCGGTCGGCTCCATCTTCGGGCCCAAGGCCATGATCATCAACGAATATGCCGGCTCGGGCGGCGACGCCCTGCCCTGGTATTTCCGCGACGCCAAGATCGGTCCGCTCGTTGGCACGCGCACATGGGGCGGTCTGGTGGGCATCTACGACTACCCGCAGCTCATGGATGGAGGCGCCGTCACCGCGCCGCGTGTGGCCTTCTACAACCGCAACGGCGAGTGGGACGTGGAGAACCATGGCGTCGCGCCCGACGTGGAAGTGGAGATCACGCCCAAAGACTGGATGAGCGGCCACGATCCGCAACTGGAGAAAACCATCGCTCTGCTGCTGGAGTCGCTCAAGAAGAACCCGCTGCCTGTGGGTAAACGGCCGGCGTTCCCGAACTATCACAAGTAAGCGTTGAGTGTTTGGACACAGAGGGCGCGGCTTCGGCTGCGCCCTTTCTTGAGCCGGATGAGATGCAAAAGCGAATGACTCGATCCTAGCGAGTTAATGTTGTTCTAATGTTTTGTCGATATACTTAAGAATGAGAAGGCATTGCAATTACACTTGCACTCCTAGATCTTGTGGTGTAAAAGCATCCGTATCAATATATCGTGGTCAAGAGCCATTCGTAAGGCCGTTTTTGGGCATCATAAATAACGACGTGAACGAATCTGGAGAATCCCGCAATTCAACAGTTGCTGGTGGAAAGCAGCGCTCTCTTCCCGACTTTGAGAATCCGCCGGTGGTGGAGACTGTATTGGGAGTTGAATTCGCTCCGCTGCAGGGTTGGAGCATTCCCCATTTCGGGCTGCTGTGGAACGAGCTTAAAGAGAAATACCCGCTCTTTGAAGTGCAATTGGCGCTTCCAAGTAGTGGTGATGTGGATGTAGGGCTTGGTGCCCAGTCCGGCCTCAGTCTGCATCTAAGTGCTTGGCCAACCCACCGTTGCTGGTTTTTCAATCCGGACCGCACTAGCTTGGTTCAAGTTCAAAATGACCGGTTCGTGCACAATTGGCTCAAAGCGGCTCCAAAAGACCAATATCCTCACTACGAGAATATTCGTCCTATGTTTGAACTAGAATGGACTCTGTTCAGAGATTTTCTAGCCGCTCAAAAGATTTCCTTGCCGGGCCTAGTTAAGTGCGAAATTACTTACATCAACCACATCGAACGCGGTCATGGCTGGCAGACGTTTGAAGACTTGTCTGATCTGATTAAAGTGTGGGCAGCCGAGCGAAAGTTCGACTTCTTGCCTGTGCCGGATCAAGTTATCTGTAACTTGAGATACCCGATGCCTAATGTCCATGGAACATTATCGATCACCGTTGAGCCGGCGATTCGCAAGTCAGATCAGAAAGAAGTTATCCAGTTACGATTAACCGCTCAAGGAAGACCAGACTCGGTCGAGTTGGTCGACATTGTTAAGTGGTTCGACACGGGTCGGGAGTGGATAGTTCGTGGGTTCACGGACTTTACAACTCCGAAAGCTCATCAGTTGTGGAAGAGGAGTGTCTAACATGTCGGGAAGCGCAGCTCTCAATAGAGGTCAGGTGATTTGGCAGCCGCCTGCTAGTCCGCAGGCGAGTCGCGTAACCGTTGCGCCAGTTACGTCGCATTCCGATTGGCTCGATCAATGTATCAGACGGGTGGAGGAGTTGAAACAGCTCCGTCCAAATTGGGACGGCTACGCTAGTCCTCCGATCACTACCGATGCTTTGTCCTCGGCTGCTCTTTTACTCAGAGCCGCTGGTAGACACACACTCCCCATACCGCGAGTTGCCCCCGTAAGCGGCGGCGGCTTAGTTTTGGAATGGAGAGTCGCATTGAGGAGTGTCGAGTTCGAGGTGCTCCCCAACGGCAGAGTTGAATATCTATGCGTGGAGCGTCGCCCGCCAGAGCCCGACCTATGCGAAGAAGGTGAGCTTTCGATAGCAAGGGTTTATGAAGCTCATTATCCGATTGAGTGGTTGCTTGGCTTGCACTGATAGCCGCATGAATGACAGAACCGTCAGAGTCGATCTCAAATGACGCGCTGTTGTATCGGAGGATAATTCCCTCCTGGATAACCTGGGAGGATGGTAAGCCTCGCCCGACATCTGAGGCATTCAAGGACCGGCGAGAATATAAACTTTCCGTCGTAATCGCGAGTGAGTGTTCGCCTAAACGCTTGTTGCGCGGTCGTCCAGAGGACAGCGTAATATCCATAAGGGTCAGTGCGGTACGCGACCTGGGGCTCCGAGTTGAACGAGATTTTGATCGAGACCTGCCCGGGCATGCAGTGATTTTCCCCGCCCCTAAGAGTGCTAAGGCGAGAACTCTGGCCCAAAGAGCAGATTGGGTACAGTTTCGTGATCCCCGGTCCCGTATGTTTGCGATTAAGGCCTGGATCAGGAAGGCGGCGCGTCGGCTTTTGCCGGTCAAGACCGATTAGAGGTCTGTCAATCAATGACTGCCAGGCCTCCGCATCAGGCCCGTCCCCGCGTGCTAAAATTCTTGCCTAGTCCTTCCGCCCATGAATGCAGACCTGCAAAAACTGATCGAACTGGAAAAGGTTGACCGGGAGTTCGTCCGGCTCACCGAGGAAGTTGCCGCGCTGCCCAAACGCGTGGACGCCATCGAGCACAAGCTGGCGGACGACAAGGCGGCGGTCGAAAAGGCCAAAACCGCCATCAAGAGCAATGAAGCCGCCCGTCGCCAACTGGAAACTGACATCAAGGGCCTGCAGGAAAAGATTGCCAAGTACCGGAGCCAGTCTTCCAGCGTGAAGACCAATGACGAATACCGCGCGCTGATGCATGAAGTGGAGTTTGCGGAGAAAGCAATCCGCGGTTGCGAAGACAAGATCCTGGACCTGATGGTGGCGCTGGAAGCTGAAGAAAAAGGCTTGAAGACCGCCGAAGCCGATTTGAAAACCGAAGCCGCCGACGTGGAAAAAGAAAAAGCCGAGGCCCGCAGCCGCACCGCGGAAGACGAAAAGCTGCTGAAAGGCCTGGGCGAGCAGCGCGCGCAGTTGCGCACCGGCGTCTCTGACAGCACCCTGGCCCACTATGACCGCTTGATGCGGCAGCGCAAGTCGGCGATCGCCGAAGCCCGCGACCAGCGGTGCCAGACCTGCTTTGTGCTGATGCGTCCGCAAACCTGGCAGGAAGTGAAGACTAACGAGCAGATCATTACCTGCAGTTCCTGCGCGCGGATCCTCTTCTACGACCCGGCGCACGAGCCTCCGCCACCGCCGGAGACCACCAAGAAAAAGAAGTCGCGCACAGCCGCCGCAAAAGTCGAAACCGCGGAAGGCGATGCAGAAGCGGAGCCGGAAACGGCGCAGGAAGAATCCACCCCGGAAACCACGCCGACGCAGTAGCCGCCTTTCCTATATGCTGTTTGCCAGATGGCAAACCGTTCTGAAATCAAAAAAATCATCATTGATGAACGCGCCGCAGGACGCTTGCGCGCCGGGCACGTGTGGGTTTACGCGTCCGACGTATTGAATGATGCCAGCGCCGCCCCCGGCTCGCTGGTCCACGTGGTCAACACCAAAGGCAAGCTGCAAGGCTCGGCGATCTACAGTTCGTCGTCGCAGCTCAAGCTGCGGCTGATGTCGCGAGAAGAAATTGGCTCGGAAGCCGAGTTGATGACGCTGGTCCGGCAGCGGCTGGCCGAAGCGGTTGCCTATCGCCAGCGGGTGGTGCGCGACTCCAACGCCTGCCGCCTGGTTTTCAGTGAAGCCGACGGCCTGCCTGGTCTGATCGTGGACCGCTATGACCAGATCGTCGCGCTGCAAATCCTGACCCAGGCGTGGGACCGCCCCGAGCGGCGCGAGGCGATCGTTGCCGCGCTAGGCGAACTCACTGGCGCCGGGAATATTGTCGAGCGCGTGGACGCGCGCATCCGCGAGCTGGAGCAGTTGCCGGCGCGCGAGTCGGGCAGCATCCTGGGCCAGCAAACGGCGACCGTCTTCACGATGAACAGCGTCCAGTTTCATTACGACGCGCTCAGCGGACAAAAGACCGGAGCGTTTCTTGACCAGCGGGAAAACTACGCCGCCGCCGCAGCCTACGCCCGCGGTCAGGCCCTGGACGTCTGCACCTACCAGGGCGGATTTGCTTTGCATCTGGCGCGGGTATGCGACCAAGTCACGGCGCTGGACAGTTCGCGCGAGGCGCTGGAGGTGGCCGAGCAGAATGAGAAGCTCAACGCCGCAGCCAACAAGCATGAGATTGAATGGATTGAAGCCAACGCCTTTGATCTGCTGCGCGACTACGCTGACGCCGGCCGCCAGTATGACGTCATCGTGCTTGATCCCCCGGCCTTTGCCAAGTCCAAGAAGAACCTGGCGGCCGCCATGCGCGGCTACAAGGAGCTGAATCTTCGCGCATTGAAGATGCTGCGCCCCGGCGGAACGCTGGTGACCTGCTCCTGCTCCTTCGCCGTGGGCGAAGCGGACTTCCTGGAGATGCTGGCTTCGGCCGCGGTGGACGCCCATCGCTCGGTCAAAATCACGGAGACGCGCGCTCAGGCCAAGGACCATCCCATCCTGCCGGGCGTGCCGGAAACCCACTATCTGAAGTGCTTTATCGCCGTAGTTTCCTAGAAAAATCGTTATAAACAATTGATAATAAAAGAAATAATTTTGTATTTTAATATTGACAATAACACACTCATATTTTATTATCGTGCTGCGCTAATATGCTATCCCGATTGGCGATGGCAAAAAACATTCATTTGAGAGGATTACCAACATGACTCTGATTACCCGAATTGACCCCTTCCATGAACTGGCGACCATTCAGGACCGCTTCAACAGCCTGTTTGAGAATTTTGCCCCCGTCAACGGCAAAGACCAGTTGGCCGCGGGCAATTTCGTCCCCCCGGTGGACATCTACGAAGACGAGCAGAACCTGGTCCTCAAGATGGAAATCCCCGGCATGAAGGAAGAAGACCTGAGCGTGAGCCTGGAGAACAACACCCTCACCGTGAGCGGCGAGCGCAAGTTCGAGCAGGAAGAGAAAGAAGAAAACTTCCATCGCATTGAGCGCCGCTACGGTTCGTTTGTACGCACCTTCCGCCTGCCCAACACGGTGGACCCTGAGAAAGTGTCGGCAGCGTACGAGCAAGGCTTGCTCAAGGTCACCCTGGGCAAGCGCGCCGAAGCCAAGCCCAAGCAGATCAAAGTGGGCAGCGCCGAGAAGACCTTGCAGGGCTGAAATGAAAACACAGCAACCTCCGGTGAATAGTGGAATCGGGAGGCACAGGCCTCCCGATTCTGCGTTTAGGCGGCGTAGGATAGCGGGAGTGCAGGAGTAAACAAACATGGCAATCCGTTGGGACAAATTCACCATCAAGTCGCAGGAAGCAGTCCAGCACGCCAATGAAGTGGCGTCGCAGAACGGCAACGCGGAGTTGCTGCCGGTGCACTTGCTGGCCGGGTTGATGCAGGACAAAGAAGGCATTGTTGTGCCGGTGCTGGCCAAGCTGGGCGCGAACCCGGCCAACGTGGAAGCCCAGGCCATGGAGCAGATCAATCGTCTGCCCAAGGTTTCCGGCAGCTCGGCGCAGCCGCAGCTTTCCAGCGCCATGCAGCAACTGGTGGAGCAGGCCTTCAAAGAAGCCGACCAGTTCAAGGATGAATACGTCTCCACCGAGCATCTCTTGCTGGCCATGGCGTCGCCCGCAAACAAGAAGGACGCGGCGCAGCAAATTCTCTTTTCTTCCGGCGCTACCTATGACTCCCTTCTGAAAGCCCTGACTGCCGTTCGCGGCTCGCAGCGCGTGACCGACCAGAATCCTGAAGGCAAGTACCAGGCCCTGGAACGCTACGCCAAAGATTTGAACGAACTGGCGCGCCGCGGGAAGCTGGACCCGGTGATTGGCCGCGACGAAGAAATTCGCCGCGTGGTGCAGGTGCTTTCGCGCAGGACGAAGAACAACCCGGTGCTGATTGGCGAGCCGGGCGTGGGCAAGACGGCCATCGTCGAAGGCCTGGCCCAGCGCATCATCAACGGCGACGTGCCGGAGATCCTCAAGAACAAGCGCGTCGTCGCCCTGGATCTGGGCGCGATGCTGGCGGGGGCCAAGTATCGCGGCGAATTTGAAGACCGCTTGAAGGCCGTGCTCAAAGAGATTGAAGACTCGCAGGGCCAGGTGATCCTGTTTATTGACGAACTGCACACGCTGGTCGGCGCGGGTGCGGCGGAAGGCGCCATTGACGCCAGCAATATGCTCAAGCCGGCGCTGGCGCGCGGCGAGCTGCGGGCCATTGGCGCTACCACGCTGAACGAATATCGCAAATACATTGAGAAGGACGCGGCGCTGGAGCGGCGCTTCCAGATCGTGTTCGTCGGGGAGCCCAACGTGGAAGACACCATCTCCATTTTGCGCGGGCTCAAGGAGCGCTACGAAGTGCATCATGGCGTGCGCATCAAGGACTCGGCCATTGTGGCGGCGGCCACGCTGTCGCATCGCTACATCTCTGACCGCTTTCTGCCGGACAAAGCCATTGACCTGATTGATGAAGCCGCGGCTTCTCTGCGCATACAGATTGACTCCATGCCCACGGAGATTGACCAACTGGAGCGCAAGGCCACGCAATTGGAAATCGAAAAGCAGGCCATGAAGAAAGAAACTGACGCGAACTCGCGCGACCGCTTGAAAGCGGTGGAACGCGAGCTGGCGCAGGCCCGCGAACAATCCAGCGCGCTCAAAGTGCGGTGGAAAGACGAGAAAGAAGCCATCACCCGCATTCGCCAGCTCAAAGAGCGGATTGATCAACTCAAGACGGAAGAGCAGCAGGCCGAGCGCAAGGGCGACCTGGAGCGCGTGGCGTCCATCCGCTATGGCGAACTGCGCCAGGCGGAGAAAGACCTGGCCAAACTCAGCAGCGAGCAGGAGAAGACCGGCCAGACCCGCATGCTCAAAGAAGAAGTGGACGAAGAGGACGTGGCCAAGATTGTCTCCAAGTGGACGGGCGTCCCCGTGTCCAAGATGCTGGAAGGCGAAGTGAAGAAGCTGGTGAGCATGGAAGACCGTTTGCGCCAGCGCGTGGTGGGGCAGGACGACCCGCTGGTCCGCGTAGCCAATGCCATTCGCCGTTCGCGCGCCGGGTTGAGCGATCCGCGCAAGCCCATCGGCTCATTCATCTTCCTCGGTCCCACGGGCGTGGGCAAGACCGAACTGGCGCGGGCCCTGGCGGAGTTTCTCTTTGACGACGAGCATGCCATGGTGCGCATTGACATGTCGGAATACATGGAGAAGCACGCCGTGTCGCGGTTGATTGGCGCGCCTCCGGGATACATTGGCCATGATGAAGGCGGCCAGCTCACGGAAGCGGTGCGCCGCCGGCCCTATTGCGTGATTCTGTTCGACGAAATTGAAAAAGCGCATCCGGACGTCTTCAACATCCTGCTGCAAATTTTGGATGACGGCCGCCTGACCGATTCGCGCGGCCGCACCGTGGACTTCAAGAACGCGGTGATCATCATGACGTCGAATCTCGGCGCCAGCTATTTGCAGGCTGAAGGCGTGGCCTCGCCGGAAGCTTTTGCGGAGGCCACCGAACATGTTCTGGAAGCCCTGCGGCAGCACTTCCGTCCGGAGTTCCTGAACCGCGTGGATGACATTATTGTGTTCAGTCCACTGGGCGAAGAGCGTTCGTCGAAGGCTATGACCGCGCTTATGGAGCGCGTCCGCTGAAACGGGCCATCCAAAAGATGATTCAGGACCCGCTGGCCTTGAAGATCCTGGAGGGCGAAGTCCTGCACGGCGACCATGTGGTGGTGGACGCCGATGTCGCTAAGCGGAAGATGACGTTTGCGGTGAGCGCCAGGGCGGGAGCGGAGAAGGTGAAGGCGAAAAGTACGGCGTAATGCACGGGCGCGTTGACCGCGTTCTCGCGTTCACCCTAAAATGAGGTCAGCCTCACAGCTTTAAACCATGCCTCTCTACGAATACGTCTGCAAAAAATGTCATCATCGGTTTGAGAAAATCCAGAAATTCTCAGATCGCATGGTGCGCAAGTGTCCCAAGTGCCGGGGGCCGGTGGAGACCACCATCACCGCTCCTGCCGTGCACTTTAAGGGCAGTGGCTTCTACGTAAACGACTACGCGGCCAAGACGCCGTCCAAGGACTCCCAGGACCACAGTCCCGTGGAAAAGGAAGCAACGCAGGACGCCGCGAAGAAGGGCAAAGAAAAGGTCGAAGAAAAGCCCAAAAAGCCCGTCGCTAAAAAAGACAAAGAATAGCGCTGCGGCGTTACGCCTCCGGAAGAAGCTCCCACTACAGTAACTGGTGCTCCGCCAGCCTCACGCTCCAAACGCATGCGCGGCGGCTTCAATGGTCCGGGCGATGTCGCCGTCGGTGTGCGCGGCGCTCACGAAAATGGCTTCATATTGTGATGGCGGCAGGTAGATGCCGCGATCGAGCATCGCCCGGTGGAACTTGGCAAATGCTTCCGTGTCCGACTTGGCAGCGGTGTCCCAGTCTTGCACCGGGCCAGCCTGGAAAAACCAGGTAAACATTGAGCCTATGCGGTTGGCGCTAAGCGTTACGCCGTTCTTTTTGGCCACAGAGAGGACGCCATCCACCAGCGCCGCCGTACGCCGCTCCAACTGAGAGTAAATTTCCGCATGTTCGCGCAGATGGCGTAATGTGGCCAAGCCGGCGGCCATCGCCAGCGGATTACCGGAGAGCGTCCCTGCCTGGTAGACCGGGCCCACCGGAGCAATCATGGCCATGATGTCCGCGCGCCCGCCGTAGGCGCCCACCGGGAGCCCGCCGCCGATGATCTTGCCCAGCGTGGTCAGGTCCGGCGTGATTTTGTACAGCTCTTGCGCGCCGCCCAGGGCCAGGCGGAAGCCGGTCATGACTTCATCAAAGATCAGGACAGCGCCGTGTTGCTGGGTAATTTCGCGGAGAAACTGCAAGTAGCCCGTACGCGGCGGGACGCATCCCATGTTGCCGACCACCGGCTCAACGATGATGCAAGCGATCTGGTCTTTGAACTTCTTGAAAGCCTCTTCCACCGCATGCTGATTGTTGTACGGCAGAGCCAGCGTGAATTGCGCCTGCTCCGGCAGCACGCCTGCCGAGCCGGGAATGCCCAGCGTGGCCACGCCCGAGCCGGCTTTCACCAGAAGCGAATCAGCGTGTCCGTGATAGCAGCCTTCAAACTTGATGATGTACTTGCGATTGGTGAACGCCCGCGCCAGCCGGATGGCCGACATGGTGGCTTCCGTCCCGGAGCTGACAAAACGGACTTTGTTGATGGACGGAAACGCCGCAATCACTTCTTCTGCCAACTCGGCTTCCATCGGCGTGCATGCGCCAAAGCTCACGCCGTCGCGATTGGCCCTCTCCACGGCGTCCACCACCGCGGGGAAAGCATGGCCCAGAATGAGCGGTCCCCAGGAACCCACGTAGTCCACGTATTCGTTGCCGTCCGCGTCCCACAGGTGCGCGCCCTTGCCGTGGGTCACGTAGGGCGGGTCGCCGCCTACGGAATTGAACGCCCGCACGGGTGAATTGACGCCCCCCGGGATGACCCGGGAAGCACGCTGGTGGTATTGGCGGCTCCGTTCCCTGGTGATGGTGGTCGTCGGCATGGCCTTAACAATATACCGCTGAGCGGGCACGGCGCGGATGTGATGAGGCGCACAGGCCCCAGTTAAAACCTACCACGGAGGCACGGAGACACGGAGAAAGCAGAGCGGGCACGAATCGGCATCGACCTCCGTGCCTCCGTGTCTGGGGTGGTGAGATAGAATAGTTGAGTGATCCTGCCGTTCGTCCGCGAAGTCCTGGCGGACGTGGAAAAGGGCCCTGGCTTCCAACAGGCGGCCGCATATCTCAAGCAGCGTAGGGGGGAGTCAGCTCCACCTGCGGGGCGCATTCGTCTGTCCGGGCTGGTATTTTCCGCAAAGACCCTGCTAGTTCCTTTTCTGCAACGCGTCTCCGGCAAGCCGCTGGTCCTCATTACCGCCAATAACCGCACGGCGGAGACCATTTTCTCCGTGGTGCAGGCTTTCTGCGAGCTGAGTGGCGCGTGCAGTCCGCAAGCGGTGGTCAAGCTGCCCGCGTATGACGTGTCTCCGTTTGAGAACATGTCGCCCCACCCGGAGATCCAGGAAGAGCGCGCGACCGCGCTGTGGAAGATTTCCACCGGCGCCGCCAAGATCATTATTACGCCCATGGAAGCCACGGCCATGCGGCTGCGGTCGGCAGAACACTACGCGGGACTGGCGCGGACCATCCGCCGCACCGACCAGGTGGACGTGGAAGAGCTCACGCAGCACCTGAACACCGTGGGCTACACCGCCGTGGACGTGGTGGAGATGCCGGGCGAGTACGCGGTGCGCGGCGGGCTGATTGATTCGTATCCTCCGGAAGCTGACCGGCCGCTGCGCATGGAGCTGTTTGGCGACGAAGTGGAGTCCATCCGCAAATTTGATCCCGGCACGCAGCGCTCGGCCGCTGAGGTGGATGAAGTCGTGCTGCTGCCGCTGACGGAAACTCCCGTCCGCGAAGAGCTGCTGACGGAGATTCATGCGCGGCTCTCCGGCGCGCGGGTGGAAGGCGCGGCGGAGACCGTCCGCGACGCGCTGGCCAGCAGCGGCGTTACCGTTTTTCCCGGCTGGGAATACTACGCCAACGCCGGCGCTCCGTACACCTTGTTTGATCTGCTGCCGGACGCCATGGTCTTTATCGAAGAACCAACTGCCATCGCTGCCGAACAGGAACACTGGTGGGAAAAAGTTGAGCGCCTGCATGAGCAGAGTCTTGTCGGCAAGCTGGCCACGCCGGAAGATATCTTTTTGCCGCCGGAGCAATGGGACGCGCTGATCGCACAGAAGCCGGGCGGCAGTCTGGAACAGCTTGGCTTGCTGCGAATCGCCCAGGCGGAAAACGAACTGGGAATCAGCCCGCCACAGGCGCCGGGGGGCAATCTCATCGAATGCTCGTCGCGGCCCACGTCGCGTTTCCACGGCTCGGTGCCGGGCATGATCGAAGAAGTCAAAAAACTCACGGCCGCCGGGCAGCGTGTGCTGTTCGCCGCGCCCAACACCGGCGAGATGGAGCGGCTGGCGGACATCTTCACCGAATATCAAGTGCCGTTCCGCATGGGAACACGCACGCCCGTCCCGGGGAGTGAAACTTATCTCGACGAAACGGCCTATTTCTCTGGCGACCTGCTTACCACCACCATCGTCCGCGCGCCTGTGCCGGACGGCGTGGCGCTGCCCGATGCTCGCCTAGTGATCTTTGGCGCGCATGATCTGTTTGACGATTCCGAGATCACGCTGGCGCAGCCCATGCGGAGCAAGTCCAAGATCGCGGCCTTCATGTCTGACTTCCGCGATCTGGCGGTGGGCGACTTTGTGGTGCACGTGGAACACGGCATCGGCATGTATCAGGGGCTCAAGGAGCTGCAGCAGGGAGAGATCGTCGGCGAGTACATGGTGCTGGAATTCGCCGAAGCGGCCAAGTTGTATGTTCCGCTTACCCGGCTGGACCTGATCCAGAAATACCGGTCCAGCGAGGGCGTGAAGCCCCCGCTCAGCCGGCTGGGCGGCGCGGCCTGGGCCCGGACCAAGGCGCGGGTGAAGAAGGCCATGAAAGACATGGCCGACGAACTGCTCAAACTCTACGCGGCGCGCAAAGCCGCGCAGGGCCATGTTTATCCGCCAGACACGCAATGGCAAAAAGAATTTGAAGACTCGTTTGAGTTCAACGAGACCGACGACCAGCTCACGGCCACCGCGGACATCAAGCGGGACATGGAGTCCGGCCTGCCCATGGACCGGCTGTTGTGCGGCGACGTGGGCTACGGCAAAACCGAAGTCGCCATGCGCGCCGCGTTCAAGGCGGTGCAGGACAACAAGCAAGTCGCGGTGCTGGCGCCGACCACGGTCCTGGCCTTCCAGCATTCGCAGAACTTCAAGCGCCGCTTTGCCGCTTTCCCCATCAGCATTGAAATGATGTCGCGCTTCCGCACCGCCAAGCAACTCAAGGAAATCGCCGAGCGCGTGGAGCAGGGTAAAGTGGACATTCTCATCGGCACGCACCGCATTTTGTCCAAGGACGTGAAGTTCCAGGACCTGGGCCTGGTGGTGGTGGACGAAGAGCAGCGCTTCGGCGTTCGTCACAAAGAGCGGCTCAAGCAGCTCCGTAAGGAAGTGGACGTGCTCACCATGTCGGCCACGCCGATTCCGCGGACGCTGCACATGTCCATGGTGGGCCTGCGCGACATGAGCGTGATTGAGACGCCGCCCAAAGACCGCATGGCCATACAGACGGTGGTCGCCGGGTACGACCAGGCGCTGGTGCAGTCCGCGCTGGAGCACGAGCTGGAACGCGGCGGCCAAGCCTACTTCGTCCACAACCGCGTGGACACCATTTACGAAATGGCGGCCAAGATCCAGGAAATTGTTCCGCGGGCGCGCGTGCTGGTCGGACACGGACAGATGAGTGAAGGCGAACTGGAGAAAGTGATGATGGCCTTTGTTCGCCATGAGGCCGATATTCTCGTCGCCACGACCATCATTGAAAACGGCCTGGATATTCCGCTGTGCAACACCATAATCATCAACCGCGCAGACCGCCATGGCCTGTCTGAGCTCTACCAGTTGCGCGGACGCGTGGGCCGGTCCAACCGGCGAGCCTATGCCTACCTGCTTGTGCCGGCCGACCAGGAACTGACTCCGGTCGCGCGACGCAGGCTGGCGGCGCTGAAAGAGTTTTCCGAACTGGGCGCGGGATTCAAGATTGCCGCGCTTGACCTGGAGCTGCGTGGCGCCGGCAACCTGCTGGGCGGCGAGCAGAGCGGCAACATTGATGCCGTGGGTTTTGAGATGTACACCGGCATGCTGGACCGCGCCATCCGCGAGCTGAAAGGCGAAGAGCTGGCCGAAAAAGTCAGCACGCAATTGAACCTGGGCATTGACCTGCGCATTCCCACCGGCTACATCACGGAAGAAAACCAGCGCCTGCGCATGTACAAGCGCGCCGCCGGGGTGGAGAGCGAATCGGCCATTGACGACGTCCGCAAAGAACTGCAAGACCGCTACGGCGAGCCTCCGGTGCAGGTGCGGCACCTGCTGCTGGCGGCGTCGCTCAAGCTGCTGTGCGAGCGCGCCGGCGTCCTGGCCATTGACCGCAAGCGCGACGCGGTGACCATCAAGTTCACCGAACAGGCGCAGATTGAGCCGGAGCGGCTGGCAAAGTTCGTCGCCGGGACCAAGGGCGCGCAGTTTTCGCCGGGCGGAGTACTGAAATTCAATCTGAAATCCATCCAGCCGGAAGCGGTGGTTGACCAGCTCAACGGCCTGCTGCGCGAACTGAGCGCGGAAGCGGAGAAGGTGTGGATGGAGTAGGGCTTTCTTCCCGAGCGCAGCGAGGGACCCCTCTAACCACAAAGGACACAAAGGGCCACAAAGGAGAGCTCTACCTCATGCGATGCCGAAGATGTTTTTGCGATGAGTCCACCCATTGATCCAGCCGCGCTCTGAAGAGATGTATTTTGGCGGGAACGGTTAAATGCCTACCGCGCCGTAGTCCGTTCCGGTCTCGGTGTCGCTCACTTGCTCTTTTTCGTACGCGCGATAGGGATTGCGACGCGTACCCAGGCGGCGCCGGCGGAGTTCGAACCCGGCGTAGAGTCCTCCTGACACCACGGCCGCGGTCAGAGCGCCAACCGCGAGGATGCGTCCGGTGTTGCCCAAGAGCGAGTAGCGGGCGGATTTTACCGGAGCCCCGGTGTCTGCTTCACCTGCGTGTTCCCCAGCATGCGCGGCTTCCATCTCCGCGGAAGCGTGCGCTTTGTCGCCAGAATGCAAGGCGCGCGCGCGCAGCCCCACGGCTTGGCGGAAATCACTGACCGACTCGTCGCCGCCGCGCTCCAATGCGCGGAAGGAACTCAGGGCGCTGTAGGAAAGCGGCATGCGCAAGTCCTGCCCGCCATTGACCACCGCGTGGTCGGCGTCGCGTTCCCGCTGCAATTCCAGCAATTCTTCAATGGCGGATTCCACGCCCGCCGGCTTGGCCCACATGGAACGAAACGCCACGCTGCCGGATTTGTCTATGAGAAACACCGGGTTGGGCAGCCGCGAGTATTTGCGATGGATGGAGCCTCGCAGGTCGTCCACCAGCATGGGCATGGCGATGTCTTCTTCGGCGCGCAGCAGCATGGCGGCGCGGACCTTATCGTCAGCCGACTGGTGCGCGGGAATCTGCTCGCCGGGGTGGGCCTCGCGGACGTAGATGAAGAGAAACTCAATGGGTTCGCCGCCGAATTGCCGGTGAAGGCGGTTGATGCCCCCAATGGAAGCGGCGGTCATGGGGCAAGTGGCCGAACCAAAGATCAGCAGCACGTTCTTCTTGCCTTGAAAATCGCTGAGGCGGAGTGTCTTGCCGTCCAAAGTCACGCCTTTGAAGTTGGGCGCGCGCTCCCCCGGTTCCGGGCCGGCAAAGGCCGCCTGCTGCAGCCCCTCAAGCAGCTCGCGCGAGAAGTGGTGGTAGTTATAAGAGCTGAATGGCATGGTCTTGTCCCTGGTACTTCGCTCCCCAGCCTGTGATGCCGGCGGGAACGTCCCTGTTTTCTAAGCTAACCTGTCTTAATTCATTTGACCACGATAAAATTGTAACCTTGCTGCCGGCGGGCCATGTCTTGCCGGTGGCGTCTTGAGTCGCACGTGGAGGAATGAATGGCAGCTTTGCAAGCCGGTCAAGCAGCACCTGACTTTGAACTCCCTGCATGCACGGGCAAGCAGCGGCACAAGTTCAAGCTCAGTGAGTTCCAGGGGAAAAAGCACGTGGTCCTGGCTTTTTATCCGCTGGATTGGAGTCCAACGTGAACCAACGAAATGTCGGCGTACAGCAGGTATCTGCCTAAGTTCGCCGAACACGATGCCCAGGTCGTGGGCATCAGCCCGGATTCAATCTACAGCCACATGGCATGGCAGGAAAAATCCATCGGATGGCAGGAGTATCCCCTGGCCAGCGACTACTGGCCGCACGCCGGTACCGCCGAGAAATACGGCATCCTGCGGCTGGGCGAGCCGCTGCCCGGCATTAATGACCGCGCCATCTTTATCGTCAATAAGCAAGGCGCAATCACGTTCTCCCGGGTTTTTGAACTGGGGCAGGAACCTGATTACGAAGAGATTGTCAGCGAATTGGCCAAGCTGAAATAACTGAAAAACACAAAGGCCGCGAATCTGGTGACAACCATTGCTTCGCGGCCTTATTCTTATCCGGTCTTCTTTGCCGGCTTGACGAATTTCTTCTTGCTGGGCGCCGCCTTGGCTGGAGTCGATGGGCCGGCCTTCTTCAGCATGTCCTCAATAATTTCGCCCATCTTCGCGCGGTCGGTGACTTCCACGAACGGCGTGGACGCGCCGCCGTTGCCGATGACAAAGATGGTGGGTGTATGTTCCAGCCCCAGCCGTTGTCCCAGGGCGTAATCGGCTTTCACCTTTTCCGCCAGCTTGCCGCCCGGATCCAGCATGAACGGCACCGGCGCCTTGTTGTCATTGGCAAACTTCTGGACGTACTGCTGCAAATTGGCGGGAGTGATCTGCGGCTGGTTCTTGTAGATGTAGCCGCGAAAATCGTTGCCCAGCTGTTCTGACTTGGCGTCAAAGAAGCGGGCATAGACGGCCGCCTGGAATGACCAGTTGTGCATGGGCAAGGGGTAGTCATGCAGCACCACCGGGACCTTGTGCGCTTTGGCCACTTCCCAAACCAGAGGGTAGGCGTGGGCGCAGTCCGGACACTGCAGGTCTTCGAACACCACAATGGCCACTTTCGCGCCCGGCGGCGGCTTGAGCGAAGAGGCGTCGGCAGCGAACGCGCTGGCGCACAAGGCCAGGGCAAAGAAAGAGGCAATCAAATACTTAATGCGAGGTCCCATTTAGGCTCCATTTAAAGAATAAGGGCTGTTTCTCTGAGATTTTACTAGAGAAACAACCCGGTTCGGAGCCCTGAGTTTCGCAAGCCAGACCAGTTCCAGCGTTGCTGTAGCCAGTGATCATAGAGGGGTACTCCTTTCTGAAACTGCCTAGCCGCTGTCCGTAAACGAACACCGCCAAAGCGCCTTCTTGTCAAGATGTACTACTTCGCACTGTATTCGTACAGGGCTTTGCGCTAGGATGACGCTGCGCCAAGATGCGCAAGGTCTTTGACAATCAAGCAGCTAGCAACTAGCAACTGGCAATAGCCAAGGCAAACCAAAAGTATTTGAAGGGGGTAGCTTCGACCGAGCGGTAACCGCCCGGTATCCGGCCGATGACCGAGCGGTGACCGACCGGTGACCGGCCCGTCGAATGCGCTTGGACCTTTGTTTGCAACAAAATGCAGGCTAAGGGGGGGCCAAACTCCGGCAAAGTGTCAGGGATGTGCCCGGTCTCAACTGTCAGGGATGCCCCGGCTGGACACTAAGGCGCGGCAATCGCCGGAATCGCGCATGATTGCAGCGTGATCGCCGAAATCGGAACCCCGAGGAGGAGCAGTTCCATCACAGCCGAGGGCGCCTCCACCCCGCCACGCAAAAGCGCGCGTCGGGGCGCCGGGCTGTGACACACGGGATAAGGTCGGGTGCCTGTGCCACACGATTGTAGAGGGGAACACCTTTTCTGAGACTGTCCTAGAAATGGAGCTTCAAGCTGCCGCCCAAAGTGCGGGAAGGGGCGAACTGTATGGGGATCTCTTCGCTTTCCTTGGCAATCTGGTAGCGGTTGTCCGTGATGTTGGTGGCGTCCAGCTGCATGTCCACGCGCCGGCCTTCGGCTTTCCACAGGTTGAAGCCCGCAGCCAGGTCAGTATTGAGGTGCTGGGGTAGCCGGGGGCCGTGCTCCACGATGGTCCCGCTGCCGTAGCGCATGGCTGCGCCGATCCAGGAGTGTCTCCAGCGATTGCGGTAGAAAACGTTGGCGGTGCCGGTGTGGGTCTGGTCAAAAGCCGGTTGGATGCGCTCCCCGGGTGCGAGAGGCTCGTCGCCGGTGAAGCCGCCGCTGACCGGCCCGTAGAAATAAGTGCGGGCCACGGTGTACTGCAGGCGTCCGGTGATCCCGGCTTTCTCCAGGTTGTTCACGTTCAAGACCACGTCCGCGCCGCTGGAACGCGCGGTATGAAAGTTGATGGGCAGGAAGAGGCGGGAGATGCTGATTTCGTGGTTCTCAAAGCTGTTGTGCCCGGAGTGGGTGTAGGCATCCACCTCCAGGCTGACCTGGCGATGCAGTTCCTGCTGCCATCCGATCTCAAAATAGTTCTGGGTGTAGGCCTTCACGTTGCCCACGCGCTGGGCCAGGTCGGCGGCGTTGTTGCCGATAAAGCTGGCCAGCAGCGAATACTCAATCGGCGGCGGCGAAAACAGCCGGTTGTACGCCGCGCGCAGCACAGATTTGCTGCGCGGCAAGTGATACGCCAGCCCGATGCGCGGGCTCACCTGCGCGTGGGTATCCACCAGGTCAAAGTAGTCGTAACGGGCGCCGGCGTCCACGGTGAGATCAGGGAACAGCTTGAAATGGTCTTGCAAATAGAAACTGGCCTGGCCGCCTTTGACTCCGCCGCGGAAGCTAAACACGCCGCTGGCATCCAGTTTGAAGAGGTCGGGATCGCCGCGGCCGTCAATGAAGAAGCTTTCGTTTTCGCGCAGGCGCACGCCGTCAAAGCCTGCTTTGATCACGTGCCCCTTCCACAGGTGGATGAAATCGCTCTTGCCGCCGAAGGCCAGCGGGCTGCGTGAGCCGTCCGAGAGCGGCGTGTCCGGGTCTGACGTGGGCAGAATGTGGTCCGAGCCGATACGCTGATAGAGCGACGTGGTGAGCACGGTGTTCGGCGAAAAATTGTGCCCCCAGGTAAGAATGGCGGTTTGCTGCTTCAGGCGGCGCGACGCGTTGCGGCCCACGGCCTGGTCGTCACTGATGTTGGGCTGCTGAAAGTCGGCGCCGCTGCCCATCATCAGCAGCTTGAAGGTGTTATTGCCGCTGCGCCAGTCAAGTTGGCCGGTACCGCGCAGGCCGCCGCCAAAATCGTTTAGCTCAACCGGCTCCGGCGGATCCAGAAACCGCCCGGAGGTAAAACCATCGGCAAAAATGTAATAGCCCAGCTTGCCCTTCGCGCCGCCGTATTCGGCATTCAGGTCATAGTTGTCCTGGGTGGCGCCGCGGAAAGCCGCGCTGCCGTGGCCGTCCATGGTGCGGCCGGAGCGGGTGGTCACGTCCAGCACGCCGCCGAAGCGGTTGCCGTATTCGGCGGTGAAGCCTCCGGTCATCAGGTCCACGGTCTCAAAGATCTGCGGGCTGGCGCCCGGTGCGAACTGCGGCTGGGTGTTGTCCAGAAAAGAAACGCCGTTGACGAACTCATGCAGGGAAAACTCATTGCCTCGCACGTTGATGAAATTGTCATGGCTCTGGCTGGCGCCGGGCATCAGGTTGGCGACCAGGGCATTGGTGGATTCCACCAGCGGATCAGGAAGGCGCTCCAGGTCCTGGTGGCTGAAGGTTTGCGACGTGCCGGTCTTGTCCGGATCAACCGTCCGGTATTCGGCGCGGACTTCAATGCTGGTCTGGACGGCGCTCTTCTGCGTCAGTTCCACGGTCAGCGACACCGGCTCACGCGGGCGCAGGACCAACTGGTAGTCGCTGGTATAAAAGCCGGAGGCCTCCACCTTCAGAGAGTAGGCCCCGCCTTCCACTCCGGCAAAACGGAACTTGCCCAGCGAATCGGTGGTGGCTTTCTGCGCCGGACTGGCTACCCCGGCATGGGCGAGAGAAACTTGCGCGCCGGCAACAGGTGTACCCGTTGAGCTCTTTACCACACCTTCAACGCTGGTTTGGGCAGCGCAGAAGGACATCGCAAACAAGACAAAGAAAGCAATTAAGCATGCATGACGCAGCACTTTCACAGGTCGGTCTCCGTGATGGAAGTAGCTCTTGCGGACAAGGGAAAGACTATTGGTTCCCGCTGACTTACTACTAGAGATAGTCATAGTCTGTTCAACCGCGGAATCCCGGCGAGCCAACGCGCGCGGCTCAGGCTGGTCCGGTAAAGGTTTCAAAGTTCTTCTGCTCTTCATAAAAAAATATTGTGGGTCGCAAACGGAGTCTGGTCAGTCCAATGGGTTAGACGCCGCTACATAGCTCAGCGGCGGGATTCCGCAGAGAGGCCAAGACCCATGATCGTGATTCTTTTTCGCTCCAAGCTCACGGCCGCGGCCGGCCAGGACTACGCTGACACCAACGCCGATCTTGAAGAATACGTGAAGACCATGCCGGGGTTTGTGGCCGTCAAGAGCTTCCTGGCCGAAGACGGCGAACGGCTCACCCTGGTCTGGTGGCGGGACAAAGAGTCGCTGGCGCACTGGCGCCATGACGCGCGTCATCAAGCGGCCCAGGTCCAGGGTCGCCAGAAGTGGTACGAGTACTACAAGATTGAGGTGGCGGAAGTGTTGCGGCAGAACGAGTTTGAGCGGCCAGCGGCCGCCGGAGTCGCTGCCGGCGCAGGAGACGACTAATGAGCGTCGCGAATGCCGAGATTCGGGTGGTCAATTTGGCCGAAAAGTTCGCCAAGTTCCAGGACCACTTCAGCCCCAAAGTAGTCGGCCAGATCAATGACTTTCAGGTCAAGCTGGTCAAGCTGCAAGGCGAATTCGTGTGGCACCACCACGACGCGGAGGACGAACTGTTCCTGGTCGCTCAGGGCGAGCTGCACATGAAGATTCGCCACGCTGAGGGGCGCGAGACCGATGAAACCATCCGCCCAGGCGAGTTCATCATCATTACGCACGCAGTGGAGCACATGCCGTACGCGCTGGTGGAAACCCACATCCTGCTGCTTGAACCCGGCAGCACGCTCAATACCGGCAACGTGCAGAATGAGCGTACGGTGGCGACGCTGGAACGGCTCTAGAGCGGCGAGGCCGGCTTGCGTGCCGAGCCGTCTGCTGCAGGCGCAGAGAACGGGATGTGGGGAGCAATAGTCGCTGGCGGTGTGGAGCGAAGCGACAGGAGTTATGGGTGTCCAGTTCTGCCATCCAGCAAATCAATCATGTGTCCCAGCAGGCCGATCACTGCTTCCAGCGATTCGGTAGCGCCCTTGGGGCTTCCGGGAAGGTTCAAGACCAGTGATTTTCCGCGGATGCCGCACAGCGCGCGGCTTAATGCGGCTTTGGGCGTCTTCTTTGCGCCTTCGGCGCGGATCGCTTCCGGGATGCCTTCAATCAGCCGGTCGACCACGGAGCGGGTGGCTTCCGGAGTGACGTCGCGCGACGCGATTCCCGTGCCGCCGGTGGTCACCACCAGACGGGTCAGTTCGCAGCATTCAATCAGCCGCGCCGCAATCTGATCTTTTTCGTCGGGAAGAATGGATGTGTGAATCACTTTGAACCCGACGCTCTCCAGCATGCGCGCAACGGCCGGGCCGGATAGATCGGCGCGCTGGCCTTGAAACGATGAGTCGCTGATGGTGAGGACGGAGGCGGTGTTCACTCAAATGGCTTTCACGGTCAGGATTCGTGCGGCTCAAGCGGCTTTAAGCGGCTTTAGGCCTCAAGGACGTTTTCTTCGGTATCGCGGTTTGACTCATCCAGCATGCGCAGCCCTTCCAGCAGCAGGCCTTGCGTGGACTGCGTGATGGTTTGTTCTTTGCTGCTCCCGGTAAAATCAATTTCAAAATTGCCGGAGGTCCAGGTAAGGACTTTGTACACGGCGGCATCGCCTTTGAGTTTGCCATAGACCGCGTGGTTGATCTGGCCCTCAGTAAAGAACATTTTGCATTTGTCGCTGGCGTTGGTCAGGGTCAGTTCGCAGGTCTTGCGTCCCATGTCCAGGGACTGCAACAGATCCAGCGCGTTCATCTGCGCCAGGCTGCCGCGCAGCACGGATTCACCGGGCGCTTCGCGGGCCATCTTCTCCAGCGAGATCTTGTCCACCACTTTTTTGATCCGCGCCGCGGCCTCTTTGGTGAAAAACGGCTTCTCCACAAAGTCTTCCACCGTGTCCTGCAGGCCTTTGAGTTTTTCCGTGATGTCCGTCCTGTCGGCCATCAGGATCACGGGGATGGAGGCGGTGGCGTTGCGGCCTTTAAGCTTTTGCAGCAACTGGCCGCCGTCCATGCCGTTCATGGAGTAGTCGGCGATGATCAGGTCGGGTTTGTCGTCAATGGATTTGAGCAGCGCGTCGGCGCCATCGGTCAAGGTCTGCACGGTACAGAATTGGGCAAGGGCCTGCCGCAACATTTCCAGGATCATGGGATTGTCGTCAACAAGCAGGACCTTGATATTGCTGGGCATGCAACCTGATTTCTCAATGCTGATTTGGCGAGCGCTTGCGCCGGTATTCCCCGCTCTTGCCGCCCGACTTGCGCTCTAACACGATCTCCCGGATGGCAATCCCCTTGTCCAGGGCCTTGCACATGTCGTAAACCGTAAGGGCCGCGACGCTGGCCGCCACCAGCGCTTCCATTTCCACTCCGGTCTGCGCGGTTGTTGTAGCTTTGGAGTAGACCTGAACGCCATTTTCGCATACCTGGGTAGTCACATCAATGAACGTGAGCGGTAACGGATGGCACATAGGTATCAGCTCTGATGTCCGCTTGGCGGCGGAAATCCCTGCAAATCGAGCCACTTCCAGAGGATTACCTTTCGGGTTCCGGGGCAGCGCGCGCAGGACTTCCGGCGACATTTGCACGAAAGCTGAGGCTTCGGCTTCACGCGCCGTTGCCGCCTTGGCGGAGACGTCAACCATGGTCGCCTTGCCGGCGGAATCGTAGTGGGAGAGCTTGGCGGACGTCTTTTTGGATTTTTTGGCCATTCATGCACGCGAGTCAACTGGCTCTACTCTACAAACCGAAACTCAAGGAACCCGGTACGCAGCTCAGCGAATCAATACGGTGACCATCTCTCCGGCCGGAATCTGATCACGGTCCGGCGGCACCACAAGATAGCAATTTGCCCGCGCTGAAGCCAGCAGGTCGCCGGAACCTTGCCAGGGAACGGCGTCCACCTGAGGATCGTCCAGGCCACCTTCGAGGACCGCCAGCAGAAATCTAGTAAGACCAGTCTTGGTCTTCACCGGACTGCGCAACCGCGCTCTGGCCGCCGGCAGGCTGGCGGGAACCGCGCCACCCAATGCTGCAACCAGCGGGCGGACGAACAAGTCAAACGTCACCATTACCGAGACCGGGTTGCCGGGAAGGCCGAAAAAGGGAATGTGGTCTCTTTTCTGTAAAACCGCTTGCGACTCTCGAACCTGCCGCGAACTTAGGTGCGCTGCCACATTGTTCTTGGCCACCTGCCCGAACACCACGGGCTTCCCCGGCTGGATCAGCGCGCCGGTAAAGAAAAATTCCGCGCCGAGGGAACTCAGGACTTTCTCCACCAGATCAAACTTGCCCATGGAGACGCCGCCGGAAAGCAGCAGCAGATCAGCCGACTCCAAGCCGGCCTGCATCAGCGTGGCCAGCTTGCGTTCTTCGTCGGGCGCGATGGGAAGCTGTATGGGTTCGCCGCCGCAAGATGTGACCTGCGCAGCCAAAGAATAGCTGTTGCTGTTGCGGATCTGATGCGGCCCGGGCTTCTCTGCAACTTCCACCAACTCGTCGCCGGTGGCCAATATGGCGACGCGCGGCCTGCGGAAGACTTGCAGCGCCGCCTTGCCCACGGCCGCGGCCATGGCGATCTGCGCCGGTCCCAGCCGCATTCCGACCGGCAGCAGCTTGTCGCCGGCGCGCGCTTCGGCCCCGGCCACCACCACGTTTTCGCCGGCAGCAACCGCGCGCTGAATTTCCACCTTGCCGCCGGAATCTTTTTGCGCGGTGTACTCCACCATCACCACCGCATCCGCGCCCGCGGGTACGGCAGCGCCGGTCATGATCTCTACCGCTTCTCCGGACGAAACCTGGCGGTCAAAGCTGCCGCCGGCCTTGATCTGGCCGATGACGCGCAGCGTCGCCGGCAGTTGGCCAAGAGCGGCCGAGCGGACCGCGAACCCGTCGCGCGTGGAACGATTGAAAGGAGGGAAATCGCGGTCGGCCAGGACGGTTTCCGCCAGAACGCGTCCCAACGCCTGCTGCAGCGGGACCTTTTCCGCTGGCGGAGCCGGCACATCGCGGCAATAGCCGAGCACGGCTTCGCACGCCGCTTCAAAAGTCAGCACGCCCGCGTTCTGTAGGGTAGAAGCCATCGGTTTGATTGTAGTTGTTTATGGCAAAAACGCACGTTAGCGCCTCGGAGTGCGTGCCGTTTTTCTTCTGCGCGCTATTACGAAAATCTATTGTCGCCAGGCTGCGGATTGGGAGTAAAATTCGCGCGATTTTCCGGCCCCGGTGTTTTTTTTGGCTTGTTCGGTTTGAATCCGCCTGAGACAAGGAGAACCATGAGCGACCACCAGCACCCTCACGACCACCAACATGATTCCGACCAGGAAGCTCCGCTGACGCATCACCACGCGTGCAGCAACCTTTTCGGTTGCGGCGACGAACTGGGCACCGGCGTGCTCCGCGAAGACATCAAAGACGCTGCGGTCACCCGGCGCTCGTCCGACCGGCTGCTGCACATGGACGAGATGGACCAGGAGACGCTGGACGGCTACCTGGGCGCGCGTGGCCGGGCCCGCCGCAAATTGTTGCGCGCCAGCAGCTTCATGGGAGTACTGGCGACGGTTGGGCCCTGGTTTGGCAACTTGGCGTTTGGCAAGCTGGCATACGCGGCCGGCCGTGAAGAAATTGACACCGAGCCTTCGGCGCAAGGCAAAGCCAAGCACAGCGCCAAAGCTGACGACAGCAAAGTCCACGTCGTGGAATCCAACGATCAGACCGTGCATCTTGGTGTGTTTGACGCCAATCTGCCGCCCGTCGTCAAGATTGATTCCGGCGACTCCGTCAGCTTTCCCAACACCTGGTCGCACTTCCTGAACCACATGCAGCCCGGCGTCCCGGTGGACAAGCTGGCTGAGATGCGAAAGAGCAATCCGGGGAAAGGGCCGCACTCCATCATCGGCCCCGTTTTCGTGAACAATGCTGAACCCGGCGACGTGCTGGAAGTCCGCTACAAAAAGTTCAGACCGTTTCCCTGGGGCGCGGTGTTCAATAATCCGGGCGCGATTGGCACTGGACTGCTGCCAGGCGATTATCCCCAGGGCCAGATCAAATATCTTGATCTCGACTTGAAAGCCATGAAGGCGCAGTTTCTGCCCGGCATCCACTTGCCGCTGCGCCCGTTCGCGGGTACGCTGGGCGTGGCGCCGCCGGACGGATACTATCCGCCGCTCAGCCCCGGCGTGACCAGTTCCGTTCCTCCGGGCCCGCACGGCGGCAACGTGGACTTGAGCGAGATGGGCGAAGGCACCACCATGTTCATTCCGGTGTGGAAGCCCGGAGCGCTGATCTTTACCGGCGACGCCCACGCCGTGCAGGGCGACGGTGAAATCTCCCTCACCGCGCTGGAAACGCGCATGCAGGAAATGCAGATCCAGGTGGTGCTGCACAAGCAGAAGAACTTTGCCTGGCCGATGGCGGAGACGCCCACGCACTGGATCGCATTGGGGCTGGACAAAGACCTGAACGTGGCCATGCAGATGGCGGCGCGCAACGCCATCAAGTTTCTGGCCACGCGGGCCAGCCTGACGGAACTGGATGCCTATGCGTTGTGCAGCATCGCCGCCAGCTTCCGCGTGACCCAGGTGGTGGACATTGTGCGCGGCGTGCACGCCATGATCCCCAAGAGCCTGTTCTCAGCGGAGTTGCAGAAGAAGATCACGGTGGTGTGAGCGCGCGGCAGCGGAAAAGCAGACTTACCGCGGATTGGCGCGGATAAACGCGGATCAGAGGCGAAGCGCAAGGCAAGATTGCCTTCGCCTTGATAGCCTCCGCGTCTCCGTGCCTCCGTGGTGGAGTTGCTGTGCGGCAGTTGTGAAACCGCCGGTCTCTGCATGATAATCAAGTCAGTGAAAACCAGAAGAACAGCGGTCGTGGTACTCATGCTCTCAGCCTTGGTCTGGTGCCGTGACAAGGGTTTCAACCCGCCGCCGGCCGCGCACGCCAAGACTTACGTCGCCCACGAGTCGCATGACGACGAGAAAGTAACCATCGCCATTGACCCCTATGACACAGCGGAAAAGGCGGCCATTTTCAGTGTCAAGTACAGGGACTACGGGTTTCTGCCGATTCGTTTGATCATCTCCAATGATGGCGATAGGCCGCTCATGCTGGATGGCGTAAAGATTGAGTTCGTCACCTATCGCCGTGACAAGATCCAGGCCGCGACCCGGGATGACATCTTTCGCCGCATTGCCCGGCCGGAAAAAGTCGGCAACAGACCCAAGGTGAACCTGCCCATTCCGCTGCCCCGCGACAACAAGCCTATCAAGGCTGAAGCGCGGGAAGAGGTTGAGTCCGCGGTGTTCGTAAATGTGCCGGTGACGGCGCACTCCAGCCATAACGGCTTCCTGTTTTTTGATGTGGCCGGCATTGAACGTCCTGAGGAGGAGGCCCATGTGTACATCTCCGGCATACGGGCCGGCAACCAAGAGCTGTTTTACTTTGACATTCCGCTGGACAAATACCTGAACCCGGGTGCGAAATAACTGAGCGCGAAGCGGCGCTGTTGTTCGCGGCGTGAACACGACAAATCGCCAAGAATCTTCTTCCTATGGGCAGCACAACTCAAATCTCTGACGCGGTACGGGCCAAGTACGAGCCGGTCATCGGGCTGGAAGTCCACGTCCAGCTGCTTACCCAGACCAAGATTTTCTGCGGATGTTCTACCCAGTTTGGCGCGACTCCGAACAGCAACGTGTGTCCGGTGTGCCTGGGGCTGCCGGGAGCGCTGCCGGTCCTGAACAAGAGAGCGGTTGAGTTCGCGGTGCTCGCCGCGCAGGCGTTGAACTGCCAGGTGCGCGAGACCTCCATCTTCGCCCGCAAGAATTATTTCTATCCTGACCTGCCCAAGGGTTACCAGATCTCGCAGTTTGATAAGCCGCTGGCCGAGCATGGCTTCATTGAAATTCCTGCGGCTGGCGGCGGCTCGAAACGGATCGGCATCACCCGGCTGCACATGGAAGAAGATGCCGGCAAGAGCCTGCATGAAGGCTTCGCCGACTCGGCGGCCAACACCTACATTGACCTGAACCGCACCGGCGTGCCGCTGATCGAAATCGTAAGCGAGCCGGACATGCGCTCGCCCGACGAAGCCTTTGAGTATCTGACGCGCCTGAAAGAGATCATCCTGTACACCGGCGTGAGCGATTGCAACATGGAAGAAGGGTCGCTGCGCTGCGACGCCAACGTCAGCATCCGCCCGCGTGGCCAGGAGCAGCTGGGCACCAAGACGGAGATCAAGAACGTAAATTCTTTCCGCTTTGTGCGCGAGGCGCTGGAATACGAAATCAACCGGCAGATGGAGCTGGTTGAGTCCGGCGAAAAGATCAGGCAGGAAACGCGCCTCTACAATTCCGGCGAAGGCCGCACCTACAGCATGCGTTCGAAGGAAGAAGCGCACGACTACCGCTATTTTCCCGAGCCTGACCTGCAGCCGCTGGTGGTGGACGCCGGCTGGCAAGCGGAGATTCGCAGCCGGTTGCCGGAGCTTCCCGAAGCCCGCCGCAAGCGCATGGTCAGCGACTACGGCATCACCGAGTATGACGCGCAGGTGCTCACGTCTTCGCGCGGTCTTGCAGACCAATTTGAAGAGGCCGCCAGGGCCTCCAAGAGCGCCAAGCGAGTGGCCAACCTGGTGCAGGGCGAACTGATGGGCCGCCTGAAGGCCAAAGGCCTGGAGATTGAGAAATCGCCCATCACCATGAAGGGCGTGGCCCTCTCGGCCGACCTGCTGGAGGACGGCAGCATCTCCAGCAAGATCCTGAAAGACCTGTACGACAAAGCTTTCGAAAACGGCGAAGATTTCTCCGCCGTCTACGAACGGGAAAAGCCGCAGCAAATCAGCGACGCCGGCGCCATCGAGAAGATGATTGATGAAATCATCGCCGCCAACCCCAAGCAGGTGGAGCAATACCGCGCGGGGAAGACGACCATCATCGGATTCTTTGTGGGGCAGGTGATGAAAGCGTCCAAAGGCCAGGCCAAGCCGGAGCTGGTGAATGAGCTGTTGAAGAAGAAACTAGCAGCTGGCAACTAACCTTTTCTGCTATCCCGAGCGTCCTTGCTTGATGTGGACCCTTTTGACAATAGGGTTCCCTCCCCTTCGGCTACGCTCAGGGTTTCGGGCCTGAGGCCCTCAAGCAAGGACGCTCGGGATGTAAAAACGAACGCCAGTTGCCAGTTGCTAGTTGCTTATATGCCCATGCGCGTTCTTTGGCCCGCTGGGCTTCTTGGTCAGGCTGTCAAACAGGACTTCGGTAAAGACGTCAGTATTGATGAAAGCTTTGCCCCATTCGTCCCACTTGGCCAGGACTTTTTCTTTTTTCATCTGGTCCAGCGTCTTGCCTTTCTTGATCGCGGCCTGCACCGCGGCTGAAGTTTCCTTCAACATGGTTACGAATTTGCGCAGGTCGTCTTTGGTGGCCAGCGGGCCGTGGCCGGGAATGATCTTCACGTCGTCGGGCACTTCGGCCAGCACTTTCTCGTCGCCGGCGATCATGCCTTGAACGCTGCCGCCGCTGTCCAGGTCAATAAAGGGAAACATGCCGCCGTTGAAGAAATCATCGCCCATGTGGACCACATTGGATTGGGTGAAGAAAATTACGCTGTCGCCGTCGGTGTGGCCGTGGGGGAAGTGGATGGCCCGGATGTCTTCACCGTTCAGGTGCACGGAGACGTTCTCTTCAAAGGTGATTACGGGCAGCGCGCCTTTGGGCGCGGGCTTGGTTTCGCCAAAACGCGTCTTGCCGCCTGTGGACAGGCGCTTGCGCACGTTTTCCTGGGCGATGATGGGCGCCTTTTCGCCGAAGTGAGGATTGCCTCCCGTATGGTCGCCGTGCCAGTGCGTATTGAGGACGATCTTGACCGGCTTGTCGGTGATGCCTTTCAGCGCGGCTTCAATCTTGTCCGCCAGGGGAAGATACTCGTCATCCACCACCACAATGCCGTCTTCACCCACGGAGGCCCCGATGTTCCCACCGGCTC
Organism: Terriglobia bacterium; assembly: GCA_020072815.1. Taxonomy (NCBI): domain Bacteria; kingdom Pseudomonadati; phylum Acidobacteriota; class Terriglobia; species Terriglobia bacterium. Next base: position 862,039 of record JAIQGE010000001.1, on the reverse strand, counting down.
CCACGAGCATGTAAACGCTGCCGGAAACTTTCTGGACTTTGATTTCCACCTTGCTGAAGTCCTGCTGGGCCATGAGCTGCACGGCCCCGAAGAAAAAGAGGGCGACACTGAACAAAGCAACTTTCCGCATGGGTTCCTCACTTTCACTGCTGTGAATGATGGATTGGGCTTTTTGAAGCGGGACAATATTAAAGGTTAGGGTTTGGTACGGCAAACGTTTTTCAAAATGCCGCGGTACATCGGGAACGCATAAAATATCCGGTTGTTTTAACGGAGGAGGCTATGCCCACTGTCCAGCAGGTTTCAGCCAAGAAAGGCGACGTGGTTTTGCTTGTCGGCACGGCCAAGGGGTTGTTTCTGTTGCGCTCAGACCGGGCGCGCAAGCGCTGGAACCTGGGCGGACCGCATTCGGCCGGCTCGCCGGTATACGCGGCGGCGTTTGACGGCCGCCAGGGGCGCCAGCGTATCTGGTGGGCGACGCAGAGTTTTCGCTGGGGAACGTTTCTTTGTTCGTCGGACGATTTTGGCAAGACCATCACCCAGCCGGAAACGTATTCCGTAAAATTTCCCCCCGAATCCGGCTTGGCGCTCAAGAACATATGGCAGATTTGCGTCGGCCGCGAAGACGAGCCGGACACTTTGTACTGCGGGGTTGAGCCGGCCTGCCTTTTCGTTTCGCGTGACGCGGGCAAAAGTTGGTCGGCGGGGGAAGGGCTGCTCAACCATCCTCACCGTCCCAAGTGGCAGCCGGGGGGCGGCGGGCTGTGCCTGCACACCGTTGTTCCTGATCCGGCGGACGCGAAGAAGATGATCATCGCCATGTCCACCGGCGGCTGTTACCGCACGGATGACGGCGGCATCACGTGGCAGGCCCGCAACGTGGGCATTCGCGCGGATTATCTGCCGGACAAGTACCCTGAGTTTGGGCAGTGCGTGCACAAGATTGCCCGCGATCCGCAGCAGCCCAACCGGCTGTTCCTGCAGAACCACTGGGGACTTTACCGCAGCGATGATGGCGGCGATTCCTGGAAGGACATTGCCAACGGCGTGCCCTCGGACTTCGGGTTTGCCATGGTCACGCACCCGCACGATGCGGACACCGCGTATATTGTGCCGATTGAGTCAGACGAATACCGTTGCACGCCGGAAGGCAAGCTGCGCGTCTATCGCACGCAAAACGCCGGCAAGAGCTGGGAGGCCATGACCAAGGGCCTGCCGCAGAAGAACGCGCTGGAAACCATCCTGCGCGACTCCATGGGCACTGACACGCTCTCTCCCGCTGGGATTTACTTTGGTACGCGCAGCGGAAGCGTCTACGGCTCACATGACGACGGCAAGAGCTGGCAGCTCATCATGGAAGGACTGCCGGCGGTGGTCTGCGTGCGCGCGGCGGTGGTGGGCGACGGGGCTCACTCACCACGGAGACACGGAGACACGGAGAAGAGCAAGGCAAGGGGCAAGAAACCAGTGAAGGCGCAGAGCAAGAAAGTCGTCAGCCGCAAAGCCGGCGCGCGAGGCCGCTAGATGCCTGTGACGTTCCGCATTCCCACATACCTGGCTGCGTTCGCAGGCGGCGCGGGCGAAGTGGCCGTGACCGGCGCCCCGCGCACGGTGCGTGAAGCTCTGGAGGCGCTGTGGGCGATGCATCCCGCGCTGCGTGACCGCATCGTGGACGAGCAGGGCGAAGTGCGCCAGCACATCAACGTGTTCGTCGGCAATGAAGCCATCCGTTTCGCGGATGGATTGAACACTCCGGCGCCCGACGGCGCGGAGATCCTGATTGTGCCAGCAGTAAGCGGAGGATGAACGGTTGCCTTTAGTGCATGGCAAGCTGCACGGATGCGGCGCCGGTGGCGCCGGCGATGGTGAGCGTCCCGTTGCTGTTCATGGTGTAAATGGAAACCGGACTCGACTCATTGACCACGTAGAGAAATTTTCCCGAGGGATCGAAATTAACGCGGAAAGGCTGGCCTCCGGTTGAGATTATGCCGTTCGCGGTCAAAGCTCCAGTGGTGGGGTTAATGGTGTACATGGAAAGCGTGTTGTCCTGCCGGTTCGTCACATACAAAAATCTGCTTGTAGGGTCCACGGCCACTGCAGTGGGCTCATTTCCCGTCGAAACGGCCACCGGGTTAATCCGGATCAATGCTCCGGTGACCTGATCGACAGAGAATTGTTCCATCAGGTTGACCAAGCGGTCCAAAGCGTACGCGAACTTACCCGAGGGAGTGACAGTAAATGCGAATTCTCCCGCAGATATGCTGGGAGGCGTCATCGGCGATAAAACTCCAGTGCTGCCATTGATGGTGTACATGGAAAGCATGCCGCCCTGGTTCGAAGCGTAGAGAAACCTGCCGGAAGGATCTATGGCTATCTGGACCGGCTGCGAGCCGGCTGGAACGCTGGCCGGGGTGGTTGGGGTCAAGATGCCCGTGGTGGCGTTGACGGTGAACATGGAGACCGTATCGTCGTCGGTGTTCGCCGTGTAAACAAATTTTCCGGAAGGATCAATCGCGATACCTTGAGGGAACCATCCCGTTGGGACCGTGGGAGGCGTGTTTGGGGTCAAAACGCCGGTGGTGGGATTGATGGTGTACATGGAAATCGCGGAAGGACCCGCAACGTTGGACACAAGATTCGCGACATAGAGAAACCTGCCCGAAGGGTCAACAACCATGTCCTCTGAGCCGACCAGGCTGGGGAATGTTGAGATGGTAGCGGGAGTTGTCGCCGTGAAGGTCCCGCAGGAGCTGACGGTGTACATCGAGACCGCGTCATGGCTCAACAGGTAGGCAAAGGCAGGGGTGGATGCAGGGACGCATGACGTTGGCGTCGGCGATGGCGGAGGAACAATCTGACTCATATTGCTTCCGCAACCAACGGCGAGCAGGACGAGCGCGCTCAATACGATAGCTCTTGAACATCTGGCGACCATATGAAATGTCCATTCCGGTAGAAACGTCTAGCCTCTATCTGAAGATATAGACTGGCGTAACTACAATCTGTACCCATACTATCCTCACCAAACTACATCCGTTGTAGTCTGCACAAAATAAGGAAAAGTCAAGATTTGTAAGGGATTGCGCGGTGTGAAAACAGGCACGCTGGCTTGTGCAAGGTGCGCGTCGTGAGGACGCGCGCAGGCATCGTCTTTGCTGACGGCCTGCAAAACACCGGTTCCCGACGGCGCGGAGATCCTGATTGTTCCGGCGGTGGGGGAAGCTGAGGTTAAGAAGCGAGCCGGACAGCCTTCTGAATGGCTGGCGAAAGCTTGATTGGTAGAAAATAAGCGGCCGGGTAAAGATAATCCTCGCCCGATTCGTCAATAATTCTTAGGAGGCCAAGTGAACCCGATTCTCTGTCAGGCACGATCTGGTAAATCTTGCGAAGCTCCAGAGAGGCGGGATAGTCGTGGTTTTTGACACACACGGCAAATCCGGCAACCCCGTGCGCTTTCTTCTTAGAAGAGGATCCGTTTGATTTTTGTTTCTTTTTTGCCGATGCCATGCGCCTCATACCAATGCAACTCCGCCGTATGTATCGTACCATCGGCAAGCCGGATTTGAGCTATCCCCTTCATTTTTCGCCAGCGTTTTCCTCTGTAAAACTTGCGCAGTCTCCTTGACTCGCGAACAGATTTGCCCGCCGCAATAACCCGGACGTCAGTGATTCTACCGACGATTTCAAATTCCATTGCGCCTCGGTGCGATCAATTCTGTCGCGCAAACTGAACAGCAAAACCTACTTCAGCGGCGCGCCGGCTCCTTCAAACACTTTGCTCACGCTGCCGCGGCCGACGGAGTAGATGACGTAGCTTTTCTGGTCAAAGTCATATTGGCGGAAGACCAGCTCGGCTGCGCCGTCGCCATCCACGTCAGCGGCGTCAATTAGTTCCAGACGCGGCGCAACATCCAGGCGTGAGGAATCAGCCACGCTGGCGGCCAGGCGTTGCGGGTTGCCTTCAAAATCCATGCGTGCAATCACCGTGATGTAGCGGGTGACGGGCTTGCCCCCCGCAGGAGCTTTTCCTGCGGCCTCCGCGGTGAGGACCACCACCGCGTCATTGCTCATGTCCAAGTCAAAGCCGCGAATGCTTACGTTCTTGAGCGAACTGTCAGTAAGCGCAGGCGTCTCGCGCGGCAACTGCGCCAGCGCCAAACGGCGCACCTTCGCGTCAACCGCAGCCTTCTCTCCTGGCTTCCAGGAAAACTCGTAGGAACGCATGTCCAGCGACTGCTCGTCGGATATTGCCACCAAAGTATGAGTTCCCGGACTCAGCACCGGAACGGGCGGCGCAGCTTTTGTCGTTGCAGGCTGGACGGGCGTGGTTGCGCTTTTGTCGGGACTATCGGTGGAGCCTGGCCGCTTTAGCACCGGACGATCTGTATCAGGCGGTGAAGCCGGCGCGCTCGATGTCGGCGGAACCGGCGTTGCCGTTGGACTGCCGGTGGAGCGGTGCAAGGTAGGCCGCTCGTCAGGAGCGGGCGCGACGCCGGTCTGAGCTGGCGCCGGACTAGGCGTAACCGCCGGCGTAGGCGAAGGGGCCGGCGTCGCCACGGGAACGCTGCCGGGGCGGCGCAACACCGGCCGCTCGTCAGGAGTAGGCGCGGGAGTAGGCGTGGCCTTGGCTTCGGCGGGTCGCACCGGCTGCCACTCGCCTTGTCCAATCCATATTCCTTGTTTGAAAGCGCCGCTCACTGTGACGTAACCAAGCACCGTCCCGGTTTGCTGCGCTTCATAAACCACTCCGGGCTGCAGCGCGAACGGCCGCGGCGCAGCCTTGTAGAGTCCGGCATCATGAAAGCTGCCTTCGTCCAGAATGGCGATGGGAATCAGCTGGGCCTTAGTTTTGCCGGAAGAATCTATGGTGAGCTCCAGCAACGCCGTGGCCCGCAGTTTATGCGACTTGCGGCGCTGCGCGACGACCGCCGCGCTCAGCACGAACATGCCCGCCAGCAGCAGAAGCAGGCTGGCTTGAAAACTTCTTCTGCGATATAAATTCATCTTGATGTTTTGACCTGGAAAAACTTATGCAACTCAATGATAAAGCCCCGGAGTTCACCCTGGCCAATGAAGATGGCCAGAACGTGTCGCTGAAGGACTATCGCGGCAAGAACGTGGCGCTGTTCTTTTATCCCAAAGCCAACACTTCCGGTTGAACGCTGGAAGCGTGCGGGTTCCGCGACGCATTCACAAAAATCCAGAAAGCCGGCGCCATCGTCCTGGGAATTTCCCCGGACAAGCCTTCGGCGCAGAAGAAATTCAAAGAGAAATACGATCTTCCTTACTCGCTGCTGGCTGACACGGAGAAGGCCGTCGCCATCAAATTCGGCGTGCTGAAAGAAAAGAGCATGTACGGACGAAAATACATGGGCATCGAGCGCACAACGTTCGTGATCAGTCCGGAAGGAAAGATCAGCGGGATCATCACCGGCATCAAGCCGGATGAGCACGCCGCCGCGGTTCTGGCTGCGCTCAAGTAAATGCAAGGCGGGAATGGATGGCCATGACCGCACAGAGGCTCGCAAGTATTCACGCGGAGGCGACAGTGCGCTGGTGTGCGATTGTAATTTTCTTGTCTTCAATTTTTGCTCTTGCTCAAGCCAAGTCCGGTCAAGCCGGACCGGGCACGGCTTCCACCACGCTGCATGATCTCTTCACCGCTGAGTGGGACTACGAAATGCAGCAGCGTCCGGAAGAAGCTTCCTCGCTCGGCGACCTGCGCTGGAACACCGCCTGGGACGACGATCGCCCAGAAGCCCACGCCGCCCGCTTCCAGCACAACCAAGGCGTCCTGGATAAACTGGCGAACATTGACCGCGCCGCGCTGCCTCCGGCTGACCAGCTGAACTTTGACCTGTTCAAAAAGCGCATTGAAGACCGCATGGCGCGGTACCAGTCGCACTGGTATCTCATGGTCTTTAACCAGCGCGAGGGAATCCAGACCAAAGACGATCTTGCCAACTCGCTCCGCTTTGAAAAAGTGAAGGACTATGAAGACTGGCTGGCCCGTCTGCATGCTTTCCCCACCGCGGTAGACAACTCCATCGCGCTGTTGCGCCTGGGGATCAAAGAGAAGATGGTCCATCCCAAAGTGATCATGCAGCGCATCCCCGCCCAGATTGACCGGCAGATTGTCGCCGACCCGGCTCAGAGCGGATTCTACAAACCGTTTCTTGAGTTCCCGGCAAGCATCGCTGCGGCTGATCGGCAGCGGCTGCGGCAGGCGGGCCGCCAGGCCGTGGAACAAGAGATTGTCCCCGCCTTCCGCAAATTCAAAGAGTTTTTCGCCAACGAATACCTGCCGGCCTGCTATGACCAGGTGGGAGCGTGGCAGCTCCCGCACGGCGACGAGCTCTACGCTTCCCTGATCCGCCACTACACCACCACCAACCTTACTGCTGATCAAATCCACGAGATCGGACTCAAGGAAGTCGCGCGTATCAAGGCGGAGATGGAACAGATCATGCAGCGGACCGGGTTCAAAGGCACGCGCCAGGAATTCTTTAAGTTCCTGCGCACTGATCCGCAGTTCTACTACAAGACGCCGGAAGACCTGCTCAACGCTTACAAAGCCGTGGCTAAAACGGTGGACCCCAACCTGGTCAAAGTTTTTCGCACGCTGCCGCGCGAGCCTTACGGCGTGAAGCCGATTCCTGACGTGGCCGCGCCAGACACCACGGCCGCGTACTACAGCCAGGGCTCGGCGGACGGGTCGCGCGCCGGGACCTACTTCGTCAATCTTTATAAACCTGAGTCCCGCCCCAAGTGGGAAATGATGGCGCTTACGCTGCATGAATCCGTGCCCGGACACCATCTGCAGATCGCCCGCGCGCATGAATTGGGAGCGCAACCCATGTTCCGGCGATTTGGCGAGTACACGGCGTATGTGGAAGGATGGGCGCTCTACGGCGAGTCGTTGGGGGAAGAAATGGGCCTATATGACGATCCCTATTCCAAGTTCGGCCAGTTGACTTACCAGATGTGGCGCGCCGTCCGGTTGGTGGTGGATACCGGCATGCACACCAAGCATTGGACGCGCAACCAGGCCATCCAGTACTTCATGGACAACGCGCCCAAAGCCGAGCTGGATATTGTGAACGAAATTGACCGCTATATCGCGTGGCCGGGCCAGGCCCTGGCGTACAAGATCGGCGAATTGAAGATCAAAGAGCTGCGCGTTCGCGCCCGCGAACAGCTGGGGGCCGGTTTTGATCTGAAGGGCTTTCATGACGTGGTCCTGGGTTCCGGCGCGGTTCCCCTGGACTTGCTGGAGAGGAACGTGGACCAGTGGATACTTCAGCAGAAAGCCGGGCAACAGAAAACCGGGCAGAAATAACGTCCTGCACGCAACATCTTTGACGTGGACGTGTGGAGCACCTGAGTGGCAGGCATTTCCTTTGCGGATGTTTTAAAGGCGCGAGAAGTGTTGCGTCCGCTGCTGCCGGTAACGCGGCTGGTGGCGGCGCCTTCGCTCAGCCGGGGCGACTCCAAAGTCTTCTTGAAGCTGGAAAGTGATCTGCCCACTGGCTCGTTCAAGGTGCGCGGCGCTCTCTATGCTCTCTCTCTGGCGATGCAGCGCGGCCGCGTCGGCGAAGTGATCGCGCACAGCACGGGCAACCACGGAGCGGCCGTGGCCTACGCGGCAAAATTGTTTCAACTTCCGGCGCGGATTTTTCTTCCCGAAAATCCAAATCCGGTGAAGCGCAACAACATCGCGCGGCTGGGAGCGCAGATTGTGGAACGTGGCCGCGACAGCTCCGAAGCCTTTGAGCACGCCACGGAGTACGCTCGCGCGGAAGGCGTCTTTTTTTTGAACGACGCAACCGATCCTGAATTGCCGGCGGGTCCAGCGACAATTGCCTGCGAAGTTCTGGAGCAACTGCCGGAGACCAGCGCGATCTTTGTCCCTATAGGCGATACGGCGCTGATTCGCGGCGTGGCTGCCGCGGCCAAACATCTTTCGCCAAGCGTGCGGATTGTCGGCGTCCAGGCCGAGCAGGCGCCGTCTTACTATCTTTCCTGGAAGGAGAAGCGCGTGGTTCCCACGGAGACCTGCAACACCCTGGCCGACGGGCTGGCCACCCGCACCCCGGACCCGCAGAACGTGGCGCAGATTGTGGAGCTCGTGGATGACGTGGTGACCGTGAGCGAACAGCAGATGCTGGACGCCATCCGCCATTTGCTGCTGGAAGAGCACATCGTGGCCGAAGGGGCCGGCGCAGCGGCGACTGCAGCGTGGATACAGCGCAGTCAGCCTGCGCGCAACACGGTGCTGCTCATGAGCGGCGCCAATGCTTCGCAGGCCGTGCTGCAGCAAGCCCTGTCGCGAGGCTGAAACGTGCCAACCAATCAAGGAAAATCTTCCGTTCTGAACCCGCGCGCACAAAACGCACCTCTTTCTGGCCGGTTGCTCCCGCGGTCTTTCTTTAACCGAGATCCGCGCGTCGTCGCGCGGGCGCTGCTGGGCAAGTTGATCGTGAGGAAGCAGCGCGGAAAATTTCTCGTCGGACGAATTGTTGAAGTCGAAGCCTATCTTGGCTCCTCCGACGCCGCTGCCCACGCCGCCGCCGGTCGCACCGCACGCAATGCTGTGCTGTGGGGACCTCCGGGACACGCGTACGTTTACTTCATTTACGGCATGTACTATTGCCTCAACATTTCCTGCATGCCTGACGGCAAAGCCGGATGCGTGCTGATTCGCGCAATGGAGCCAGTTGCGGGCATTGAGCAAATGGCCGACGCGCGCGGGATCGAGCTTCTTGGAATTGAAGGCACAAAGCCTCATTCAGTTGCCATGCGCGATCTACGCAGGCTCACCAGCGGCCCTGGACGCCTCTGCGAAGCTCTGGGCATCACGCGTCCGCGGGACAACGGCAAAGACATGGTCTCGCCGAAGTCTGATCTCCAGGTGCGCGACGACGGCTTCCGCGCAAAGAAAATTGCGGTCACGACGCGCATCGGCATTCGGAAATCGGCGGAGATGCCGCTGCGGTATGTGATTGCGGGGAACCAGTTCGTCTCAAAAAAGTGAGCGCTACGATTCCATTGCGCCATGCCAAAATCCAAATTCTTTTGCTGGATTTACCGGTGTTGTTGCCAATCCCATTTGAGACGCGGCGGTGCCGCGTCTCTACGCTAAGAGGCTCGTTCGTCGCGGTGGGCTACGTTGCCGCCAGCACAACGTTATCAATCAACCTGGTGCTGCCCACATACGCCGCGACGGCCACCAGCGCGCCGCCAGCCACATCAGCCACGGGATCGAGCGTGTCCGGATGCACGATGGCAAAATAGTCGAGCCTCACGGCGGGTTCCTCGGCCATCACTTGCTTGCCTGCGACGAGCAGTCTGTCAGCATTCTTCTCGCCTTTTGCCGCCAGTTCCTGCACGCGCCGCAACGCCCGGCTTAACACCAGAGCCTGCTTGCGCTGCTCGCCTTGCAGATAGACGTTGCGCGAGCTCATGGCCAAGCCATCGGGTTCGCGGACGATAGGGCAGACCACAATCTCCACGTCCAGCTTGAGGTCGCGCACCATCTTGCGGACCACCGCCACCTGGGCGGCGTCCTTCTGCCCGAAAAACGCCAGATCGGGCTGCACGATGTGGAACAACTTGCTCACCACAGTGGTCACGCCGCGAAAATGGCCGGGACGCGAGATGCCGTCCAGCTTGCCGCTGAGTCCTTCCACTTCAACCCATGTGGCCGCGCCTTGCGGATACATGTCTTCGACGGCGGGGAAGAACAGGTAGTCGGTTTTCTCCGCGGCCAGCATGGCAGAGTCGCCTTCCAGCGATCGGGGATACTTGGCAAAGTCTTCGTTAGGCCCGAACTGCGTGGGGTTGACGAAGATGGAGACCACGACCGCATCGCATTGCGCGCGCGCCGCGCGGACGAGAGACAAGTGTCCCTGATGCAATGCGCCCATGGTGGGCACAAATCCCACGCGCTTGCCGGCGCGGCGGGCTTGCTTGCTGAGGGCGGTCATTTCTTCGGCGGAAGAGATGGTGAGCATGGGAAGAAGAGGGTATTTGGTACTTAGTATTTGGTAGTTAGCTTTTTTCTGAAATCCCGAGCGGAGCGAGGGATCCCTATCGTTGAAACAAAAGTTAATACCCGTGTGCCGCCCCTACGGGGCTCTCCTCAATTTACGAGCCTACCCAGGCCTCACGGCCTGGGCTACCGTTATGCCGCGCCTGCGGCGCTGGACCCTTCTGGGGGACACAACTAAGTTCTACGAAGAGTGTTCCAGGCTGAAGGCCCAAGTGTTTATTGCCACTAAGTACCAACAGCCAAGAGCCAACTGCCAACAGCCGCTTTACCTCGCGTACGCTTTCAACTCTTTCCGCCGCAGGATGGCCTCCAGCTCAGCCCGCGTGTCTTTGGGAAGGTGATAGCTCTCTTCGTCGCTGGGATAGCCGCCTGACTCCACGTCGGACTTGAACTGGCGCACGGCGTTGCTGATGAGCACGGCGGCATCGCCATAGCGGCGGACGAACTTTGCCGGCGGCGCAAACGTCAGCCCCAGAATGTCAGACAGCACCAGCACCTGGCCGTCGCAATCCGGCCCGGCGCCAATGCCGATGGTCGGGGCCTTCACCTCTTTGGTGATCATCGCGGCAACTTCCCGCGGCACGCCTTCCAGTACCATGGAAAAAACGCCCGCGCGGTCCAGCGCGATGGCGTCTTTGATCAGCTGCTCCACGCCGGCCAGGTCTTTGCCCTGCACCTTGTAGCCGCCCATCTTGTTCACCGACTGCGGCGTCAGGCCGATGTGGCCCATCACCGGGATCTCCGCGTCCAGCACGCGGCGGACGAGCGATACCCGCTTGTCGCCGCCTTCCAGCTTGACGGCTTCCGCGCCGGACTCCTTCACAAAACGCACGGCATTGCGGACGCCTTCGCGGTCGTCGTCCTGGTAGGTGCCAAACGGCATGTCGGCAATCAGCAGCGCGGACTTCACCCCGCGCCGCACCGCGCGCGTGTGGTGCAGCATTTCGTCCAGCGTGACGGGCAGCGTGCTGTCATAGCCCAGCACGACCTGGGCGAGCGAATCGCCCACCAGGACCATGTCAATGCCGGCTTCATCCACCAGGCGCGACGTGGCGTAGTCATAGGCCGTCAAGCAGGTGATCTGCTCCCGGCGTTGTTTCTTCTCTTGGATGGTGAGGGTAGTAATTTTCGGGCGGCCGCTCGCGGACGGGCCTCCGTTGAACGAAGTGATGCTCATTGTGCCTCCAGTGCAGTTCGGGACCTCCCGATACCACCTGTCACCGCATGGGATGCGGATGAGGGTATTTTAGTCCCAATTTATCGGCGTTGGGTAGGGAAAGTTTGAGGGGGCGGTTTTGTCTGGGGGCGGCGAAAAGCTCACCACGGAGACACGGAGGCACGGAGAAAACGGGGCGGAGGTTCATCCCACGCTTCGCCAACACTGGGCGAAAGCGTGGGGCGGCCGGCCGACAGTTCTTAACGGCCCGGACGTACAAGAGGGAGGAGCATCCTATTTCTCGCTGGTCGTGAATGGCCGCCGCCTGTGTCGTGGGTCACAGACAGCAATCTGACTGTGCCATAACCTTGCTTTTGACCCACCTTGTCTGGCGGTTAACTTCCCTCGTGTGGAAGAAAACACCCCACCAGGGCGAGCCTTGATCTGTCCTGTACGGAGGTTTTATGGACCAGAAACAGAAATTCCCTGTTAATTTCACCGTCAATATCGAACCCGCGTCCCTGAAGAAGATCGTTGAGAGCGGCCGCCTGACGGAGTTCATTGACGCATTCTCCACCCTTGCCTCGGCCCACATTCAGTCCGAGATCATCAATCACGTTGCCACCGGTTCGATCGGCGGCCTCAGCATCGCACGCGGCTTCGACGATGAGCCTGGGTACGGCAATGGTCCGCACCACTGGCCGTACCCGAAAGGCATCTTCGAAGACGTCCTGCGCGAGAGGGCGAAGATCGAAACGGCCCGGGTTGTCGAGAAAGCCGTAGCCAAAACTGCAGCATAGCAATCCAAGGGAGGCGATGGCGGAGAGCCGCAACCGCCTCCTCTTTCTCAGGAGTCCACCATGCGCGTGTTGCAGAGCAACCTCGCCGCGGCAACGGCCGAATCAGGCGTGCTGGTCATCCATTTGTTGAATCAATGCAACTTGCATTGCCGGCACTGCTACATGAGTGCCGTCCCCAATCGTGGCGACATGCTTCCCGCAGACCTCGTCTGCCGTGCTCTAAGCGACGCTGTATTGTTGGGCGTCCGCACCGTGCATCTCACCGGTGGCGAACCTTTCATGTATCCCGATCTGCGCCGTGTGCTGGAATTTGCAGCGGAGCACCAAGAATTCCAATTATTCATCTCAACCAACGGAACGTACATCGGCTGCCTCGAAACGGAATGGCTAAAAGCGGCCGGCGCTGCCGCGCAGATTAGCATTGACGGGCCTGAAGAGTATCACGATCGATTCCGCGGTATGCCGGGAGCGTTTAGTGCTTCCAGCCAAGCCATCCAGTCACTGGTGGCAGCAGGTGTGCCTGTCACCGTGGTGGTGACCATCACGCGGGACAACCTCGACTGTCTGCCGTGGCTCGCCGAATGGGCATTGCGCAATCAGGTGGGCAGAATAAGTGTGCAGCCGCTCCAGGCAGTCGGGCGCGGCAGGCACATCGCCGACACGAAATTGTCTGAGCAGCAGGTCTGCACCCTGTTCGCCCGCGTGTCGGATCTGGGGCACGCCTACGCGAACAGCGGTTTGCGCTTCAGCCTTCATTATAAGGCGCGAAGTTTCCTAATTGAGCATCCGTGCGCAGCTTACGTCTGCAACGGCGCTCGCTGCCATCGACTGGTTGCTAAAGAGATCAAACGGCTAATCATTCGCGAGGATGGCACGGTCTTGCCCGAGATTGCGACCTTAAACCCGCGATTTGCACTCGGAAACATTCGGGAAGCGTCCCTACCCGACTTGGTGAGGAAATACTTCGGCGATGGGTACGCCACGTTCCAAGGTTTTTGTCGCTCTATTTACAATGAAGTGGTTGCCGGCAGTACTTCACCTATCATCGCCTGGGACGAAATCGTGTCGGAACGAAGCTGGAATACGCAATAAGCGCTAGCTAGCTTTCCCCCAGTTCTCCGAAGCTAGGACGAGCCGCTCGTTCCCGCCCCAACTATTGACGGGAGTTCCCGACTTTGTGCCAAGAGGCACTCAACGAGATAGCGGTCGGGTGGCCCATCCATTCGCGCCTTTTGCGAAAGGGTGGGATTCGACGATGCACCGCCCTCGTCTTGATTTGCGTGCTCCGCTGCGCTGTGCGCGGGCCTACGGCAGTGCGGAAGGATTCTTTCTGCTCTCTCCCCGGCTTTTCGCTTCGCTCAGTCTGGGATAAATCCCAGACCTGCTTCTTCCCTTGGTGCGCGTAGCTCGCCTCGTAAACGTACCGGGCTACTATCAATCGCCCCTGGCGGGGCTGGCGCGACGTTGGGGCAAGAGAAAGCGTCAAAGGGAACGATGTGTGGATAATGAGTGACTAGTCGCCGCCTCTATTTCTCGCATCAAGTTCCGCTTGGGTTGGCTCGCATCCTTTGTGGTACTCCTTATCGCGGACGATGACCCTGTCGGCGGCACTGGTAATGAGTCGCTCCTCACGTTTACAAGGGTCTCCGTTGCAGCGCCCATGAATGTCAATTACATCGCTCATTGCCGTTTTTTCCTTTCGACAACCTAATCTTCTCTTCCGCGCCTTCCTAACATCACCGCCCAAAATGCTTTTCAAAAAGCTCCCGGGACCGCTTCAGACCTTCTTCGGTCATCACCACCGATTTTGCTTTGCTGGCTGGCTCGGAGATATAGCCTTTGGCATGCAGGCGGTCCATCGCGTCCCAATCGTGTCCTTTCCATGCGCGGTTTCCCTCATGCAGAGTCAGATAGAGCAGGGCAAGGACCATTTCATCAATCTTGTCTTCGTTGTAGTCCATACGTTTTGCTGAAGATATTATCACCTGATTTCCTAGAGCATTTTGGCGGATTGTTAGGGAGCTTGTCCTTCAGGACACTTGACACGCGTGCGCGGCGATGAACTGTTTCGCGATTGCGAAGGCGAATAACAACCGATATTATCAGCAAACCCAGCCGCCCAGGTGGCGGGAAAAATAAGATTTTTGACAAAAGAAGAATTCAGCAATCAGCAGTCAGCACTCAGCACTCAGCAAACAAAGCCGCTTTTTTGGAGGCGGCTAAGTGGCCCATTGGCAGCGAGTTAGCTGATGATTTGCAATTTAGTTAACAGTTGGGTGACCGTTGGGTCGAATGAAATAAACCTTGTGTTTGCACCACGCACCTTAGGGGAGGGGTGGGGGTGGGAGTAACTACAGGGTGATTGGCGAGATGGTTAGTAGATCGCCACACGGGTAGGTTGGGATGAGTCCTGTAACCCTTTTGGAATCCTAGTTGAGGCCAGGGGGGCTTGGGCAGGTCACACGCTCGATCCACCCGTTGACCCCAGCGGCAAAAAGTACTGCGTCCCGCGGATGGGTTCGCTCACGCGGCGCAGCAGCTCCTGCAGGTCGGTGTGGCGCTCGACGAAATCAATGTCGTTGGTGTTCACCACCAGCAGGTCGGACGACGTGTAATGAAAAAAGAAGTGCTCGTAGGCTTTGACCACTTCTTCCAGGTAGGCGTCGCTCACGGCGGATTCGCCGGGGACATTCTTCTTGCGCAGCCGTTTTTTCAGCACCTCAGGCGAGGCCTGCAGATAGATCACCAGGTCGGGGACGGGCAGCTGCTCGCGGAAGTGCTGGTAATAGCGGTTGTAGACTTCCAGTTCCTGGTCGGTCAGGTTGATGTAGGCGAAGATCTTGTCTTTTTCAAAGATGTAGTCGGCGACGACCGCCTTGTGCGATTGCGGCCCCACTTCCAGCGGCTTCAATTGCTCAAACCGCCGAATCATGAACGCGAACTGCGCCTGGAACGCCGCGCCCGGCTTGGCTTCATAGAACTGGCGGAGAAAAGGGTTGTCTTCCGGCTCGATCACCCGCTGGGCGTTCAGCCGGTCGGCGATCACGTTGGCCAGGGTGCTCTTCCCCACCCGGATGGGGCCTTCCACGGCGATATAACGGGGCGGTTCAAAAAGCTTGGCCATGATCTTTGTGAAAAGCGATCTTTGGGAAAAACGTTCGCGACAAAAGTCTAACTGTGTGCAGAATAAATGGCGCGGAGCAGGCTGGCAATTGCCCGATGAGTAACGCCTGTGGGAAACCGGACGAACAGAATTGGTAAGTGGGTAATTTGGTAATTTAGTAATTTGAACCGATTTGGTAATTGGGTAAGTTGGTAATTGAGTAATTTGATGTTGGGGTGTGGTTCTCGAGGTTTGCGAGTCTGCATTGCGGTACCGGCGGGCGCAGCGCAAGAGAATTACCAAATTACCAAATTACTCATTTACCAAATCCACAAGATGCTCGGCCTTATCACATCTCTCGTCGCGGCTTCGGCAGCCGCCAGCTATGCCGGATATGCTGCTATGGCCCCTGGTGCGCAGCTTTACGGACGCACGCTCACCCACGGCAGCGACGCCAGCCAACTCGCCCTGACCTATGACGATGGGCCGAATGATCCGCACACGCTGCGCCTGCTGGACGTGCTGGCCAAGCACAACGCCCGCGCGACATTTTTTCTGATCGGCAAGTACGTCCGCCAGCGGCCGGACATCGCCCGCGCCATCCAGGCTGCGGGGCACGCCATCGGCAACCATACGGACAGCCATCCCAACCTGATCTTTGTGTCCGCCGCGCGCCTGAATCAGGAGCTTGGCGATTGCCGCAAGGCCTTGGAAGACGCTATCGGCGCACCGGCGCCGCTGTTTCGTCCGCCATTTGGCGGCCGCCGCCCCAATGTGCTGCGCACTGCGCGCAAGTTGGGCCTGGAACCCATCATGTGGTCGGTGACCGGCTATGACTGGAGCGCCAAGTCCTCAGACGCTATCGTTCAGAAAGTAACTCGGCAGATTGACTCGCGCAGCCGCAAGCAGAGCGAGATTGTTTTGCTCCACGATGGCGGCCATCTCGGCTTCGGCGCCGACCGCAGCTACACCGTGGAAGCCACGCGCGTCCTGCTGGAAACGTACGCGGCCGCGGGGAAGAGCTTTGTTTCTGTGCTTGATTTGAAAAGAAAATAGGGAAGGACGAGAGTTTGCGGAGCAGGGATATGAGGTTGGGAAGAAAGATCGCTCCAAGGAGCGGGGGAAAATCGGGCTTCAGCCTGTGTAGGTATCAGGGCTGGGCTTCCAGCCCAGCCGAAAGGGACGCAAGAACGATTTGGGCTTTAGCCCTTGAAATCTTACGCGTCGGCCGTAACTTCAGGGAACTTCAATTTGCACTTGGCCAGCGCTTTGTTGAGCAGGTCTTCGATTTCCGGCTCTTCCGCGTTCTTGACCATGGCCAGTTCGGTTACCAGCAGGTAACGGGCCCGGTCCAGCATCTTCTTTTCGCGGAAGGAGAGGGCCTTTTCCTTGCCCAGGATCAGCAGGCTTTTGAGCACGATGGCCACTTCCAGCAGGGAGCCGGTGCGCATTTTGTCGGAATTTTCCTTGAAGCGGTACTTCCAGTCCTGATGGTTGTCGCACTCCCCATCAGTGAGGAAGTTGAGGATTTTGGTGATTTCGCCGTTCTTGACCACCGGGCGCAGCCCTACCGTCGCTACGTTGTGGAAAGGGACTTCCACTTTCAGGCTGCTGGCCATGATCTTAAGCATGTAAAACTTCTGGACGTTCAGGCCGATGGTCCGGCTGCTGATCTGTTCGATCACGCCAACACCATGATTAGGATAGACAACCTTGTCGCCGACTTGAAAGCTCATCAAATTCATGACAACACCTGGATGGGAAATCCTTTGTAGGGGAGGAGCTTGGGACAAATACATTATAAACTTTTTAGGACCTTTAAGCAACTTTGGCCCGGTCAGACCCCAAGGCCGGCTATAAATTTGACAGCTCTGCCCCTCCCGCAGGGCAGGCAACGCATTCACGGGGAAAGGGTTATAATTACTTTTTTCACACGTCCGCCCGAGGCGGCCGGCGCAGGAGCGTATCTCCCGAAACATGCCAGAGCACATCAAAAAGAAGCTGGAAGAAGAGATTCGCGCCCTGGAGCACGAACTGACGCACGAGCTTCCCAAAGAGATCAAAAAGGCCGTGGCCATGGGTGACCTCAGCGAGAACGCCGAATACCACATGGCCAAGCAGCGCCAGGACATCGTCAACGCCCGCCTGGGCCGGCTCAAAAAGCGTATGAGCGAACTGGCCCTGGTGAACCTGGCCAACATTCCCCGCGACCGCGTGGCTTTCGGGTCGAAGATACGTGTGTTTGACTCCACCAAGGACGAAGAAATCGAGTACACGCTGGTGACCAGCGAGGAGTCGGACGTCTCCAAAGGGCTGATTTCCGCCACGTCGCCTATCGGCAAATCCTTGATGGGCAAGAAAGTGGGCGACACCGCGCTGGTGATCACCCCCAACGGCAAACGCGAGTTGGAGATTTTGAAACTCACCACCATCCACGACGAGGAACAATGACCTGGACCGGGGCCTTTGGACGAGCGTGCCGTGTGCTGTTGCACGCGATTGTGCGCGGCCTGGCTCTGACCAAGATTTCGCCCAACGTGCTGACCTTCCTCGGGCTGGTGATCAACATCATCGCGGCAACTTTGTTCGGCTACGCCAATGCCGGCAACACTCCGCGGATGTTTCTCTACGCCGGGCTGGTGATCATCGGCGCCGGCATCTTTGACATGGTGGATGGACGCGTGGCCCGGGCCACAGGGCAAGTTACTACCTTCGGCGCGTTTTTTGATTCGGTGATTGACCGCTACAGCGACGTGGCCCTGTTCTTCGGCCTCCTGGTGTATTACGCGCGCGCCGGCCGCTTCTTCTACCTGCTGCTGGTGGCCTTTGTCATGGTCAGCTCGGTGATGGTGAGCTATACGCGGGCGCGGGCCGAGTCGCTGATTGGCTTCTGCAAGGTCGGATTCATGGAGCGCCCGGAGCGCGTGGTGCTGGTCATTATCGGCGCGCTGTTTGCCCGTTGGCATGCCATGGCCCCGGTGCTGTGGGTGCTGGCCGTGGTTTCCACCATCACCATCATCCACCGGATCACATACACCTACCAGCAGACGCGCATTCTGGATGCCAAGGCCGCTGCTGAAGCCGCCGCCGCAGCGCAACAGCAGGTCACCGAGCCCGCCGTGACCGGCCAGAAACCTGCCAAGAACCCGCAGCAAGTTCCCTCGTTCTGAGCGATTCGCGCAGATTCCAACAGCAGAAGCTAACCTAACAGTTGGGCATGTACGCGTCGTAGTCGGCTTCCCATACCGTGGCGGCCAGCGGCCGGACGACGACTGGATTGGTCCGCGGCTGCCGCGCGGCCACGTCCGGCAGCGTGAACGTCGGATGTGACGCCGTGATGTGCAATCGCCCCAAGATCGGCGCCCAGGTCTGTTCCACGGTGCACGGCAAATTGACAGGTTGCACGCGGACCAAAGGAAGCCGTGGTCCGGAATTGAGCAACAGCGCCGCCCGCGGACTGCCGGTGAGCAGGCTGTGGCGAATCAGTACCTGGCGCAAAGCCCACTCTTCCGCTGCGGAAGAAGACTCAAACCGCACAAAATCCAGGTTGCAATTGTGTTCAGCCGCTAGTTCGGCGGGCAAGTAGGCCAAGCCGCCGGTCATCCCCGAGCCAAAGTTGGTTCCGGTTTCGCCCAGTACCAGCGCCACGCCGCCGGTCATGTATTCGCAGCCGTGGTCGCCCAACCCCTCCACCACGGCCAGCGCGCCGCTGTTGCGCACCGCAAAGCGCTCGCCCGCGCGTCCGGCAATGTACAGCTCGCCCGACGTGGCGCCGTACAGCACGGTGTTGCCGACCAGCACGTCGCCGCGCAAAGAAGCCGCCGGGCCGGAGTCAATGGCAATGCTGCCGCCGCTCAGGCCTTTGCCCACGTAGTCATTGGCTTCGCCCGACAAGTGAAAGCTCAGCCCGGCGATGAGGAACGCGCCAAAGCTTTGTCCCGCCGAACCGCGAAAACGCAGATGCATGGGCGCGGAGCTGGCTGAGAATGTTGCATAGCGGCGCAACAGTTCTCCGCTTAGCTCCGCTCCAATGCTGCGGTCTGCATTCACAATCGGAAGCTCGAATGGCCGCGCCCGGGACTGCTTGCTCAGCATGTCCAGAAGCTGGCGGGAAAGACCTTCAGGCTTCTTGGGTACGCGAGGACTCTCCGGCGCTGTAACGGGAGAGCGCAGCAGATCGCCCACCCAAGCTGCGGCGTCAGACGAGCGCGGCTGAAGAAACTCCGTGTGGCCTGTGATCTCATCCAACGAGCGCGCGCCCAGTCGCGCCAGCATTTCCCGCAGCTCCGCGGCCATGGATTGAAAGAAAGCCATGATCATTTCCGGTTTCCCGGCAAAGCGCATGCGTAACGCTTCGTCCTGGGTGGCGATGCCCACCGGGCACGTATTCAAATGGCATTGCCGGGCCATCACGCAGCCAATGGCCAGCAACGCGGCGGTGCCAAAGCCAAATTCGTCGGCGCCCAGGAGCGCGGCGATCACCAGGTCGCGGGCGAACTTCAGTCCGCCGTCCACCCGCAGCCTTACGTGCCGCCGCAAGCCGCATTGCACCAGCGTGCGATGCGCGTCGCGCAAGCCAAACTCCCAGGGCAAGCCGGTGTTCTTGATGGAACTCAGGGGCGAAGCCCCGGTGCCGCCGTCATGCCCGCTGATGGTAATCACGTCCGCGCCGGCCTTGGCGACGCCCGCAGCGATGATGCCCACGCCCGCTCCGGCGACCAGCTTCACGCCGATGCGCGCCCGTGGATTCACCTTGCGCAGGTCGTGGATCAACTGTTCCAGGTCTTCAATGCTGTAGATGTCGTGATGCGGCGGCGGCGAAATCAGCGCCATGCCCGGCACGGCGCGCCGCAGCTTGGCGATAAACGGGCTCACTTTTGCGGCCGGCAATTGCCCGCCTTCGCCGGGCTTCGATCCTTGCGCCATCTTGATTTCAATTTCCTGCGCGTTGACCAGGTATTCGGCCGTCACTCCAAATCTTCCTGAGGCGACCTGCTTGATGCGGCACGCCGCCTCAGGTTCCATGGAGTACAACTCTGGATCCTCACCTCCTTCTCCTGTATTGCTGCGGGCGCCCAGCCGGTTCATGGCCAGCGCCAGCGTGCGATGCGCTTCCGGGCTGATCGCGCCCACCGACATTGCCTGGGCGCTGAAGCGCGTCAGAATTTCCGCTTCCGAAGCAACGGTCTCTACCGGAACCGCTTCGGCCGACTCAGCAAACTTAATCGCCAGAAGATCGCGGATGGCCGTGGGCTCACGCTGCTCTGCCAGGTCTTCATACGCGCGATAACTCTGCTCGGTCGGCGACTTCACGTGCGTCTGCAAGCGACGCATCAGCTCCGGCGTGGTTCCGTGCACCTCGCCGGCCTTGCGGTAACGATAAAGCCCGGCATCGCGCGGCGCCTGACTTTCGCCGTCAAAGGCCAGCGCGTGGTTGTATAGATAGTCGGCCAGCACCTGTTCGATGGAAGATGCTTCCGCGCAATGCGGCGCGCTCTCAAAGAACTCGCGGCAGAGACGGTCATCCAGCCCCACTACTTCAAACAACTGCGTGTTGCGGTAGCTGGCCAGCGTTGAGATGCCCATGCGAGAAAGCACTTTTCTCAGGCCGGCGTTCACCGCCACGCAATAATTGGCCGCGCCGCCCGGCTTTGCGTCACCAACAGTCGCAGCATCCGCCGGCTTGATTTCTTCCGCAAGCTGCATGGCCAGGTACGGACGCACCGCGGTGGCGCCCGCGGCCAGCAGCAGCGCGATGTGATGCGTGTCTATGACCTGCGCGGTTTCAATGATCAGCGGGACCTGGAAATTTCCTGATTTGGCAATCTCCTGCCACGCCGCCGAAGCCGCCAGCAGCATAGGCAGCGCCGCGCGCTCGCCGCTGACGCCGCGGTCGCTGAGTATCACCAGCTTGGGACTTGTTCCGCGCGCCCATCGCACCTGCGAGCGGACTTCACGCAACGATTCAAGCGCGCCGGGAACGCCCAGCGAAGGGTCAAACGTCACGTCAACTCTCTGGCACGGCGTAAGCGTCCGCTCCAGGAAAGCCAGTTGTCCCGCGCCCAGCACCGGGGAATCCGCAGCCAGGCTGGGACCAATGCGCGTCTCCAGTGACATCACATGGGCCTCCCGCAACGGATCGATTGGGGGATTGGTCACCTGGGCAAAGCGTTGTTTGCAGTAATCCCAGATGGTCCGGCGAATCTTGGACATGAACGCCGGCGGCGTGTCGTCGCCCATGCTCCATATGGCTTCTTTGCCGTCGCTCAGCGGCTGCAAGAGAATGCGAAGCTGGTCTTCACTCCAGCCCAGCGCCGCCGCGGTCCTGCGCGGTTCGATGATTGGCGGCTCGCGGAACAAAGCCAAAGTCTGCGCTTCCTGCGGCAAACGCTCTACGCGATGGACAGACTTAGGCGCACTCTGGGCAGCCATATCATTCAGCAAATCGCCGTTGCGACGGACGCGTCCGGTGGCAACGTCAACCAGCAGCATTTCGCCCGGCGCAAGACGTTGGCGTTCGACGATGGTCTTTTCGTCGAAGTCGGCAAGTCCGGCTTCCGACCCGGCAATCAGCCAGCCGTCAGACGTTCGTGTGTAGCGCAGCGGACGCAGGCCGTTGCGGTCCAGCTTTGCTCCCACCACGCGGCCGTCAGTAAAGATGAGCGCGGCGGGGCCGTCCCACGGTTCATACTCGCCGGCCGCAGTCGCGAAAAATTCTCGGACTTCCGCCGAGACCGGAGCGCCCGCCGCTAGCGCCGGCGGCGTCAGGCTGAAGAGCGCGGTTTCAGCGCTTTGTCCCTGACGCACCAGCAGTTCCAACGCGTTGTCCAGGCTGGCGGAGTCGCTCACGTTCTCTTCCAGGCCATGAAACCACGGCCCGGCTTTCAGCTTGCTGCGGATGGCAGCCTCGCGCGCCTTCATCCAGCGACGATTGCCGGTAATGGTGTTGATCTCTCCGTTGTGCGCCAGCAAACGAAATGGCTGCGCCAGCGGCCATGCCGGTTGCGTGTTGGTGGAAAATCGCTGGTGGAAGATCGCAAACGGGCTTTCGAAGTCCGTGTCCCAAAGGTCAGGATAGAACAGCGGCAGTTGCCACGGCGCGAGCAGTCCCTTGTAAACCACGGTGCGCGACGAGAGCGAACAAAAATACGCAGCCGAACGCAGTTCCGTTTCCGCGCGTTTGCGCAGCAGCAACAACTGGCGTTCAAAGCTCTCGCCCTGAAAAGCGGATGCCATGAAGCATTGCAACACGGACGGCTGCGCTTCAGCGGCGCGTTGACCGGGCACAGAACGGTTGGTTGGAACTGCGCGCCAGCCCAGGCACTCCAGTCCTAGTGATGGAGCCAGCAATTTGACTTCGCGCTGCACCCGCGCCTCTTCGCCCGGCGTGACAAACAACATGCCCAGGCCAAAGTTGCGCGGCAGGCTGATGTTGAGGGCCGCGGCCTGGCGACGCAGAAATCGCTGGGGCAGGGCCGTGAGTAGGCCGGCGCCGTCACCGCTCGAGCCGTCCGCATCCACTCCACCGCGATGCGAAAGCCTTTGCAACGCCACCAGCGCACGGTCCACCACCTCATGCGAAGCGGCGCCGGAGAGCCGTACTACGAACCCGGTGCCACAAGCATCATGGTCAGGATGGCCAAGCGAGGAGGCGCCGTGGTCCCCGTTTCCATGTAAAAGCGTGTTGCCCATGATGATTGATAGCGCAGCGCGGACGATAAGGGAAATTGATAGTTTTGATGTTCAGTATTCGATTTTCTGTGAGTGTATATGCAGCGCGCGGGCCACGCTGACTTGACGCACGGAAGCGCTCAGTCACTCGCGGGATGCAGCCGGGCGGAAAGTTCCTTGCGCGCCAGCTCAAGAAATGACGACGCCACCAGCGGCAGGCTGCGGTCTTTGCGGTAGATCAATCCCAATTGCCGCCACAGCTCCAGGCCTTCCACTTCCAGCAGCCGCACCTCGCCGCGCCGGACGTTCTCGCCGGCAAACGCCGCGCAGATCAGGGACACGCCAAAGCCATCGCGCACGAAGCGCTTGATCATCACCACGCTGGTCAGCTCCATGGTGATGTTCAGGTTTTCGCGATACGGGCGCAGGTTCTTCTCCATCATCTTGCGGATGGACCCGGTCTTGGGCACGATGAGCGGCTGCTGCGCAAGCTCTTCCAGAGTCACGGAGCGTCGGTGAAACAGCGGGCTGCCCGGCCCCGCCATGAGAAAGATGCGGTCGCGAAACACCGGAACGGTCTTCAACTGCGGCGACTTCACCGGCATGCTCACCACGCCCAGGTCCACCGCGCCCTGCTCCACTTTCTCGCTCACCTTGTGGCTGAAGCTGCGGTACACGCTGATCTTTACCTGGGGAAATTTCTTGTGGTATTTGGCCAGCACGCTGGGCAGCACGTAAAGAAATGTGCCTTCATTGGCGCCCAGCGACAACGTCCCCGAGGGCACGCCGCGATGATCGGCCGTGGCGTGCAGAGACTTGCCGTGCAATTCCAGCATCTGCCGCGCGTACTCCAGCACCACCTCTCCCGCCGGCGTCAGGCGGACTTGCTTGGCGCTGCGGTCAAACAGTTTCTGCCCGTATTCCTGCTCCAGTTGCCGAATCTGCGTGCTCACCGCCGGTTGCGAACGCAGGACTTTCTCCGCGGCGCGGGAAAAACTTCCCAACCGCGCAACTTCCATGAACGTTCGTAGCTGGTCGAAATCCATAAGCGTTCAATCATATACAGCTACTGCATTATCTCTCGGCTCGGATTATTGCTTCTTTATCGTGCCAGATGCGACAGCGTCTTTCCGATGATGATGCCCAGACAGAACGCTACGCCCCAGCCTCCGCGGCGGAATTTTGCGCGGAACAACAAGAAGATCAGCAAAGAGACCAATATCAGGTTCCATGGCAATTGAAAAATATACAGCCCGATCCGTTCGTAGGCGCGAATCCAATTGTTGGTATTTGGCGCATTCAGGTCCGGGCCGTAGTGGGGCAAGAATGAAACCACCAAGCCGGCCACAGCCGCCATCACCGAGACTATTATGTCTCGACGTGAAACTTCCTCTAGCTTCACCACAATTCTCCCCAATCGAGCTTTCCGATAGATATGGCTATGCCGGCTTTAAGGAGTTTCTGCATCGGACCCTTTGTCTCACGCGGACTTATCAATCACCATTCTCGCGATCCGCTCGCGATGAAACGCCGCGTCGCCCAGCATGGTCTCCGAAGCTTTGGCGCGCCGATAATAAAGATGGATATCGTTCTCCCAGGTAAAGCCCATGCCGCCGTGGACCTGGATCCCGCGATTGCCCACCGTCCGGCTGGCGTCGCTCGAATACATCTTGGCAATGGACACAGCAACCGCAGCGTCCGGCGCATTCTCGCTCAGCGCCCAGGCTGCGTAATATGCGGACGAGCGGGAGCTCTCGGTTTCCAGATACATCTCCGCGCACATGTGCTGCACCGCTTGAAAGCTCCCGATGGGTTTGCCAAACTGCTTGCGCGTCTTGGCGTAGCCAACCGCCGCCTCCATCACGCGCTGCATCCCTCCGGTGAGCTCCGCCGCCAGCGCTGCCGTCGCCGTAGCCAGCGGTTTGGCCAGATCAGCCGGCTGGGCGCTACCCAGCGGCTCGGCGGGCGTGCTCGAAAACGTCACGGAATAAATCTTGCGCGTGAAGTCCATGCCTTTCATGGGCTCAATCTTGACACCTGGCGCTTTGCCGTCAACCAGGAAGACTCCGTTGCGCGCCGCCACGATGATGAAGTCGGCCACCGCCGCGTCGGTGACGAACAGTTTGGTTCCGGTGAGCTTGCCATTCGTCGCTGCGAGCTGGACGTCGTTTGGATCCCAGCTGGCGATGTCTTCCAGCAGAGCCAGCGTGGCCTTCGCCTGGCCGCCGCATATCCGCGAAAGATATTTCTTCTTCTGCTCCGCGGAGCCCAATGCGTTCAGGACAGTCCCGGCCAGCGCGACGGTAGAGAAGAACGGCCCGGGAAGTAGCGCGTAACCAGCTTCTTCCATGAACAGGGCCAGTTCCACCTGGCTCAGTCCCATGCCACCGAACTCTTCCGGAAAGATGATGCCGGTGAAACCCTGGCCCGTCATCTTGGCCCAAAGTTCTTCGTGGTGGCCCGTGGCGGTCTCCATGAGCCGGCGGACTTCCGCCATGGGCAGCTCGCCGCCAAAGAAACGGCGAGCGGTGTGTTTCAGGATTTCCTGGCTTTCACTGAGTCCAAACTGCATGGTTCTCTCCTAGAAAAAGAAACGGCTCAACCACGAAGGACACGAAGGAGCACAAAGGGACGAAAGGGCGATTGTAAGCACGATGCACGGATCCCCTTGTTCCTGTCCCTATCTTTGATTGACTTAGTATGCACATTGAAATTCCTTCGTGTTCCTTCGTGTCCTTTGTGGTTAAGGCCTTCTGCTTTGGCTAATTGCCAATTGCTAATTGCCAATTGCTTCCTAATAGCTTTTCGGCAACCCCAGCACAAAATGCCCGATAATATTGCGCTGAATTTCTGACGTGCCCGCCTCAATCGTGTTGCCGCGCGAACGCAGGTAGCCGTAGGCCCATGAGCCGTTGTCAATCGCGTGCTCGTCGCCGGATTCCAGTTGTCCGTAAGGGCCGAGCAGCTCTTGCGCCACTTGCTGGAAGCGCTGGTTCAACTCGCTCCAGAAGATTTTCTGGATGGACCCTTCCGGCCCCGGCACGCCCGTCGCGTTGATGCGACTGAAGGCGCGCATCTGGTTCCAGCGCATAATTTCGATTTCCGCGTAGCACTGCGCCAGCTTCTGCCGGATGACAGCATCTTCCGCCGCCGGACGCCCGTTGCGCTGCCGGGTGTGCGCCAGTTCGATCAGACGCTCCATGTTGCGGCGATACATCACCTGAATGCCCGCGCCCAGCGTGCCGCGCTCATGCATCAGCGTGCCCATGGCCACTTCCCAGCCTTCGTTCACCTTGCCCACAACGTTTTCCACGGGCACGCGAACGTCAAGGAAGAAAATTTCGTTAAATTCGGTTTCGCCGGTCATCTGGCGCAGCGGACGCACGTCCACGCCCGCGGACTTCATGTCCACCAGCAGCACGGTCATGCCTTTGTGCTTGGCGGCCGAGGGATCGGTGCGCACCACAACCTCGCACCAGTGCGCGGCCCAGCCGTAACTGTTCCAGACCTTCTGCCCATTCACCACGTAGTGATCGCCCTGCAGCTCCGCTTGGCAGCGCACGTTGGCCAGATCAGAGCCGGCGTCGGGCTCGGAGAATCCCTGGCACCAGATTTCTTCCGCGCTCAGGATTTTTGCCAGGAAGCGCTTCTTGTGGGCCTCCGTGCCGAAAGCGATCAGCGTGGGTCCAACCAGTCCCACGCCCAGGACGTTGGCCAGCGGCGGCGCTCCGGCCGCGGCCAGCTCCTGCCAGAAGATGACTTGTTCCATCAGCGTGGCGCCGCGTCCGCCATATTCCTTGGGCCAGGAAACTCCGGCCCATCCGGCTTCATACATCTTGCGCTGCCAGCTCTTGAGGAAGTCAAAGCGGGCTTCCATGGATTGTTCGCCGCGCGCGTCCCAGCCTTTGGGGACGTTGGCGGAGAGCCATGCGCGCAGCTCGGTTTGGAATATGAGTTCGGAAGGGCTGAGGTTCAGGTCCATGGGGGACTCCTGTTTTTGCAACGACGATAAGTTTACACGCGGCGGGGAGCAGTCAGCACGCAGCAGTCAGCAGTCAGCATTCAGCATTCAGCCTTGAGCCGGACATTTAGGCGCTGGAGCGCATTCAAGAAAAAGCCCCGGCATCTCTGCCGGGGCACAAAGTCAGCTTGTCGCGAAGACTTACTGTGGTTTTCCGCTCGCATCCAGAATGCGGATCTCGCCCAGGTTCAACTCGCGAACACCGGCTTCAATCTTGGCGCGGTCGCCCACCACCACCACTACCCATACCAAACTGTCAAATTCGGCCTCCCGGCTGAGGGGGTGCCGCAGCCGGGAAGCAAGAAGTAACGGCAACGCTGGAATATCGCTCCGCTACTTCAACTTTAGCTGTTTTTTCACCAGCTTGATCAGGTCGCCGGTCTTGCCCTTGTGATGGAATGCCTCGGCGTCTTTGATCTCGAGTTCGTGCATCTTCTGTCCTGGTCCGGCGACGATGCGGGTGACCGGTCCGCGCGGATCAGGCGGCTCCTGCGGCGGAATCCATGTGCCTACCAGCTTGCCTTTCTGACTGATTACGGTGACTTTGCTCATAGCGGATCCTGTATGTTCAAGTTGTATCGCACTGGCCGAGGGCTTGGGTTTTGGATAGTCACCAGGTAGGCCAAGCCGTTATTGCTGGCCAGCACGGCCTGGTCGGTCACCACGAGTTGGACGACGCCCAGGATATCGTCACTGATGTTGGGTGCCTGGATCACAATCCTGCGGTCCAAACCGAAGCCGCTGCCAAACGACGTGCTCCAGGTCGCGGTCGTACCGGGCTGTTGGGTAAAAAAGCCACCTACCGACACAAAAAGGGCCATGTAGCTAATTCCTTCCTCGCAAAGTTTCCATCTTGCAGCTGCATCTTTGCAGCAAAGAAGTAGTGCTTGCGCCGGGCTGAGCGTTTCCATGAAAAAACATGCCAGCGAAAGGTCCAGCTCGGCCGATCACAAACCCGAGGGATTCAGCGGCGCCTCGGATCGCCAAGCGGCTCCATCCCCTTCTGATAAACTTTCCTGTTTGAGTCCCTGCGAGGTAACTCTCAATTGAGACAGCTTCCTGTACTGGTCGTCCACGGCGGCGCGTGGGCCATTCCTGACGATATGGTGGACGCGCACCTGCTCGGCGTGCGCCGCGCCCTCGACGCCGGCTGGCGCGTGCTGGAACAAGGCGGCCGCGCGCTGGACGCCGTGCAAGCCGCCATCGTCCATATGGAAGACGACGAAACTTTTGACGCCGGACGCGGCAGCTTCCTCACCCGCGATGGCCGCGTACAGATGGACGCCCTCATGATGGACGGCGCAACGCTGCGCGCCGGTGGCGTTGGCTGCGTGGAGCGCATTCGCAACCCCATCGCCGCCGCCCGACTGGTGCTGGACGAAAGCCCGCACGTTTACTTCGTCACCGATGGCGCGGAGCGCTTTGCCCAGGAACACGGCATGCAGCTCTGCCGCAATGAAGAGCTGGTGGTCCCGCGCGAAGTCGCGCGCCTGAAAGAAGCGCAAGCCAAAGCCGCGGCCGGACAGCCGGATACTACATTCGCCGGCAGCCCTGATCCCGCGAGTTTGAATGCCGGAAGTCTTTCCGCTGGCCGGTCTGACGACGGCCACGACACCGTGGGCGCCGTAGCGCTCGACGCGGACGGCAACATCGCTGCCGGAACTTCCACCGGAGGCACCGTGAACAAGGCTCCGGGCCGCGTGGGCGACTCCAGCCTGATCGGCTGCGGCTGCTACGCCGACAACCAGAGCGCGGCCGTCTCCTGCACCGGCTGGGGTGAACCCATCATGAAACTGGTGCTGGCCAAGTGGGCCGCGGACCGCGTGCAGGGCGGCGGCGCGCCCGACGCCGTCTCCCAGGAAGCCATGTTTCACCTGCAGCGCCGCCTCAACGGACACGGCGGCATCATCCTGCTGGACCAGCGCGGCCGCTTCGGCATCGCCCACAACACTCCGCGCATGGCCTGGGCGTATAGGAGCACGGAGCGGGAGAAATCGGGGATGGAGTGCTAGGGAAGAGATTGCCAAAATTACCAAGTTGATAATCGCTCACGGGCCACTGACGCCATCGGCAACAAAGGTTTACGTCCCCGATCTTCGTGTTGCCGCCATTCACGTCCCCCTCGTCTTTCGGCACGGAAGATCAAAACAGCGAGGCGCGAAATAACTTGTACCTCGCAAGAGCACAACACCTGAAGCGCGTCTCACGCCACGGTTTTGCCGGGAATGGGTCCCCTACAAGCAAGAAGCAGGATCTGTAGACACGCATGTGAGGACCAGAAGCGCCGCCTTCTGACCGAGCAGCGCTCCTAGTCCAGGGATACGATGCTACCAGTCTAGCGATACCATAGCGCCTTGGCCGGACTCGTCGAGTTGTCATAGATCACCAGGCTGCCATCCGCTTGCATCAGCAGCTCGAAGCGCCCGTTTGAGGAGACAAAACATGAGCCCGTCCCCAAGACGCCCGTCCATCCCGTGCCAGAGCCAACATCGCAAGCAGGATGAGTAAAGGTCCCTGAAACCGGAGCTTGGACGGTGTTGCTGGCCCACACTGGTTTATAGAGGATGAGGCGGCCATCATCTTCCATATGGAGCCAGTTGGCAAAGGTATTGGCTGTATTGTTTGTCCAAAGAGGAGTACCGGCCGGCCCTAGGACCCAGAACCCTCCTAACGTATCCAAGGTCGCATAGGCGCCGGGATTGCCTATGGTGTTGGAAGCCCAGGTAATCTGAGCCAGTTGCCGGTCATACATCACCAAGTTCCCATCGTTCGCCTGCATCACGGCGAAGGTCAATCCGCTGGCCGATTCCAGACACGAACCCGCCGCCAGAATCTGCGACGTAAACAGCGAGCTGCCGATGCTGCACGGATCCTGGGCGATCTTGGCGACGGAGGGAGCACGATATGTTCCGGCCTGCCAAACTTCCTGATAGAGCACAAGGTTCCCGTCGTCTTGCATTCTAATGACCACAGCGGAGGTGCCTGCGGTGCCGGTTGACCATAGCGCCGTGCTATTCGGGCCGTAAACCACGAAGTTCCCGTCCGTCTGCAAGGTTGCGTAGGGCTGCACCGGCACGGCGCATGGGCCGCTCTGGGTGTTGGGAAGATTGCTAAGCTGTACCGAGAACTGGTTCCAATTGTTGAAAACGCAATTCCCGCTGGGGACCGGGCCGTTGCTGAATCTGCTGTTGATCTGGTTGTACTCAAATACGCTCCCCGCATTACCGCTCCCGCCAAAAGCAAGGCCTTTTAGGCCGGATGGGGCGCCGGCGGTAAGGATGTTATTGTTGATAACGGTCGCGCCTACCACCTTTCCGTTGAGCAGGATCCCGTTCTCATTGTTCTGCCCGATCGAGATCGTGTTGTATTGAATCCGGAAATAGTCGTAAATGCCGCCACCTCCCACCACGATCCCGTTCTTCGCCGGATTCAAGATCTGGTTGAATTCCACGATCACGCCGCGATTGGTCAGGCTGTCAGTAAGAAATCCGGAATCATTGTTGAAAGCGAAATTGTCATGGAACCAGACTCCGGGCATCTGCCAGCCTCCATAGCCTTGACATTGCCCATAAGTGTTCGCTAGACCGCTCCAGCCGTTGGCAATGTTAAAAGCAACCTCTGCATTGGCGTTAAAAACCACGAATCCGGTGCACGCCCCGGGCGGAGGTGACATGTTCCCCAGCGATACATACTTGATCTGGTTGTTCGAACTGGCTACCGGCGACGTATTGTTGACGGAGCCAATCGCAACAGGAAACGCTTCAAATTGAATGTTGAGCGATCCCACCTGGCCGGCATAGTTGGTAACGTTGACGTTGTGTATGTTGTTTCCGCCTGCGTCGGAGCGTAAGTTGATGGCCAGAAGGTTGATGGGAATGAAGCCCCCAAAGCTTGGATAGTTATCATCAATGTTCAGATCGGATATTTCAACGCCGCCGGCGTTGTCGTCGTGTGTGCCGATGACGATCCCCAAACCGGTCCCTTGGGGGAACCCCCAGCCCGGCGGATTCGCCAGATACATGGAAAGCTGCAAAGTCGTGGCCCACATTCCTTTGCCATGGATGTGCCAGTTCTTGTTCACCGTAAATCCCGCCGGATAACCATGTTGAGGATCATCCGGATTGCCCTTGGTATGCCCCGAATTGAGGCCATAATTGATCAAATGGTCGTAGATGCCCAGGGTGGGAAAAGTGCCTGAGTCTAGGCAAACCACCAGATTGTATGGACCGTACGGCTGCCCGCCACCGTTCTCCAGGTTGGCGACGCTTCCCGTCTGCTCCGAAATGTGACGTAAGGTGATATCAAGGATTGAAGCATCGAAAGGATCGCCCATCGTCCCAGTCCCCAAGCCGCTCTGGAGCTGTTGCTGGGTCCGATGAGTAAAGGCAATACGCGAGTATCCGCTGGGTACAGGAACCAGGGTGTAATTGATCTGCAGTGGCGATTCAGCATCGCCAGCGTTAAAGGTGTAAACGCCGCCGGCAACCGCATACTGTCCCCTGGCGGGAGAGGATGCCACGCGAGCAAGCTGCGCCGGGAAGCCGGCAGGTGGATTCACGTAAAGCACGCTGCCATCCGCAACGAACGCCGCACCGGAGTGGGCCACGGTAATACCGGGCAACGCCGGAGGCGGCGGTGCAACGGGCACCGTGGCGTATTCCGTGGTGTGACCGTCACCACACTCAGTAGGCGCAGGGAGGGCCCCAAAACCGTGCCGTCCGAAGCCTTTACCGCGGCGCAACCAATGCAGCGTCGCGTCCCAGTAGTCCGTCCACCCATATCCTCCGGCAACGTCCGGGTAGTTGCCAATGTAATCCTGAACGGCAAAATCAGCGCTGCCTCTCCGGCCCTCAACCGGCAGCCCCTGAATAAGGAAGTGGTCAGCCGCCGCAAGGTAGTTCGTGCCATATGCGGCCGCTAGATCAGAGTTATGACTCAGATAATACTTTACGTCAAATTCCAGGCTGCCCCTTCTTCCTTCCACCGGCAAACCTGTCGAGATGAAGTGCTGCAGTGCCGCCGAATATCCGCTGGCGCCATAGGCGGCAAGGAGGTCAGGATTGTGCTGGAGGTAGTACACAGGATCGAAAATAATGCTGGCCCGCCTGCCTTCCAGTGGCAAGCCCCAATTCGTCCAATGGTTTGTCGCGCCTGTAGTGTTGGCGGCCCCGTAAGCGTTCATAAGATCAGGGTAGGTTCCTTCATAGACATAGACGTTGAATATCTCAGGCTGTGTCTGCGCAGATAAAGCTGTCGTAAGAACGAGTATCGCAGTGAACGTAGCTAGCAAGGTTGTATGTTTCATGAATTTGTCTCTCCTGGTTCTGTTATAAGACTATAGTATAGCTATAAGCACTAGCCCTACCGTAAAGCTTGTGGTTAATAACTCTAATCATAATAGGTGTCTTGGTAGCTACCCACTGTGACCCACCACATAGGTTTCTATGGATTGGAGTGAGCGGCATCGGCGTGAAGCCAATTTAGTAAAATACGGGTGAACAATCGTAGTATTGGTTCCGTAATCCGGGGAGGATCAGGGGCGTTCTCACGGCTTCTGCCTGATCGGCCTCTCCCTCAGCGCCGGCCAACCGTTTGCCGCCATGATCCGCTTGATTTGGGCTTCGCGTTCTTCCGGCAGCGGGTGCGAACGGAAGTAGCCCAGAATGCCTTCAATCGCCACCTGGGACATTTCTTCATCCGGCGTGCTGGCCTTGAGGACGTACGTCTTGTGCAGCTTGCTGAACTCCTGGAACATGTGCACCGCGCCCTGCGCCGAGTAGCCGGCCGTCACCGCCAGTCCGGCGCCGTCGCGGTCAGCTTCCAGTTCCTGTTCTTTGCTGTAACCGGCCACAAAGAGTTCGATAGGCAGCGCCACCAGCCCGCCCAGAGGAATATTGCGGAGGCGGGCTTCAATCTGCACGCGCTCCGCGCAGTGGTAGTTGTCCACGTGCTCCACTTCGTGCCCCAGGACGGAGGCCAGCTCGTCTTCCGACTCCATCAGGTGGATGAGTCCCGAGCCGATGAACACATGCCCGCCGGGCAGCGCGAAAGCATTGACGAAGCCTGCGTTGGGAATGTAGTGGAACTTGTAAGGCAGCTTGCGCCGGGCATGCGCGGCGACGGCGCGGCCCACGTCGCTCACGTATTGCTGCATTCGCTCGTTGGCTGCGTTCTGTCCGTCTTTGTCCTTGGCGTCGTGCGGGGCGCCGAAGCGGCCCAGATAGCCTGCGGCCATGTCGTCGCCAATGCGGATCTCCTCGGCGTCAGAGAGCCGCGTGAGTTTGGCCGGGACGCGGCTCAAGTCGCGCTGCGTTTCCGCCAAAGCGTTGAGCACCGCTTCCGGACCTACGCGGGCTTCCGTCTTATGGCGATGGCTGTAATAAAGCACGCCGCCGCAAATCGCCAGCAGCGCCGCCAGGCCGATGAGTCGCTTCATAAGTAGTCCTTCAGCGCCTCGCGGTTTTTGCCGTAGAGGAATGTGACCACGAACAGAATCGCGCCCACGCCGATCCAGCTCAGCGGCCGCCGCACATCGTGGAAGTTCCACGTATCCCAGGGAATTTTCACCACGCAGAAGAGAACCAGGCTCAGTCCCGCCAGGCGGAAGCTGCGTTCCTTTACCCACAGCGCAAGGCTGAACGCCAGTACGCCTTCCGCAGCCCACGCCAGCGTGACAGCGCCTCCGGACATCTTCAGGTACAACAGCGCCGCCGTCAGCACCAGCGTGACAAAGAACACCGGCTGTTCCGGACGGCTCACCAACACGGCCCACCATCCGCCCCCGGATTTCTGCGTCTTCTGTTGGTTGCGAATCAGGAACGCCAGCGGCAGGCACGCCGCCAGCAAGGCCAGCGTCCATATGGAGTAGCTCAAGCTGGAGTACACCGGGTCTTTCAACCAATAGAAGTTCCGCATGGAGAGCCGGAACGCCGTAATACCCAGCATGATGAGCGCCTGGTAGAGAAAGATCTGATGGCGTATTTGCCACGCCACAGCCAGCAGGGCCACAAACAGCGCCGCTAGGCCGACAACCACGGCGTCAGCGGGTGCGGCGAACCAGAAAATGGCGGCCACCGTGGCTGTGCCGAGACAGGCCAGTAGGTATTCCACCATGCTGGTGACGCGCGCAGTTGCGGGCCGTCCAGTTTGCGTGCCGTGATTGATCGCGTACAGGCGTGAGTAAATCCAGAAATAAATTGCCGTCAGCGGCAAAATGGTAAGCACGCGCGGGTCCACCAGTACCTTGAAGAAGTCTGCAGCGACCGGAGTGTTCAGGTTCACAAAGAAGATGCGGACAAAGCTGCTTACCAGGGCCACGTAGCCCTGCGCGCGCCAGCTTCCCGGCGATCCCCAGTTGTGGATGCCGGCCATCTCCAGCAGTCCGGGCAGCTCGAACAGCAACAAGCCGAAGACGCCCCACGCCAACGCAACGTTGACCGCATCCAACTGCGCCCATAGTAGCCAGCTCACCAGCAGTGACGCGGCCCACGAATAGGCATAGCTGATGCGCTCGGACTCCGGCATGTCGGCAATGTTGGTGATCCACGTAAGCACGTACAGCAACGTGCCGGTAATGGCCACGCTGATCAGTTGCACGCCGGTAGCGCGATAGGACGGGGTGAAGCTGCCCCACAGCGTCCATCCCGTGGCCAGCAGTGCCAGCATGCGCGTCTGCCACAGCAGTGGACGGTCTTTCCACCACCGTCCGGCCAGCGCCAGCAGGGTCGCCAGGCTGATCCAGGCCACGGGCACCCACGGCGCTGGAGTTTCGTCGTACGCCAGCAGCGTGAGCAGCAAGGTGCCGATCACCGTGTAAACCGGACGAATAGCTTTGACCGGCGCCCATTTCGCTAGCAGGTAGATGCCCGCCGCGGCCAGACTCACGGAGATCAGTCGGAAGCTGATGTGCCGGGAGGTGACGGTGTTCGTCAGATAAAAATTGACGATCAGCGCGCGGACGCAAGACGCCAGCACCAGCGCAAATGCCTGCCACTTGAGATCGTTGCGATGGAAAAATTCTGCCGCCGCGCAAAGCGCCAGCCCCAGGCATATCCAGAAAACGATGACCGTCCACACCGGCGCCTGGAAATAAATCAGCACGGCCAGCAAGATCGTTGCGCCCCAGGTATAGACAGACGCGAAAAACTTGCCGCCGACGGTTTCCGACAAGCGCACAAAGCGCGAACTCAGGTACAACAGTCCGGCCACCGCGCTGAACATCCATACGCGCTGCGGAAGGCCAAGCCACGTGGCTTTCAGCGGCTCGCCCACAATGATGACTTGCACGAAAGCGACGGCGGAAATCCAGTGCGCCTGATAGGTGAGTTCGGCGATGGAGAACCGCTTGCCCAGCCAGCTCAGCGCCAGGACCATCAGCGCCAGCACCGTGGCTGCTGCGTTGTTGGCGACGCAGGCAAAAATCGCGCACACGCCGAACACGCTGGCAACGAACGACAGCACGCGCAGAGCAAGTTGTTCCGGTTCGTCTGCAAAAAGCTCGCGCCAGCGCCGCGTCAGCACGTGGGAGTTGGCGTACAACACCAGGGCCAGCGCACCCAGCACCCAGGCCAGGTGTGGGTCGTAGTGCGGCCCGCCGTCAACCAGCCTCGCTGACCAGGGCGCAATTCGCACCGGCAGCGCGTAGAGCGCAATCAGGAACGAAATGATCACGCCAAAGGCGCGGAAGAGGCGTTCGCGGGTGAAGATTCCCGACAACAGAAAGGCTTCCGCGCCGGCCAGCCACAACATCTCCAGCGCGTCGCCGGACCACTTGAATGGCAGCGCAGCCACCATCAGCGCGGCGCCCAGGCTGGAAAGGACCTTGAACGGCGCTTCCCGCCGGCGCGACACCGGCAGCTGGCCCAGCGTGAATTCAATCGCGCCCATGGTCAGCAGCGCCCACCAAGCCCACTCAGGATGCAGTGACTGGTACTTCATCACGGCCAGGAACAGCACCGGGTTCAACAGCGCGGACGCCGTGGAAATGGCTTCCTGTTCGCGGCTGGGAATCTTGCGCCACACGTACGACGCGCGGAACACCACCCAGTAGCCGACCACCAATGCAATGCTGGCTTCGTGATGTGGAAACGCGAATCGCACCGGCGGGAACCCCAAAAGCTTGTAGAGCCAATAGCCATGGCTCAAGTAGCTGGCCAGAATGCCGCACAGTTCCAACTGGTACCACTGGTACCGGTGAACAACCACCAGCAGGCCGGCCACCAGGATGGCGCCGGCGATCAAGTGCGATGGATCGGGCGAGGCCGAGCCCACCGACGCCACCACAGACGCGAAGCCCAGCAGAAACGCGCATCCGGTGACCAATTGCGACTTGTATTTCAGAGTGTGCCACACCATGGCCGTGGCCACGGCAATCATCAAGAACAAATCAATGACTTCAGAATGTTCGGACTTGAGGACGCGGATGGACGACACGTGTCCAATGCTGTAGGTCAGCAAGAAGATCGCGGCCCAGCCGCCGCCGACCAGACATCTTCCCATCAACTTGTAGGCGTCTTTCCTCTCCAGGAAGATTCCCAGAGCAAGCAGGCCGATACTCCCGGCATAGAGCATGAGCACTTGCATCCACAGGGCCAGGTGGCTCCAGCCCAGTTGCAGCAGCCAGCCCAGGCCAACCACGACAAGAACAACCGCCACCTTCGGCGCCCAAATGCTCACTAGTTTTTCCAATGAAACTTTCGGCTTTGGAGGCTTGACCGCGGCAAATCTTGGCGGCGCAACGGGAACACTTGGCGCTCGCGGCGGCGCACTCATGCTCGGCGATTGCGGCGCGCGCTCGGCTGCGCTGGCGGCGATAGGCGGCACAGTTGATGACGGACGCGGCGTAACAGGCGCCGGCGGCTTTGGCGGCGCGACGGGCGCGGGCGTTGTCACAGGTGGCGCGATTGACGCCGGACTAACCGGTCTTGGCGCGGCCGCGACTTCTGGCCGTGCCGCCGGCGGCATCAGCGGTGGCGGCGGTGCTGCAGCAGGTTTTTCCGGCGCCGGTTTCTCCAGTACGCTTGCTGGCTGCGGAGTCGGGGCAGCAACCGCGGGCTTCTCCGCAGGCCTTGTGGCTGCGCGCCTGGCTTGTTCTTCCAGGGAATAAAGCCTTGCTGCCAGATCTGCAATTTGCTCGCTGAGGGCTTCTTTGTCGCGGCGGCGGCGCCTGTTCACTACGAATACGTAAACCCCTAAAGCCAAGGTAACCAGAAAGAAGAAAGTCGCAAAGTCTTCCATGCATTCTCCAGTTCGGCAAAGCTAGTTTTTAAGGGGGGGTTAATGTTGCGCTGATTGTAGAACGCCGGTCAGGCAATGTCTTGCAATATTTTGGACAATAGACGTGTTTGGCTTAGGTTACCGCCCAGCAAGACTAGGAGCAGAACTACTTTGCTAGTCGCTGCAAGCCGGCAGGAGATCGGCGTCAGAGGTACGCGACTGGACAGATTTAGATGCCGCGCTTTGCGCCGGTACACGTCCGCTCAGAAGCTCTTCAAAAAACTTATCTACCCTTTCCAGGATGGCCGGCCCTTGCCGCGCTGAGTACACCGCCTGCCGCAGCGCGCTTCCGTTGGGCACGCCGTGCGTGAACCATGCGACGAACTGTTTCATCTTGCCTTCCTGCCCGTGCATGTTCTCTTCCACCAGCATCTGGAAATACGTGCGGATCATCTGGTAGCGGTCGAATTCGGTTGGCTTGTCATAGCGCCCCGTCTCTGCTTGCTGGCGAATTTGCCGGAAGATCCAGGGGTTCGACGCCGCGGTGCGGCCGATCATCACCGCATCGCAGCCGGTCTCAGCGACCATGGCCACCGCGTCCTCCGGCGTGCGAATGTCGCCGTTGCCGATCACCGGAATATTGATGGCGTCCTTGACCGCGGCAATCCATTCCCAGCGCGCGTTGCCGCTGTAGCCTTGTTCCCGCGTGCGCGCGTGCAAGGCCACGGCGTTCAAGCCGCATTCTTCCGCCATGCGCGCCAGGGGCACGCATACAATATTGTCGTCGTCCCAACCCAGGCGGAACTTCACCGTGAACGGGATCTTCACCGCCGCGCGGACGGCCTTGAAGATTTCGCCGATTACCGGCAGGTCTTTCAGCAAGCCCGATCCGCCGTTGCACTTGACCACGCGCTTGGCCGGACAGCCCAGGTTCAAGTCCACCAGGTCAAAGCCGGCGTCTTCCACAATCTTGGCCGATTCGGCCAGTGTGTACGGGTCGCTGCCGAAGAGTTGCGCGGAGATGGGATGCTCGTCCTGATAGAAATGCAGGTAGCGCTTACGCTTCTTCTCGCGCGTGCGGAAGAGGCCGTCGGCGGAGGTGAATTCGGTCATCAGCAGCCCGCAGGCCGAGGTAGGCTTCATTTCGCAAACCGCCGCAGATGGTTCGTCCGCTCCAACACCGTGCCGCGTCCCGACCTGCTTCATGTTTGTTGCCGAGGCGTTCTCTTGTTCTTCCGGCGCAGCCATGATGCTTCCCGGTGCCTCCACAAAGCTGGCGTTGCGGATGAAGCGGCGGAACACCGTGTCCGTGACGCCGGCCATGGGCGCCAGGATGGTCGCTGGCGCGATGCGCACATTGCCGATCTGGACAGACCCCGGCACACGCGCGCCTTGCGGCATGTCAGCCGTGCGGACCGGATTTTCCCAGAATTTGTGCACTTCTAAAATTATTCCATGAGATGGCGGAGAAGGACAGAGAAAGCGTCACGCGACTTGGCTCTGCCCAGTTAACTGCTTTGTTATGTTAGGAAAGGCCTGCCTGGGGCGACGGTGCCACACGTCTCCCCGTAAAGCGACGTCATCCCGAGCCCCGTTTTATGAGGGCGCGCTCTCATCAGCGCCCGAATAGGGGTGAGGGACCTTGTGCTGTTAAAGACTGGCGTAGGGGTACGTAAACACAAGGTCCCTCCAGCCTACTCGCGCGCTGGTCAAAGCGCGCGCTCGCTTCACGGCCGTCGGGATGACGTCGCACTTGAAAAGAAAAATGGAGACTTTCAATTTCCCAGAAGACGCTGTTTCGGGGAACAATGGATCGTTAGGCCCGTCTTGCCGCCACCACGCGGGGAATGCCCTGCAGGTCTGCCGTGGTCTGGATGTCTGCCCATCCGGAGAGCAACTCTTTCACCTGGGCTTCAGTGGAAAAGCCAATTTCGGTCACAAACCAGCCACCCGGACGAAGCGCTTCATGCGCCTGGGGAATGAGCCGGCGATAGATGTCCATGCCTTCCTTGCCGGAGAAGACGGCGATCTTGGGCTCAAATTCTTTGACTTGCTTCTGCACCTTGTCAGCCTCGTCCTCGCCCACGTACGGCGGGTTGGAGATGACAAAGTCAAACTTCTCTCCCGCGTAGATCGCCAGAAGATCAGAGCGGCGGAACAGGACACGTTGTCCCAGCGCCAGTCGCGCGGCGTTGATGCGGGCGATCTCCAGTGCTTCGTCGGAGATATCGCAGCCGTGGATCTCGGCGTTAGGCAGTTCGCTGGAGAGCGCCAGCGCAAGGCATCCCGACCCGGTGCCCACGTCCACGATGCGGATCTTGCCCGATTCCCGATGGTCGCGGTAGTAGTCGTGCACCAGCTCCAGGACCGTCTCGACTACGTGCTCGGTTTCCGGACGCGGCACCAGCACGGCGTCAGAAACCAGCAGGTCCAGGCCCCAGAACTCCTGATGTCCGGTGATGTACTGCGTAGGACAGCCGCGCGCCCGCTGCGCCACCACTTCTTCATAGCGCGCCTGCTCGTCGGCGGTGAGTTCATGCTCGGGGTGGGCGTAAAGATACGCGCGTTCGCGTCCCAGGACGAAGAGGACCAGCAACTCGGCATTCAAGCGGGGGGAAGGAACGTCACTCTCCACGAAGCGTTGGTGTGCGCGGTCAACGGCCTGCTTGAGCTGCATAAGAAGCAATTAGCCATTCGCGCAATTGGGGCGATAATGGCTTTTGGATTGTAACCGAGGTTAGCTTTTCGGCAACAGCCTACCGAATGAGATTTTGACCTTGGGAGACAGTCTCGTAAAGGGGCCGAGCATTTTTAGTGGAGCGTATGATCGTGTCTCCCGACGAATTCTTGTCAGCTCGACGAGCCGGCGCGACGGTTGGATTGCTCGGATAGGTCTCCCCGTCGAACTTGAGTTCAGCCTCGTAACCTAGTCGAAGCCCTCCTCCCCCGACCCAAACTGTGATGCTGTGCCAGCCATGCGTTGTCTTACGCAGAACGCGAATGGGAGGCCACGTGATCGTCGTTCTTGTGATGACTCTCCAGGAACCGGCATCCGAGCTCAGGATGAACAAGCTGCAACCACCGCTCCCGCACCATTCGTTACTCACCAGATAGACAATTGCTTCTTGCTGGCCGTCGCCGTTCAGGTCTATGAAGGCCAAAAGGTATCTGGCTGACTTGTCATCCACCAGAGTTTGAAGGAATTTCCTCACAGAAGCTTCCCTGGCTGAAGTCTGAAACGATGTGCCAGTCGCAAGCGCTGGACACGTGATGATGGCCAGCGCGGAAAGGACAAATGTCATGACGACTATGTGTCTCGATATGCGGTTCGCTCTCACGTGGAATCGTCCCAAAGGCACGGCCACTCGTCCCCCTACGCCACCACTTCCGCCTGGTGTTTGAGCTTCTCTGCCTGGTAGTGCGTACTCAGAGCTTCAACCACTGGGCCCAGCTTGCCGTCCATCACGTCAGAGAGCTGGTGCAGTGTGAGCCCGATGCGGTGGTCGGTCATGCGGTTCTGTGGGAAGTTGTAAGTGCGGATCTTCTCACTACGGTCGCCCGAGCCCACCATGGCTTTGCGTTCCTTGGCCAGGGCCTGTTGCTGCTTTTCCATCTCCATTTCATACAGACGGGCGCGCAGCACGCGCATGCCTTTTTCCCGGTTCTTGATCTGCGACTTTTCGTCCTGGCAGCTCACCACCGTGTTGGTCGGCAAGTGGGTGATGCGCACCGCCGAGTACGTGGTGTTCACCGATTGG
Source organism: Terriglobia bacterium (assembly GCA_020072815.1). Classification (NCBI taxonomy): domain Bacteria; kingdom Pseudomonadati; phylum Acidobacteriota; class Terriglobia; species Terriglobia bacterium. The sequence continues at coordinate 821,264 of JAIQGE010000001.1, read as the reverse complement.
CCGCCCGGCCCGGAAGAGCAGAAAGTATCAATCCGCAGGTCTTTGGCTTCAATCTTTACGTCCACGTCTTCCACTTCCGGCAGCACCGCCACGGTGACCGCCGAGGTGTGCACGCGGCCCTGCTGTTCCGTCTGCGGCACGCGCTGCACGCGGTGCACGCCGCTCTCGTATTTCAGCTTGGAGAACGCGCCTTTGCCTTCAATGATGGCGATGACTTCCTTCAACCCGCCGACCCCGGACTCTGACGTGGACAGCACTTCCACCTTCCAGCGCTGGGTTTCCGCGTAGCGCGAGTACATGCGGAACATCTCGGCGGCAAAGAGCGTGGCTTCGTCGCCGCCGGTGCCCGCGCGGATTTCCAGTACCACGTTCTTGTCGTCGTTGGGATCTTTGGGAATGAGCAGGACCTTGAGCTCGGCGTCCGTGGCGGCAAGGCGCTCTTCCAGACGCGTCAGCTCTTCCTGAGCGTAGGCGCGCAGCTCGGCGTCTGACTCTTCGGCCACCATGGTCTTGCTTTCCGCGATGCCGCGCTGCAGATCTTTGTACTCGCGGTACTTCTCCACGATCTCCGCCACTTCGCTGTGGGCCTTGGCGGTCTTCTGGTATTTGGCCGAGTCGCCAATCACCTCCGGCGACGACAGCGCCTGGGTAAGTTCGTCGTATTTCTTTTCGATCTGGTTTAGTCGTTCAAACATTTGCAATTTCCTATTGTAGGCTGCGAGTGCTGGCCTCCCAAGAACTTCGTGGGCGTCAGCCATGGTCCTGACCGTAGAGACGTAGCACCGCTGCGTCTCAAAAATCATTTCAATGGGGATGGGAATGTATGCGGCGGGCGCCGCTAGGCAATCACCAGTTCGCCGCCGTTTTTCTTTTCCAGTTCCATGGCTTCGCGCAGGGCGACAATCGCGCACTCCACCTGGTCGTCCGACGGAGGCTGGGTGGTAATGCGCTGCAGCCACAGGCCGGGCTTGGTCAGAAGGGCAAAGAACGAACGGCCGCGCTTGGCGGAAAAGCGGATGATCTCGTAAGAAACCGATGCGATGATCGGCAGGAACGCCACGCGCAGTCCGAACTTGCCCCAGAAACTCTGCACCGGAAACGCCGCGTACACAAAAATGCAGATCAGCATGATGGTCATCAGAAAGCTGGTGCCGCAGCGCGGATGATACGTAGAGTACTCCTGCGCCTGGGCAGTCGTGGGCATGCCGTGGTCTTCAAACGCGAACACGGTTTTGTGTTCTGCGCCGTGGTAGTGGTAGATGCGCTTGATGTCCTTGAACAGCGAAATGCCCCAGACAAACAGCAGGAAAAGCGCGATGCGGATGGCGCCGTCCACCAGGTTGAAGGCAAAGTTATTGTTCATCGCCGCCCAGTGCGGCTTCAGGGCGCTGGCCGCCGTCAGCGGCACAAACTTGTACATGAAGATGAAGAACGACAGGGAGAAGATCATGCTGGCGGCAATGCCCCAACTGCCCACTTCCATCTTCTTGCCGCCTTCTTCCTCGGCAATGGACTCCAGGCCCACGTTCAGGGAGAACTTGGAAGCGATGAATCCCAGGCGCATGGCCTGTCCCAGAGTGGCGATCCCGCGGATAAACGGCCATCCCAGCCATTTGTGTCTCTCGGAAGGCCGCTGCAGGGGCTCGCTGTGAGTGCTGATTTCCCCCGAACTCTTGCGGATGGCGATTCCCCACGCATGGGGCGAGCGCATCATCACGCCCTCGACCACCGCCTGGCCGCCGACCAAAAGCGTCTCCTCCCCGCTCTCCAATGCCGGCAGGAGTTGCAGGGACACAAAATATCGCAGAATTTGGCGCCAAGGCTTCATTAAGTAATTAGATGAGGAAGTAAGTCCTCAGGGCTCCAGAGATTACCGCAGCGCAGAGCTGCTGTAAAGCTATTGTACGCTATGTGGCTGGAAAGAAATGGACAAAGCGCGTCCATAAGCCCCAAACCGCCAGTAACCACGCTGGCCGGGACTCGGTAGGCGACGTCCCGAGCTGGGTGGCCCGTCAGAGTTCTATTCTCCTCTGAGGGCCTCCACCGGATCCACCGATGCAGCCTTTCGCGAAGGCAGGTAGCTGGCCAGCGTCGCCGTGATCGCCAAGCCCACGGACACTGCGGCATAAGTAGCGAGGTCCATAGGTTTCACGCCAAATAACAGCGATGACAAAAACCGCATAGAAAGCAGCGACGCCGCCAGCCCAAAGACCAGGCCTATGCCGGTAAGCACCAGTCCGTGCCGCACGAACAGGCCTGTTAGTTCCTGGCGCTGTGCACCCAGGGCCATGCGAATGCCAATTTCGCGTGTACGCTGCGAAACCGAGTAAGCAATCACGCCGTAGATCCCCACCGTGCCCAGCAGAACAGCCATGGCGCCAGCCACACCCAGCATCAGCAGAGTGAAGGACGTCCGGGCCATGGAAGATTTGTAGTAGTACTCCACGGTTCGCACGTCGGCCAAAGGAAGGTTGGGGTCCACCGACCACACGGCCTGGCGGACGTCTTTCATCAATCCTTCCGTTCCCGCGCGCGGCGTGCGCAGCACGAACGAGAGTGAGCGGAAGACCACGCTCTTGTCGCCATCAAAATTGGCCATCAAAATGGGCCAATAGACTTCGGTGGGAGCCGGCTTGTTCACGCCGTCATCGTAGATGTTGCCTACCACGCCGATGACCTCGCGCCAGTCGTCGGTGGTACCCACGCGAATGCGCTTGCCCAGCGCCGCCGCTGGACTCTGCCACAGCTCGCGCGCAACGTTTTCAGAAACCAGGGCTACCGGCGTTCTGTTGTAAAGGTCATTCCAGGTCAGGTCCCGGCCGGCGACTAGTGGCGTGCCCATCGTGGCCGGGAACCCAGGCGCTACCCACTTGAAGCGGCGCAGGGCGCCGATTTCTCCCGGCTTGTAGGATTTGTCCTGGGCAAAAATCGGGTCGAAGCTGGTGTTCCTGTCCATGGGGACGCTGGTAGAGAGCGCCACCATCCGCACGCCTGGTACAGCCGCCACCTTGTGCAGAATCTCTTCGAACGTGCGCGCCACGCGCTCTTCGTCGGCAATTTCCGCCTTGGGGATGGACAGGGCAAAGGTCTGTAACTCTTCCGGGTGGTCGAAGCCCGGTTGCACTCTGATCAGCGCGACGAAGGTCCGCGCCATGAGTCCCGAGCAGATCAACAACACCAGCGCCAAAGCGACTTGCACCACCACCAGGACGCTGCGTGCGCGATGCTGTTCGCGGCCCTGGCTCAGGCCGCGTGCGCCTTCACGCAAGCCGGTCGCCACGCGCACTCCGGCATACTTGAAGACGGGAATAATGCCAAAGAGCACGCTGGCCAGGAGCGCAATACCCAACGTAAATAGCAGCACCCAGCCGTCAATGCTGATTTCATTCACCCGCGGCAGACCTTTGGGAGCCATGGCTACCAGCGTCCGCAACGCGGCGTAGGCCAGCCCAAGTCCCAGCAGGCTGCCCAGCACACCCAGGACTACGCTCTCAAACAACAGCTCTGAAGCAATGCGTCCCCAGCCCGCGCCCAGCGCTGCGCGCACCGCCAGTTCCTGCCGCCGGCCTTCCACGCGGACCAGCACCAGGTTGGCCACGTTGGCGCACGCGATCAACAGCACCAGACCGATCGAACCCATCAGCACCCAGAGCAGTTTGCCCACGTCGCCCACCACGCGGCTCTTCAGCGGCGCCAGGTTCGGCGCCAGGTGCGCGTCCTCAAACATCTTCAGGCTGAAGCCCGGCGGAGGCGGAAAAGTCTGGGAGACGATAGGCAGCATGCGCGCGACGTCCGCGCTGGCCTGCTCGATGCTCACGCCCGGCCTGAGCCGCGCAATGGCCGTATAGCTGAAGTTGCCAAGAAACATCTTGCTGCGGTCAAATTGGAAAGGAATGAGCAGCGCGGGATCTTCCTGATCAAGAATGTGGAAATCGCGCGGCATTACGCCGATGATCTCGCGCATCTTGCCGTCCATTTTGATGGTCTGCCCAATGATGGCGCGATTGCCGCCGAACTTGCGCTGCCAGTAGCCGTACATCAGGATCGTCGTGTCCGGGTTGCCGGGTGTGTCGTCCTGGCGGCTGAACGCCCGTCCCAGCATGGGCGATACACCCAGAACAGACGTAAGACCGTCGGTGACTCGCAGCGTCGGCACCTGTTCCGGCTCGGCCAAGCCGGTCACGCTGGCGGAGTCGTTGGTCATCATGGCGATGTCCCGGAAGCTGCGATTCTGCTCGCGGTAGATGAAGTAGTTGGAGGGAGCTCCCGGCAGGCGCGGAACGTTGATTCCCAGCGCCGCGTGCTCCGCGTTCACCAGCTCTTCAGAATGGGGATAAGGCAACGGCTTCAGCAGAATGCTCTCCAGCACGCTGAAAACCACGGTGTTCGCGCCGACTCCAGCCGCCAAAGTGATCAGGGTTACCACGGCAAACATTGGCGCCCGGCTTAACCTTCTCAGCACCTGCTTGAGTTGCGTTGCAAAAAACCCCATTTTCGTCCGCCTCTCTAGGCCCGCACGCGTCCCTTGGCGTCCTGCTAATTAGACGTACGTGATCAATTACGATAACAAACAAGAAAAGGTTGCATCAGGACAAGGGAGGTTGCAAGTTTTGCGGGTCCCTTTGCGCCGCGCTAAACGCGGCGCTTGAGCTTCATGCGGGTCTCCAGACGCGGAATGGCCACCGGAATTGGGCATCCGTGGGAAACCTCACACACGCTGTGCTCGAACTGGATGGTCGTGTGCTCAATGTGGTATTGCTCCATCAAAATCGTCTTTACCTGGCGCAAGATGCGGTCGCTCTCGGAAAGCGGGATATCGTTGATCCGGATGTGGCATGACAGCGCGTGGGTGTCCGAGCCAATGCTCCAGACATGGACGTCATGTACATCATGGATTTCCGCAATTTCGCTGAGCTGGCTGACGATCTGTTCCACGGTCATTCCCCGGGGCGCGCCCTCCAGCAGAATATTGAGCGTCTCCTGAATGATCCCCAGGGACGACCAGAGAATCAGGCAGGCAATTCCGATGGACAGAGCGGGATCAATCCAGGTTTGTCCCGTCCACAGGATGGCCCAGCCGCCCACGATGACCGCCGCCGTGGAGAGGGTATCGCCCAGTTGATGGATGAACGCGCTGCGGATATTCACGTCACTGGCGGCGCGGAACAGGATCCAGGAAATCGTCCCGTTCATGATTACTCCGGCCACCGCCACCCAGATCATCAGTTGCGGCTGCACCTCAACCGGATGGCGCATGCGCAAGAGGGCTTCGTAGAAAATGTAGAAAGCAATGGCCACCAGAGTGAGCGCGTTGATGAACGCCGCCACCACGCCGGCGCGATGGTATCCAAAGGTCTTGGTGGAGCTGGGCGGACGGGTTTGAATGAAAACGGCTACCCAGGAGAGCAGCAGCGCCAGCACGTCAGTAACGTTGTGCCCGGCTTCAGAAAGCAACGCCAGACTGTGTGCGCGCAAACCCGCCACCAGCGTGACTACAACGTACACTGCCGTGGCCAACAGCGAGTACCGTAGCGCCCTCGCACTCAGAGGGGCATTGGGGTGCGCGTGCTGCATAGTCTGAGTCTACCGCCTCAGCGGGCATGAGCCAATCTCAAGCCGCTTGTTGTCCCAATTGTGCAACGGGATGCTTACAATGGACACAGGCAGGCATGATTATCCGCCCAAGCTGCGTATCTATTGTCGAGTAACCCAGCCCTGTAAATCCAGTAATATCGAATCACTGAAGATACAGTAGTAACCCGCCTTTTCCGTCGAAAAGCGAGAATCGGCCAAAACGACTTTCAGGACTGCTTGACGGTATATCTTGCAAGACTGAACTGCGCATAGCCTGTTATCTAAGCCAAAGCCCGTGCAACTCTGTTGCCACGCGAGTCATCGAAGCCCAGCGGTTCCTGCAGAGGCACGCCTTCCAGACGCAACAGCTTTTCCTTTACGTCCAACCCGCCGCCGTAGCCGGTAAGCGTCCCGTTGGCGCCCACCACGCGGTGGCACGGGACAACAATCGCCACTGGGTTGTTATGGTTGGCCTGGCCCACTGCGCGAAACGCCTGGGGCCTGCCTACCGCCTCAGCAATCTCCGCATACGAACAGGTTTGTCCGTACGGAATGCGGCAGAGCGCCTCCCAGCATTTCTTTTGAAACGCGGTGCCCTGCAGGTCCAGCTTGCAGGTAAAGGCGCGAAGTTCGCCGCGGAAATAGGCCTCTATCTCTTCCTGGTAGGGCCGCAGATGTTCTTCGGATTCGATCCAAACTTCATGCTTGGCCTGCCTGGGCATTTTGCCGTTGAATTGCAGACAACACAGGCCCCGCTCGGTGGCCGCGATCAACAAGGGACCAATGGGCGACGCGATGCGCGAGAAATAAACTGTGCGGACTTCAGGCATGGCAAAAAATCTTAGCGCAAAACGCGCCTGGCGGAAAACGCCCTACGGCTTCTTGATTTCCACCGGCGGCGGAATCAGCGTCTCCAGCGGCACAAACTCTGTGGGATAGATTCCGGTGTAGCACGACGTGCAGTAGGTGGTCTTCTCCCCTTCGGCGCAGGCTTCCTTCATCCCTTTCAACGAAAGATACGCCAGGGAATCCGCGCCGATGTAGTCGCGGATCTCGGTAATGGTCTTGTTCGCCGCGATCAGCTGGCCCTTGGACGGAGTGTCCACGCCGTAATAGCAAGGCGAAATGGTGGGCGGACAGGAGATGCGCATGTGCACTTCCTGGGCGCCGGCGTCGCGCACCATGCGGACAATCTTCCGGCTGGTGGTGCCGCGCACAATGGAGTCGTCAATCAGGACCACTCGTTTCCCCGCGAGCAAATTGCGCACCGGGTTCAGCTTGAGTTTCACGCCGAAGTCGCGCACCCGCTGCTCCGGCTCAATAAAAGTGCGGCCCACGTAATGATTGCGGATCAGGCCAAAGCGAAACGGAATCCCCGCTTCCGCGGCATAGCCCAGCGCAGCGGTCACGCCGGAGTCCGGCACGGGGACCACCACGTCCGCTGGAATACCGGATTCCCTTGCCAACTGGCGGCCCAGGGCCTCGCGGCTGGCCTGCACCGAACGTCCAAAGACCACGCTGTCCGGACGCGAAAAGTAAACGTGCTCAAAGATGCAGCTGGACTGCTTCATCTCCGCGGCGAAGAAGCGCGAAGAAACGCCTTCCGGTCCCACCACCACCATCTCGCCCGGCTTCACGTCGCGCTCGTACACGGCGCCGATCAGATCAAACGCGCAGGTCTCGGAAGCAAAGACAATGGTGTCACGCTCCGAGCCGCCGCCGTTGTGGATGCGTCCCATGGACAGCGGGCGGAAGCCGCGTGGATCGCGTACGGCAAAAACGCGGTCGCGGGTCATCATGACCAGCGAAAACGCGCCCTCAATGCGGCGCAGCGCGTCGCACACTGCTTCCGGCAAAGTCTGTTCCTTGGACTGCGCGATCAGGTGCACGATGACTTCCGTGTCGCTGGTCGTCTGGAAAATGGAACCTTGGGCTTCCAGTCGGCTGCGGATTTCCCACGCGTTGACCAGGTTGCCGTTGTGGGCCAGCGCGATCATGCCTTTGTTGCAGTCCACCATGATGGGCTGGGCATTGAGTACGGCGGAGTCGCCGGCCGTGGAGTAACGCGTGTGCCCAATGGCGATGCTGCCGGGAAGCTTGGCCAGCACTTCTTCGGTGAAAATCTCCGCAACTTCACCCATGGCTTTGTGCAGGTGCAGGCGTCCGCCATCGGAGGAAACCATGCCCGCCGACTCCTGGCCGCGATGCTGCAACTGGTGCAGACCCAGATACGCGAGCGTGGCTGCTTCCGCGTGCGTGTGCACGGCGACAACGCCACAATATTCCTTGAGTTTGTCAAATGCCATCGGCCCCACCTGCCCGCGATAGAGTCTCAACCAGTCACAAAGATTTCAAACCCTTGTCATCCATGTCGTCCTTCAGCAGTAACCAAATACCAAGTACCAAATACTAAGTACCAAGTACTAACTACCGCTTCCCGCCAACGCCGCAGTCAGCGCCGTTTCCCATACTTGCTTCAACTCTGACACCGGCGCGGAAATGGCTACCTTGCCATCAATCTTGATCACCAGTTTTCCAGGAACAGTGCGCCCGATCCGGTCCGCTGTCAGGCCCCATTGTAACGCTGTTCTTTTGATGCTCTCAGTCTTTTCCAAGTCGCAGGTAACCACGATGCGACTGGCGTCCTCGCCAAACAGCAGCGTTTCGGCGAACAAACCATTGGAGTTAAGGTCGATCTCCGCTCCCAGACCAGGCTGCACGAAGCCGGCTTCTGCCAGCGCGACCGCCAGCCCGCCATCGGAGACATCATGCGCCGATTCGATGCTGTGGCTGTGGATCAGCTCGCGCAGGCACTTTTGCAGCGCCGCTTCCTGCTTCAGGTCCAGCGCCGGCGGCTGGCCCCAAACCGCGCCCAGCACTTCCTTGGCGTATTCCGACGACCCAAATTCGGCTTCCGCCTGCGCGGAATCTGTTCTCGCACCACCACTCAAAATGAGGACATCACGATTGGGCTGGCGGAAGTGGAAGGTCATGGCGTCGTCCACGTTTTCCAGGATCCCCACAATGCCGACCACCGGCGTGGGATAAATTCCCTCGCCCAGGGTTTCGTTGTACAGGCTTACGTTCCCGCCGGTGATGGGAGTTTCCAGCGCGGTGCAGGCTTCCGCCAGGCCGTCCACCACGGCTGAAAATTGTCCCATGATCTGCGGCTTCTCCGGATTGCCAAAGTTCAGGCAGTTGGTGGCTGCCACCGGAGTGGCTCCGGTGCACGACACGTTGCGGGCGGCTTCGGCCACGGCATGCATGGCGCCCAGCTTCGGAGACAGCCAGCACCAGCGGCCGTTGCCGTCCAAAGCCATGGCCAGCGCGCGCTTGCTGCCCTTGATGCGCATCAGGCCGGCGTCCGCGCCCGGACCTTCCACGGTGTTCGATTGCACCATGGAGTCATATTGTTCAAACACCCAGCGCTTGGAGCAGATGTTCGGCGAAGCCAGCAGGCGCTTGAAGTTGGCAGTGAGATCGCCGTCCGTGAAGCGAATATTCGCTGGCTTGGTGCGCGATACCGGCGGCTCCCAAATCCCCACGGGGCGGTTGTACAAAGGCGCGTCATCCGTCAGCGCAGTGTTGGGTATGTCGGCGACGAGCTTGCCGTGTTCCAGCACACGCAATCGGCCGCTGCTGGTGACCTTTCCTACGATCACCGCGTCCAGTCCCCATTTCTCGAAGACGCGCAGCACTTCCTGCTCGCGCCCGCTCTCGGCGACGAGCAACAGCGCCCATGTCCTGTATGCCCACGACGGCGCCGGTGTGCATGGCTTCCAAACACGCTTCGAGCAAGAGTTTTTCCAGGAACGGATCGCCCACCTGCACGTTGGGCCGCTTGGCCTCTGAGCCTTCACTGAACTCTTCGCTGGCCATGGTGGCGCCGTGGATGCCGTCGCGCCCAGTCTTGGCGCCCACGTAGATGACTGGGTTCCCCTCGCCCGCGGCCTTGGCGTAAAAGATCTGGTCGCGACGCACCAGGCCCAGCGCGAAAGCGTTGACCAGAGGGTTCTGCGAATAGCAGGACTCAAACTTGGTTTCGCCGCCCAGGTTGGGCACGCCGAAACAGTTGCCGTAAGAGGCCACGCCGCTGACCACGCCTTCCATGGTCGAGTGGTTCTTGTGGATGGTGGCCTGGGCATTGTTGTCGTCCGGCGCTTTCGCGCCTGGCGTGATTGGCCCTGGCGTGATGGGTCCAAATCTCAACGAATCCATTACCGCCAGCGGCCGCGCCCCCATGGTAAAGATGTCGCGCAGAATTCCGCCGACTCCGGTGGCCGCTCCCTGAAACGGCTCAATGAACGACGGGTGGTTGTGCGACTCAATCTTGAACGCGCATGCCCAGCCGTCGCCGATGTCAATGATGCCGGCGTTTTCCCCCGGTCCCTGCACCACCAGCTTGCTGCGCGTGGGCAGGCGCTTCAAATGCACGCGCGACGACTTGTACGAGCAGTGCTCGCTCCACATCACGCTGAAGACGCCCAGTTCGGTGAGCGAGGGCTCGCGGCCCAGCGCGCTCTTGATGCGTCCATATTCTTCCGGCGTGATGCCGTGGTCGGCGATGACTTCAGGGGTAATCGCGGAGATTTGCACAGTAGACATAGGCGGTGATTCTATTTTCGCATGTTCCAACATTCAGAATTAAGCGGGTTTGAGCGGTTTGACTGTCCCCCTTTGTGTTCCTTCGTGTCCTTTGTGGTTAGAGGTTTTCCGATCACGGCGATGTCGGCGATCACGTGCGATACCCTCCCCCTCCCCGTTCATCCCCGAAAAATAAGGACTTAGCTCAAGTCATCCCCGGGGATCATTCCAGTTGGAGCACTCCCTTGCCTTCGACGGCAAGATAAGGCTATATGATAGTAAATAAACCACTTATCGTAGCACAATTCCAGGCAAATTTCAAGCAAAAATATGGTCTTAAAATGCCAGCTCTTGCCACCCGGCACTGCCAAATCGCGGCCGCCATCAGGCTACTCGGACTTTCTTTGACCGTGCCGAACGCGGCCTCATCTTCATCGTAATCTCCGCATCCAGATTCAAACGATGCGCATACGTGAGCAGCTTCTCGATGCTCATTTTCGAGATCTTTCCATTAAGCAGATTGCTGATGTTTGGCTGGTAATCATCAAGTAGCTCCGCCAAGCGAGCCTGGGTATAACGTTGCTGCTGTATCCGCTTCAACAGAGCGCTCAAGATCCTCGCCTTAATCTTGAGTGATGCAGCCTCGGACGGGGAAAACTCTAAATCATCAAAAATGTCGGCCTTGGTCACATGCCCGGGCCTATTTGCTCTTCTGGCCATGTTTCTTGTCCTTCTTCTGTTGTTGGATACGCTGCCGCACGCGAGCCAGCCTTTCCTGTGCAATCTCCAGATCGCGCCTATCGGTCTTCCGGCTTCGCTTTTCAAAACAATGCAGAACGTAAATCACAGTGTCGATCTTCGCGAGATAAATAACGCGATACCAAGATCGCTCGTCTTGCTCTTTCAGTTCCCACACACCGGAACCGACAGATTGCATCCGGCGCGTTGCTGAAGCCGGCATCTCGCCCTGCTGCAATTGCCAAAGCGAAAAGCCCAGGTCGGCACGGACCGGGATCAGGAAAGCCGGTGATCACTTCCCGCGAATCTCCTTCCCAGTGGATTTCCGCTGGGGATTTGGTCGGGGTCTTGCTCACACCCGCACTCTATCAGGACTCGGCAACGTTGTATATAAAATATGTTATAAACTCCCTCCTTGCCGCACCCTCGCCCCTGTGAAAGAATCCGATTCAACTTTGACCAGCTATACCGCACCGCGAGGGCACGCAATATGAAGCTTTGGTTTATCGCACTCTTTCTTCTAGGATTCGTATCCACCGTGACAACCCCGCCATCATTCGCCGCCGGGAAAGATCCCGTCCGCGTGGAGCAAGGTCTGCTCTCCGGAGTCCCCGGCGCCAACGCTGACGTACGCGTCTATCGCGGGATTCCTTACGCCGCGCCGCCGGTGGGCGATCTCCGCTGGAGGCCGCCGCAGCCGCCGGCTGCGTGGCAAGGCGTTCGCGACGCCGGCAAGTTCGGCGCCACCTGCTGGCAGGTCCCTTATCCGCCCGCGGCCGCCATCTTCCAGAATGACATCTCCACCATGAGCGAAGATTGCCTCCACCTGAACCTATGGACGCCGGCCAAGACCGCTAATGACCGCCTGCCCGTCATGGTCTGGATCCACGGCGGAGGTTTGACCCGCGGCTCCTCCACCACACCCATGTATGACGGCGAAAACCTCGCCCGCAAAGGCGTGGTGGTGGTCACGCTCAATTACCGCCTGGGCATCTTCGGCTTCTTTGCCAACCCTGAGCTCGCGTCGGAGTCCGCGCACCATGCTTCAGGAAATTACGGATTGCTGGACCAGGTTGCGGCGCTGCAATGGGTGAAGAAGAACATTGCGGCCTTTGGCGGCGATCCCAATCGCGTAACGATTTTCGGCGAATCAGCCGGCTCATGGAGCGTGTGCGCCCTCACCGCCAGCCCGCTGGCCAAAGGACTGTTCGCGCGCGCCATCGGCGAAAGCGGCGGTCTGTTTGCACCGATGCTGACGCAAGAGAAAGCCGAAAAAGAAGGTGAGCGAATCGCCGCGACCTTAGTAACCAACGCGGGGCCAGGTGCGACCACCGCCGCCGCGTCCAGCTCAGCCGCTGACGGGCCAAGCAATCCGTCCTCGGCGGCTCCAGCAGCGAAAAAAGATGTCCTCAAGGCCCTGCGAGCGATGCCCGCGGAAGAACTGGCCAAAACCAACCCTGACACCGCCCGCGCCAACGTGGACGGCTGGTTTCTGCCGCAGGACGTTTACAGCACCTTTGCTCAAGGCAAGCAGAATGACGTGCCGCTGCTGGTCGGAAACAACGCCGATGAAGGCACCATCTTTGCTCCTCCAGCCGGGTTCCTGACGGCAGCCGTGTTCTCCGCCGGAGCGCGCCAGCGCCTTGGCGATCTGGCCGATCAGTTCTTCAAGGTCTATCCGGCCGGCTCCGATCAGGAAGCCCTGGCCTCGTACCTGGCCAGCTTTCGCGACCTGACCTTTGGCTGGGAGATGCGCACGTGGGCGCGCATGCAGGTCAAGACCGGACACCATCCGGTGTACCGCTACTACTTCACGCGTCGCCCGCCCGGACGGCAGAGCGCGCGCCTCGGCGCATTCCATGCGTCGGAAATTCCTTATGTCTTCGGCAACTTCGTCTGGCCGTTCCCCTGGGAAGACGTGGACCACAAGTTGAGTGACGCGATGGCCGGCTACTGGGTGAACTTCGCCGCCACCGGAAACCCCAACGCCAAGGGACTCCCGGAATGGCCTGCCTATGACCCGGAGAAAGACGCGGTACTGGAACTGGGCGATCAGGTCGCCGTCGGCTCGCACATCAACAAAGCCGGGCTGGATTTTTATGACGCCTACTTCCAAGAGCGGATGAAGCCGCAATCGGCGGCCGGAACGAAATGAAGTCCATCATCATCGGCACGGCCGGACACATTGACCACGGCAAGACTTCGCTGGTCAAGGCCCTCACCGGCATTGACGCCGACCGTCTGGAAGAAGAGAAACGCCGCGGCATCACCATTGATCTGGGCTTCGCCCACCTTGAGCTTCCCGCGCCCAGCGGTGAGAATCTACGCCTCGGATTTATTGACGTCCCCGGCCACGAGCGTTTTGTGCGCAACATGCTGGCCGGCGTGGGCGGGATTGACCTGGTGCTGCTGGTCATTGCCGCCGACGAATCCATCAAACCGCAGACCCGCGAACATTTTGAAATCTGCCGGCTGCTTTCCATCCCGCGCGGCATCACCGTCATCACCAAGAGCGATATGGTGGACGAAGAAACCCTCAACGTGGTGAAGCTGGAAGTGGAAGACTTTGTGCGCGGGTCGTTCCTCGATAGCAGCCGCTCGCCGATCGTCGCCGTAAGCAGCCTTACCGGCGCCGGACTGGACGAATTGAAGAGCCAGATCGCGCGGCTGGCCGCCGAGGTTCCGGCGCGCGATACTGAAGCTCTCTTCCGCCTGCCGATAGACCGCGTCTTTGTGATGAAAGGCTTTGGCACGGTCATCACCGGCACGCTGATCGCCGGCAAAATCAAAAAAGAGGAAGAAGTTGAGATTTTCCCGGCGCGGCAACGCGCACGGGTACGCGGCGTGCAGGTCCACGGCGCTCCGGCTGGCGAAGCCGTTGCCGGGCAGCGCACCGCGCTCAACCTGGCCGGCGTTCCCATGGAAGACCTGGCGCGCGGCATGACGCTCGCTTCTCCCGGGCTACTGGACACCACGCAACGCATCGAAGTGCAGCTCTCCTTGCTCAAAGACGCCAAGCCGCTGAAGAACCGTGCGCGCGTCCACCTGCATGTGTTTGCGTCGGAGACCATTGCCGAAGTCGCGTTGCATGAAGGCAATGAAATCAAACCGGGAAGCACGACTTTCGCCCAACTGCGCACGGAAGAACCTTTGCTCTTGCTGCCGGGCGATCACGCCATCCTGCGGCAGTTTTCTCCAGTCGTGACCATTGGCGGCGCGCTGGTGCTGGACGCATTCCCGCTGGCGCGACAAAAAAAAGACGCACGCTTGGCCGTGCTCAAGGCACTGGCCGGCGGATCAAGACAAGACGCGTTGCTGGCGCGCGTTGCGCGGCGCGGGAAAGACGGCCTGGACATGCCTGCTGCCGTTCGCGAAACCGGCTTGAAGCCCTCCGTCCTGCAGCCGGTTTTTGCGGCGCTGGTCCAGCAAAAGCAGATCACGCAGGCGGGAGAATTTTTCGTCGCCAGTGAGTCTTTCAGCCATGCGCGTGAAAGTCTGCTGGCTGCGGTGGACGCCTTTCACAAAGCCAACCCGCTCGTCGGCGGCATCAGCAAAGAAGAGCTGCGGGCCAAGCTCGGCCTGCACCAGACCGTCATGGAAGCCCTGCTGGCGCAGCTGGCGCGCGACAAGAAGACGGAGGTCAGCGGCGAGCAGGTACGCCTGGCGGGACGCGGCGTGGAATTGAAAGACGATGAAGCCAAAGCCAAAGGGCAAATCGAAAAAGCGTTTGCCGACGCCGGCTTGAAAGTCCCGCTGATGAAGGAAGTCCTGGATAAACTTCCGGTGGATCGTACGCGCGCACAGAAGCTGGTCACCCTGCTGTTGCGCGACCGCGTGCTGGTGAAGCTCACCGACGACCTGGTGTTCCACCACAGCGCCCTCGAAAGCCTGCGCCAGGTGGTGGCCGCGCAGAAAGCCAAATCGCCCAAGATTGACGTCGCCACGTTCAAAGACCTGATCGGCGTGACCAGGAAGTACGCGATTCCCCTGCTCGAATATCTGGACCAGCAGCGGGTCACGCGCCGTGTGGGCGACGAACGGGTAATCCTCTAGAGCGCGTCTGAAAAAACTCCGCACAAACAACTGCCATAAACGACGCAAGCTCGCGCAATATCTGCGCGAGCCTGCAATCCACAACCAGTCTTCTTCGCTTTCGAACTAACCAGCGATTGAAAAAGGTGCAATCACCAGACGATCAAGTGGTTCTTCCCGCTGGGATTGCGCCATCTTCCTCTTCAGCCCTTGAATGGCCAGGGCCAGCTTCTTTTGTTTCTCCTGCGCCACGTTCAGGAAGCCAATGCCCATGCCGATGGCCGCGTCGCTGCTCTTGACCACGCCCGGCATCTCCACCAGAAAACCTTCAATGTTCATCTGCAGGCGGACCGAAGTGTTCTGCGGCAGCACCGTGGCGGTGGTCACATAGACGCCGCCTTCGGATATGTCAGTGATCCGGGCGTAGATGGGATGCTTGATTCCGGGCGCTTGAATGGAAGCCCCGGCGTTGCATTCCAGCCGCGAATGGCCGCGCCGCTCATCGGCGTCATGCACGGAGTGCACCACCGGATCGCTGGTGCGAAATTGTTCAGGATTGTTAAGGTTGTCGGGCTCATCGGGAGGCAACGCCACGCCCCATATGTTCTTGCCGGGGACAATGCATTGCGTGCCGATCTGTCCTGCCAGGGGCGTGCTGGCGGCTCCTACCCAAAAAACTCGAAACTTGGTCCGCGCCGTGCCGCGAAGTATTTCTATGACTTCGCCCGGCTCAATGTCCAGGTACAGCCCAGCCAGCCGGGCTGAGTCTGAGGTTACGTCCAATGTGTGGGCCAGTTGCCGTTGCGTTCCGTCGTTTCGGATTATGGTGACCGGAAGGACCACCCGTCTCCGAAGGCTGCTTCTTGTTGCCATTTCACTGCTCCTTACCCTGTACTGCTGAATCCAGGTGATTGCTCACCTGCCGGAAAATCGAATAAGGGTCTCTTCTGCCTACCAAAGTACCCTGTCCTTTGGTACATGTCCAAGATAACTTTAGTAACGTTACCATATATATCATTGAAAATAATAACGATATACACAGTGATCGCCCCGATAGGGATGGCCTTTGGGCATTTTGTGAAGGCTGAGATATGCTGAATTCGTAACATTCGCCATTCTGGCGAAGGAAAGCACACGGATGAAAGTTCTTCTCATCGGAGGCAGCGGTTTCATCGGCCCTGCGACGGCGGCTGCGCTGCAAAAGAGTGGACACCAGCTCACCGTGTTTCATCGTGGCAAGACCCGGGCGCCCGAAGGCGCGGAAGAGATTCGGGGCGATCGCCAGTTTCTTCAGGACTACCAGCTCGAGTTCCGCCGGCAAAAATTTGACGTGGTCGTGGATTTCGTTCTCAGCTCAGGCCGCCAGGCGCAGCAGTTGATGGATACCTTCCGCCATATCACGGGGCGCGTGATCGCGCTCAGCAGCATGGACGTGTATCGGGCCTGGGGCGTGTTCTACGGTCATGAATCCGGGGACCTGCAGGAAATGCCCGTCAACGAAGACTCAGCTCTGCGGACAAACCCGCAGACGTACCCTCCAGAGGTGCTAAAAAAGGTGCGCGTGATGCTGCCCTGGCTGGACGAGCACTATGACAAGGTTTCAGTCGAACGGGAAATTCTGGGCGACCAGGCCTTGCCGGGCACGGTGTTGCGTTTGCCCATGGTCTATGGACCGGGCGACTATGGCCATCGTTTTCGCGCCGTGCTCAAGCGCATCGACGATGGCCGGAGGCAAATCATCTTTGCTGACGACGTAGCAGCATGGCGCACGCCACGCGGATACGTGGAAGACGTTGGCGCGGCCGTCGCGCTCGCTGTGGCGTCACCCCAATCCGCCGGCAGGATTTACAACGTGTGTGAAACTGAATCGTTCAGCGAACTGGATTGGGCGCGAAGGATTGCTGCTGGCGCCGGCTGGACCGGCGAGTTCGTGGTGCTGCCGCATGACCGCACTCCAAAACATTTGCTCATGCCGGGCAACACCGCGCAACATCTGGTCGTGTCCTCAGAGCGCATCCGCAAAAAGCTTGGCTACCAGGAGGTAGTGTCGCGAGACGAAGCCATTCGCCGTACGATTGCTTGGGAACGCGCCAATCCGCCGGCCGCTTCGCTTGTTCCCTTTGACTACCCCGCGGAAGACGAGGCTCTGAGACAATTCAGGATGACCGCTTGAGCAGATGTTGAATCGCCGGCACATTCCCGGTCCCTCGTCATGCGTTTTCCTTGCGGCGATTTTTGGCAATTTCGACGATTCTGGCAAACTCCTCTGACTTTGCGTTCTTCGCGTCCATTGCTGTAAGTTCTGATAGGACCTTTCTCATGCTCTCGATTCGCAACGCTACCGCGCTCGATGCACCGCTGGTCCTGGATTTCATCCGCCGCCTGGCCGAATACGAGCGCGAGCCCGACGCCGTGGTGGCCACAGAAGCCGACCTGGTGCGCGACGGCTTTGGCCCTGACCCCAAGTATCGCTGCCTCATCGCCGAATGGGACGGCAAGCCCGCCGGCTTCGCATTTTTCTTCTTCAACTACTCCACCTGGCTGGGCAAGCCCGGTCTCTATCTGGAAGATCTGTTCGTGCTGCCGGAGATGCGCGGCCACGGCATTGGCAAGGCCCTGTTGCAAAAGCTGGCGCAGATTGCCGTGGCCGAAAACTGCTACGGCATGCGCTGGCAGGTGCTGGAGTGGAACGAGCCAGCGCTCAAGTTCTATGACACTCTGGGCGCCACCATCATGGACGAATGGGAGACCATGCGTTTGATGGAGCCCGCGCTGTCAAAGCTGGCGAAGGGCGGCGACTCATCTTCTGCGGAACAAAGTCGAAAAAAGGCCGAATCACAGTCGAAGCGGGGAATGCACGCTGGCGGTGTTCAAGAATGAAGATCATCGGCGCCGGCAGTGGGTCAGTCTGAAAGACTGCCCACCGCCGCGTATCAGCGTCTAGCGATTCGCGCGCGAATCGCGGGCCTTTAGGCAGACGTTCATCGCGGAGCGATGAAAAGGACAGCGGTTTCTTGATCACACAATCGCGAGCATCCAGAATAACGATCATCGGCGCCGGACTCGCCGGCTGCGAAGCCGCCTGGCAATGCGCCCTCCGCGGCGTGGACGTGGAACTGCACGAGATGCGTCCCGTGAAATCCACGCCCGCGCACCAGACCAGCAAGTTCGCCGAGCTCGTCTGCTCCAACTCGCTCAAATCAGAAAGCGAAAACACCGCGCCCTGGTTGCTGAAGGAAGAAATGCGCCGCGCGGGATCGCTGCTGATCAAGCTGGCGCAGGAAACATCTGTCCCTGCCGGCCACGCGCTGGCCGTGGATCGCGATGCGTTCGCCGCGCGCGTGACGGAAGCAATTTCCGCGGAGCCGCGCATCAAGGTCATTCGCGAAGAAGTCACGCGCATTGACGAAAACGACGGACTCACGGTGGTGGCCACCGGCCCGCTGACTTCCGATGCCTTGTCGCAAGAGATTGCGCGGCTTTCCGGCAGCGATCATCTCTACTTCTACGATTCCATCAGCCCCATCGTGGAAGCCGATTCCATTGACATGTCGCGCGTGTATCTTGCGGCGCGCTACGGCAAAGGCACCGCCGACTACATCAATTGCCCGCTCACCCAAGAAGAATACGACCGCTTCCTGGACGCGCTCATCGCCGCGCAGCCGGTGGAAGGCCACGACTGGGAAAAGCTGAATTATTTTGAAGGCTGCCTGCCCATCGAAGAAATCGCCCGCCGTGGCCGAGACACGCTGCGCTTTGGTCCCATGAAGCCCGTGGGTCTGGAAGACCCGCGCACCGGCAAGCGGCCCTATGCTGTGGTGCAGTTGCGGCAGGAAAACCTGCGCGCCGATTCCTACAACCTGGTGGGATTTCAAAATCACCTGAAATTCGGCGAGCAGGCACGAGTGCTGCGGCTCATCCCCGGCCTGGAGAACGCCAGGTTTCTGCGCTACGGACAGATCCATCGCAACACTTATATCAACGCGCCAACGCTGCTGACTGATCTGCTCAACATGAAGCAGCACCCGAACGTCTTCTTCGTCGGACAGATCTCCGGCGTGGAAGGCTATACCGAGTCCATCGCCATGGGCATGCTGGCGGGGATGCACGCTGCGCGCATCGCGCAAGGGCTGCCGCCGCTGGCGCCACCGCGGGAAACCGCGATGGGATCGTTGGTGCACTACCTCTGCCACGCGGAAGCCAAGCACTTCCAGCCGGCCAACATCACGTTCGATCTTCTTCCGCAACTCGATGAGGCCACGCGCCGGCGGGTTCGCGACAAAAAGCTGCGCCACAAAATGGTTTGTGAAAATGCGTTGAAAGCTCTGGCATCATGGCTTCAACCTGGCGTACACTCGGCTCCCAGCCATGCCGCCACGCCTGTCACCTATTGATGCCATCAGCCCTGCGTTTCAGCGGCTGGCCGATATGCTCTTCCGGCCTTTTCGCGTCTCCAGGTGGGTGAAAATCGGCTTTATTGGCTGGCTTGCGGGCGGAGGCGCCGGCGGAAGCTTGAATTACAACACCAGCCGGCCTTCATTCCCCGCGGGCATGGAGAAGTTTGATCCCTTTAAGGATTTGCCCAAAGCAATGGCCATGGTCCAGGCCTGGCTTGTGGGCCATCTGGTCTTGGTTGTGCTGGTGGCCGCGCTGGTTGTGCTGTTGAGTCTGGCATTCGGGTATCTCAGCTGCCGCTTTCGCTTCATCCAGCTGGACGCAGTGCTCACGCGTGACCCCGCCATCAAGCGCGCGTGGCGGCAATACGGCCCGCAAACCAACCGGTTCTTCGGGTTCTGGGCCATCTTCATGCTGGCCAGCTGGCTGGCGTTGTTCTTCATCATCGTGCGCCCGCTGTGGATGGCCCTCAAAAGCGGGGGTTTTTCCAAAGATCCTTTGGGAGCATTGTTTGGCCTGTTGGCCACTTTGCTCCTGGGCTTGCTCATCTTCGGCCTAGTGGCCGGAATTATCACCACGCTGGCCAACGATTTCGTTGTGCCGCTCCTGGCGATCGAGGACCTCAGCTTGGGCGAAGCGTGGTCCTACCTTGGCACTCTGGTTTCCGCCGAACCGGGTGCGTTTGCCGGTTATATGGGCATGAAGCTGGTTCTGTACATTGTCGGCGGCATCGCTTCTTCCGTCATTTTCTTGATCTGTTTTCTGATTCTGTTGCTGCCCATGCTGCTGCTTGTCTTCATAGGAATACTTGCGGCCACCGCCCTGAAAACTCTGGGAGCCGCCGGCGCCATATTGGGAGCCGTACTGGCCGTGGTCGGCGCGCTGGTGGGCGTGGCGCTGATTCTGCTCCTGACCATGCTGGCCATAGCGCCCTTCGCTGTGTTCTTTACGTCTTATTCGGTGTACTTCCTGGGCGGGCGTGTGCCGCGGTTGGGAGCCATCCTCTGGCCTGCTCCGCCTGTTCCACCTGCTCCACTGCCCGCGGGAATGCCGCCGCCTTCGCCTGGCCCGTGGACGAGTTGACGCCGCTTGTACCCAGCTGCAGTTCGACGATGTCTTCCAGGCCGGAAACGCATACAAAAAGCTGTCTAAGAGTTGCGTTAGCGGCGTCTTCTTTTTTGGGGCTTTAATTCAACTTTCTTCCTTGGACGGTTCTTGATCCAAATCGGCGTGCCGACAAAGCCAAACGCTTTGCGGATCTGATTTTCCAGAAACCGCTCGTAGGAAAAGTGCAGCTTCACGTCTTTATCGGTGAACAGAATAAAAGTCGGCGGCGAGACGTGCGCCTGGGTCATGTAAAAGACTTTGACCTTTTGCCGGTGCGGCACGCCAGCGCGGTCGAAGTCGACGGATTCCAGAAACCGGTTCATCTGTCCGGTGGTGATGCGCTTGCGCCTCTCGGCGGACACCAGCTCCAGCGCGCGGAAAATCTTGTCTATGCTCTTGCCCTCCGTGGCCGACACAAAAAGCATGGGCGCGTATTCCAAAAACTTCAGGGCGTGGCGCGCTCGCTCCTCGTAAACCTTGCGGTCGGCCGGAGGCTTGCCGTCTTTGCGTCCCGGGCCGACCAAGTCCCACTTGTTCACCACAATAATCACGGAGCGCCCGCTCTCATGCGCGTAGCCGCCGATGTTGGCGTCCAGGGAGTTCACGCCTTCCACCGCGTCAATCACCAGCAGAGCGACGTCGGCGGCCTCAAGGTGTTTACGTGCCATGACCACCGACATTTTCTCCGCCATCAGGTGGGTCTTGCCTTTGCGGCGAATCCCGGCCGTGTCAATGAAGCGGTAAGTGTGTCCGTCTTTTTCGATCAGCTCGTCAATCGCGTCACGTGTGGTCCCGGCGATGGGTGACACAATGGCCCGCGAACTGCCCGTGAGAATGTTGAGCAACGTTGATTTGCCCACGTTGGGATGGCCGATGATCGCCACCTTGGTTTCTTTCTCCACGACTTCAGGCGCTTCGGCTTCCGATGACTCGGGTTCCTCTGCCGCGCCGCCGGAAGGCTTAGGCACGAATTCTTCGCCCGTCTCCGGCGCCTCTTCAACTTGGCGCCGCGCTTTGGACTGTGCTCCGCGCTGGTTGGGATGGTCCTTGGTCGCAGCGTCCGCCTCAGCGCTGGCAGTTACTACGGGAACCACTGCCAGAATCGCATCGAGCAACTCCGTAGTCCCCAGCGCGTGTTCGGCGGCGATGGGAAACACCTCACGAATGCCCAGCGTCCTGAAGTTCTCCGCCGCCGCTTGCTGTTTGGCTGTATCCACTTTGTTCACCGCCAGAAAAAGCGGCTTGCCCAGACGCTGCAACAGGCGCGCCAGTTCCATGTCCGGTGAGGCGAGTTCGGTGCGAGCGTCCACCACCATCACCACGGCGTCGGCTTCTTCCAGGGCCACGCGGGCCTGGCGGAAGATTTCCGCGGGGATCAGCGCTTTGTCGTCGGGAACAATGCCGCCGGTATCCACCACGCGAAGGAGGCGCCCCAGCCAGTTGATCTCACCGTATAGGCGGTCGCGCGTGATGCCCGGCTCGTCGCCCACAATGGCGCGCCGCCGTCCAATCAGACGGTTGAACAGCGTGGACTTGCCCACGTTGGGCCGGCCCACGATGGCCAGCAAAGGAACACGAGTTTTGACAGGGTTATTCACTGAAGGTTGAAACGTTGCAACCGGCAGAATTCATTGGGTACTTCGAGCCAAGGTCAAGTACCAAGTACTAAATACCAATTACCATCTTCTTCCACGCTATCATAAGAACAACTCTCACTCATGTCTTCCTTCCCTCAACCCGGAACATCTGCTGGAAATCAGTCCGCGAAAAGACTCCTGCCCACTTTGCACCAGTTCTTTGCTCCGGGAGGAATGCTGAGCCAGGCGCATCCGAATTACGAATTTCGACGTGGTCAATTGCAGATGGCGGAAGCCGTGGAGAAAGCCCTGCAAGACCGCCGCCACCTGCTGGTGGAAGCCGGCACCGGTACCGGCAAAACGCTGGCCTACCTGCTGCCGGTGATTCGCAGCGGCAAGCGCGTGATCATCTCCACCGGCACCAAGAACCTGCAGGAACAACTGTTCTTCAAAGATATTCCTTTTCTTGAACAACTCCTGGGCCCGCTGCGCGTCTGCTACATGAAAGGCCGCAATAATTATCTCTGCCGGCAGAAGCTCTACGACCTCACCGAGCAGCCGGTGCTGAACGGCCTGCAGGAGATTGAACAGTACCGGCAGATCGCCGAATGGGAGCCGGAGACGCAGTCCGGCGACCGCGCCGAGCTGAAGGACCTTCCGGAGAACAACCAGCTCTGGCAGAAGCTGGACGCGCGAACCGAGCGCTGCACCGGCCAGAAGTGCGCGCAATGGGAACGCTGCTTCATCACGGAGATGCATCGGCGAGCGATGGAGAGCGACATTGTCATCGTGAACCATCATCTGTTCTTCGCCGACCTGGCCCTGCGCCAGACGGGCGCGCCGGACGCCGGCATTCTCCCGGAATTCAATGCCGTGATCTTTGACGAAGCCCATGAACTGGAAGACGTGGCCGGCAGCTATTTCGGCGTCAGCGTGAGCAACCTGCGCTTTGAAGAGCTGGCCCGCGACGTGGAATTCACCCTGCAGCGCAAGCAGGCTGCTTCGGCCGGGCTGTTGCAGGCGCTGGGCAAGCTGCGCGAGCGGGCGCGTTTCTTCTTTGGCGTGCTGCCCACGGGCGAAGGCCGCTTTGCTTTTCGTGATCGCGATGGTTTTCTGGAAAAACATGGCGATGATTACGATTCGGTCATGCAGTCGCTGCAGCGAGTCTTCTCCGAACTGGAGGTCCTGCCCAAAAAGCCCGACGAAGTCTTCAACCTGGCCCGTCGCACGCAGGAATTGCAGGCGCAACTGGCGTTCATCATGGAGTCGCAAGACAAGAACACGGTGTTCTGGATTGAGTATCGCGGCGAAGCGCGGCGCGGTCGCGGCGGACAATCCCACGTGGTGCTGCAAGCCGCGCCCATTGATGTCTCGCAGATTCTGAAGAAGACGTTGTTTGAGCCGCTGGAAACCGCCGTGCTAACCTCGGCCACTCTGGCCGTGGCCGGCGCGGAAGACCATGGCAAGTTTGAGTACATTCGCCAGCGCGTCGGCCTGGACCACGCCCGCGAACTGGTAGTGCCTTCGCACTTTGATTACAAGCGCCAGGCGATCCTGTATGTCCCGCCGGACCTGCCTGATCCGCGTTCCACCATCTTCGGCAACCGCGCCGCGGAAAAGATCCGCCGCCTGCTGGAGATCACCCAGGGCCGCGCGTTTTGCCTGTTCACCAGCTACGCCCAGATGCATGACATTCATGACCGCCTGCTGGGCGAGCTGCCTTATCCCATGCTGCTGCAAGGCTCGGCGCCCAAGAACGCGCTGCTGGAAGAATTTCGCCTCACGCCCAACGCCGTGCTCTTTGCTACCGCATCTTTCTGGCAGGGCGTGGACGTACAAGGCGAACAACTGAGCTGCGTGATCATTGACCGCTTGCCCTTCGCCGTGCCCAATGATCCCGTGGTGGCCGCGCGCATCCGCGCCGTGGACTCCAGCGGAGGCAACGCCTTCTTCGATTACCAGGTGCCTGCGGCGGTCATCTCGCTCAAGCAGGGCTTCGGCCGGCTGATCCGCTCGGTGAAAGACCGCGGCGTTCTGGCGCTGCTGGACAACCGAGTCCTCAAGCAGCGCTACGGCCGCGTCTTCCTGGAAAGTTTGCCGGGCTACTCGACGACCCAGGACTTGGGGGACGTGGAGCAGTTCTTCTCGCGCTGAACGTTTTTCGGCGAGCTTTTCTCGCAGGGCCTTGTTCGGCTGGACGTTCTTCCGCTGCAACTGGGCGAAGTCCAGCAGTGCACAGCTGTCATCTGTTTTGTGCCTTTTAGTCTTTCATTCTTTGACTACCTGCAGGCTGGGGCCGGCAATTTCTTCCAGCACCTCGATGACATATTCCTGGACCGCGAACTCCTCCTGGGTGGCGTGGCTGGAAGTGGTTACACCGTGCAAGACCACATTGCCGGCTTCAAGATCGTCGGCCAGTTTGCGGAGAAGCCGCACGGTTTTGGACTCGTCCACTCCAAAGGCATATTTCCCGGCCCGCCCTGCACAATCTGCTGCGCTGATGTTCTTCTTGGTTCCGCTAGACATTTGGTTCCCCTGTTGCGAAGAACGAGCCGTCGCCTCGCCTTTGCGAACGTTAAAAGGTTTGCTTATCCTTGTACACCCGCGCGGCCCAAAATGGCACAGCATTTTCGCATTAGATGAACGGTTTGCACGGCATAATCTAAGAGAAAACTTATAAAGTGCAGACTTTCGGCAAACCAATGGCTTGCGGGCGGGGCAATAAACGGAAGGCGTGGGGAATGGCTCGCTGAAACGCCTACCATTTACAATTAGGTCACGTCGCCAATCCACGCCGGAAACCACAGGGGAGCAGATGTACGAAGTCACGGTAGAAGACTCATTTGCCGCGGGACACTACTTGCGCAACTACAAAGGCAAGTGTGAGAACCCGCACGGCCACAATTACAAAGTCCGCGTGACTTTGCGCGGCGCGGAGCTGGATAAGGCCGGCTTGCTGCTGGATTTCAGAGACCTCAAGGAAGTCATGAAGCATGTGATTGACCGGCTGGACCATCAGATGCTCAACGATATTGACCCGTTCAAGGTTCTCAATCCTTCGGCGGAAAATCTGGCCAAGTATTTTTACGACGAAGCCGGCGCGCGGATGAAGGCCGTCACCCAGGGACGCGTAACCATCAAAGACGTCACCATCTGGGAGACGGACACCACCACCGCGCGATATTCGGAGTGAGCGGGAGCTGCAACCGGGCTGGGCAAGTTGCGAAATCGCAG
The DNA here is from genome assembly GCA_020072815.1 of Terriglobia bacterium. NCBI lineage: Bacteria > Pseudomonadati > Acidobacteriota > Terriglobia > Terriglobia bacterium. Next base: position 796,023 of record JAIQGE010000001.1, on the reverse strand, counting down.
CGAGCAGCGACACAAATATCAGGGCGCGAGCTAAGCGGACCGAACCCAGCTCAGAAAAGATTCGAGCCTTTAGCCGTAAGAAGCGCATCCGGGAGCGCCTGGCAAATTCGTCCCGGCTTTTCTCCGTGTATCCGTGCCTTCGTGGTGAGATTGGTTTTTGATGCAGATCACAGAAATCTACCGTTCCCTCCAGGGCGAATCCTCTTTCACCGGGATCCCCTGCGTGTTCGTGCGTCTCACGGCGTGCAATCTGCGTTGCCGCTGGTGTGACAGCGAATACACCTTCACGGGTGGCAAGAAAATGTCTGCCGACGAAGTAGAGCGCGAGGTGGAGCGCTTGGCGCCTTCGGGTCTGGTGGAAATCACCGGCGGCGAGCCGATGCTGCAAGAGCGCGAACTTGTCCCCCTGATGGAGCGCCTGCTCGCCCGTGGCTACACCCTGCTGCTGGAGACCAGCGGCGAGCGTCCCTTGGAAAGCGTCCCGCCGGCCGTGCACAAGATCGTGGACGTGAAGTGTCCCGGGTCGGGAGAAGGGGCATCGTTTCGCATGAGCAATCTGGATTCGATCTCCGCGCGCGATGAAGTCAAATTCGTCATCTCCGGCCGTGAGGACTACGAGTTTGCCCGCGACTTCACCCGCCAGCATGGGTTAGAGACCAAAGCCGGCTCGGTCATCTTTTCTCCTGTCTTCCGGAAAGATCCCAGCGCGCAGCGCGACGCTTCCAATTGTGAGCTTGATCCCCGCCAGTTGACGGAGTGGATCCTTCAGGATGGCTTGAACGTGCGACTGGGACTGCAGATACACAAGTTCATCTGGGAACCCGCCACCAAAGGCGTGTGAGACAGTGAGAGGTTTGGCGCGATGCTTTCGGCATTTTTTTGTCGCACAGCAACACTGAATCTGAGCGAAAGTTTTGAGATAATTCTTATGTTTGCAAGGCAGCGATTTCGCATTCGCCGGCCATCGAACTAAGGTAAGAAGCAAACTAAAAGGGAGCTCCTTTTTTTGACCGGTTCCAGGCTGCGGTCGGTGGTGCTATTGAGCGGGGGTATGGACTCCTGCGTGTGTGCCGCCCTGGCGGCGCGCGATACGGACGTTGCGGCGCTGCATGTCAGTTACGGCCAGCGAACGGAAGTTCGCGAACGGCGGGCGTTCGACGCAATCTGTGACCGCCTGGGAATCCGCCGTCGGCTCGTCGTCCGCAATGACGTTCTGAGCCAAGTTGGAGGCTCGGCCCTGACGGACCTGGAAATCCAGGTGCCTGAGGCCAAGCCGGAAATTGGATTCGGGCATGTTCCCGTGACTTACGTTCCTTTCCGCAACGCGCACTTTTTGTCGGCGGCGGTGAGCTGGGCGGAGGTCCTGGATGCCGATCAGATTTACATTGGTGCGGTGGAGCAGGACAGCTCGGGGTATCCCGATTGCCGTCCCGCGTACTACCAGGCGTTCAATGAGGTGATCAAGACCGGCACGCGCGACGGCAAGATCAAGATCGTGACTCCGCTGATCGCCATGCGCAAAGCGGAGATTGTGAAGCTCGGGCTGGATTTGGGCGCGCCGTTTGATTTGACCTGGTCGTGTTATAGCCAGGAAGAGGCCGCGTGCGGCGTTTGCGAAAGTTGCGTGCTGCGATTGCGGGCTTTTGCTGAAGCTGGGGCCCCTGACCCGATTCCGTACGCGTCCCAGGCCGCAGGACATAGAATATAGTTTCAAGTTCAAGCCGGAGGCTGAACACCATGAAGATGACATCAATTTGCTTGAACCTGGCCATGCTGTTTGCCCTGAGCGCGGCTGCGCTCGGCCAGGCCACGCTGACTCGCGTGAATGGCCGGGTCACGGACGGAAAACAGCCGGTCGTTGACGCCCAGGTCACGTTCACCAACCTCAATACGGGAAAGACCTTCAAAACCAAGACCGGCAAGGATGGAACTTACGCTCTCGTCGGGCTGGACCGCGCCGGCTACCAAATTGAGGTCACCAGTTCCAAAGGCGACAAACTGTACAAGGACAAAAGAAACGTCGTTGCCGAAGGCGCCAGCGAAGAGCAGGTGGATATTGACGTCTCGCAAGGCGGCGCTGCCGGTGGCGCGCCCAAGGTCAGCCAGGAACAACTGGAAAAGATCAAATCCGAGAATGCCAAAATCACCAACATCAACGCCCTGATCAACCAGGCCCAGGCGGCCATGCAGGCACAGAACTGGGCGGATGCTGAAACCGCCCTCAAGCAGCTTACGGCGGGCGAGCCGGGCCGCTGGGAGTTCTACCAGGCGCTGGGCAACGCGCAGAGCAATCAGCAGAAGTATGAAGAGGCCGCCGCCTCCTATGAACGCGGCATCCAGGCCGCTGAAGCCATCGTTAACGGCACCGCCAAAGACGTCCGCAACCCTGATCCGGTCAAGGCCAAAGCGGGCATCGGCCAGATGTTGGGCTCTGAAGGCAACATGCTCCTCAAGCTGAAAAAAACCGATGACGCTGTGGTTGCCTTTACCAAGGCAGCTGAAATGGACCCCAATCCGGGGGTCGCCTACTTCAATCTCTGCGCCACGCAGTACAACGTCGGCAACATGGAAGCCGCCGAGTCGGCGTGCACCAAGGCCATCGCCGCCGATCCCAACAAGGCCGATGCCTACTTCATCAAGGGCTCCGCCATGTTCGGCAAAGGCAAGATGGACGCCAGCAACAAATGGACGGTGCCGGACGGGACTGCTGAAGCCCTCAACAAATATCTGGAGCTGGCTCCCACCGGCGCCCACGCCAATGACGTGAAGCAGATGCTGGAGATGGTGGGCGCAAAAATTGAAACCGTTTATAAAGGCGGCAAAAAGAAGTAAATGAATTCATTGCGGGCCTGCGGGCCGGCCATCGGCCGTCCCCTGTGTGAACGTGGGCCCGCGACAAAATCCAACAGCGCGGAGGCGCGGTACTCTCATGAAGAAATACTGTGTTCTTTTCTTGGTCATGATCGCCTGGTCAATCCTGGGCGCCCTGGTAGCCTGGCCCCAACAGGTGAATGCAATTGTGGATGGCACCGTCACCGAAGAAGGCAAACCAGTCGTTGACGCCCAGGTGATTTTGACCAACCCTGACAACGGGCGCACCTACAAGACCAAGACGGACAAGAAGGGCGCGTTTTCCATGGCCGGGGTCGCCTATGGCGGGTACGGCGTGAAGGTTGTCAGCAAGAGTGGTGAAACCATTTTCTCCGACAAGACTGTCGTCGGTACGGGAACCAGTTCCGGCGACAACATTCTGACCATCCAGATCGGCAAAGAGCTTTCCGGCCCCGGTGTTGAAAAAGCCATGATCGGCGGAGGCACGCCCGGCACCGATGTGGGCGGCGGGGGCAAGTCATCCGGCCCCAAGATGACCAAAGAACAGATCAAAGCCGAACAGGAAAAAGTCGGCAACCTGAACGCCATGATCGGAAAAGCCCAGACGGCCATGCAAGCCGGTAAGTGGTCTGAAGCCGCCGACGCGCTAAAGCAGGTGATCGCGGCCCAGCCAGACACCACCAAATGGGAACTCTACAAGGCCCTGGCTGACAATCAGCAAAAGTCCGGCAAGCCCGAAGATGCGGTTCTTACCTACGACAAGGGCATTCAGGTGGCCCAGAGCATCGTGGATGGCAAAGCTCCCAAGGACCCGCGCAACCCCAATCCTGATCCCGCCAAGGCCAAGGCGGGCATCGGCGTGATGTCCACGTCGCAAGGCAACGCCTACGTAAAGCTGGGCAAGATGGATGAGGCCGTTACGTCGTTCAAGAAAGGCGCCGCCGTTGATCCCAATCCCGCGCTGGCGTACTACAACCTTTGCGCCGTGCAATTCAACGCCGGCAAGTATGATGACGCCGCTGCCGCCTGCGACAAATCTATCGCTGCCGATGCCAACAAGGCTGACGCCTGGTTCTTCAAGGGCGCCGCTCTTAACCGCGCCGGCAAGCCGGGCTCTGCGGACGCTCTCAACAAATATCTCCAGCTTGACGCCAACGGCGTTCACACCGCCGACGCCAAGGCCATGCTGGCCACGGCCAAATAGCCAAACGGAATCGCCAAGGTCCTCTCAGGGGCGGCCTTTTGCGGCCGCCCTTTCCGTTTGTGCCGCCTGCGCGAATAAAATGTCTGGTCTTTCATGTACACCCTTTACAGTCTGCTTCTGGCCGTCGTGGCGGCGCTCTCACTGCCGTGGTGGGCCTTGCAGATGCTGCGCCTCGGCAAGTATCGCGCCGGCTTCGCTGAGCGCATCGGCCGCGTGCCGTCCAGGATTGCCCAGCAGGCCAGGCAGCCGCGCGGCCCGATTTGGATCCACGCGGTCTCCGTGGGCGAAGTGCTGGCCGTGGGTCCGCTGGTCAGCCAGTTGCGCCAGGCGTCACCCGATCGCCAGGTTTTTGTTTCCACCACCACTGCCACCGGCCAGCGCCTGGCGCGGCAGCGATTCGGCGACGATCATGTATTTTTTATGCCGCTCGATTTCGGTTTTTCTCTCCGTCCTTACTTTCGGGCGCTCGGTCCCAGCCTGCTGGTTCTGGCTGAGACTGAGTTCTGGCCCAACCTGCTGCATCTAGCCCGCCGGCGCGCCATCCCTGTAGCCATCGTGAACGCCCGCATCTCAGACCGTTCCTTCCCGCGCTACCGCCGCTTCCGCTGGTTCTTTTCCCGTGTACTCGCCAACGTGGATTTGTTTCTCACCCAGACGGCAGACGACGCGCGGCGGCTCAAGGAGATCGGTGCTCCCGCGGAGCGGGTCCAGGTCAGCGGCAATCTGAAGTTCGACATTCCACCCAGCGCGGAAGTCCCATTGATAAAAGATCTGCGCCGCGCCATCAGCCAAGACGCGCCGGCGCACGACTCGCCCGTGATCGTCTGTGGCAGCACCACGGAAGGCGAGGAAGAAATCCTGCTGGCGGCGTTCCGCACCGTTCTTGGGCAGTTTCCCGGCTGTGTGCTGGTCCTGGCGCCCCGCCATCCGGAACGCTTCGATAAAGTGGCGCAACTGGTTTCGGCGTCGGCAATCTCGGGAATCAAAATGGTTCGACGCAGCACCTGGACGCCCGGCGTCCCGCTGCGCGGCTGCGTGTTCCTGCTGGACAGCTTGGGCGAACTGGCTTCTGTTTACGCCATCGCCAGCGTCGCTTTCGTCGGTGGCAGCCTGCTACCCGGAGTAGGAGGGCACAACATCCTGGAACCGGCGCAGCACGGCGTGGCCGTCGTCACTGGCCCGAACACGGAAAATTTCCGCGAGATTGTGCGTATCTTCCTCAACGGTTCAGAGAAACCTGGCGGCACGCCGGGTTCAATCCAGGCTCCGGCTCTGCGTATTGTGACGCCAGACAACATCGCCGGCGAATTCCTGCGGCTCCTGCAACACCGCGATGAATGCGCGCAGCTCGGCCAGCGGGCCAAAGAGCTGTTTCAACAGAACACCGGCGCTACGGCAAAAGCTTTTCAGGCCTTGCAGCCGCTGCTTGGCCGGAAAGAGAAGGGCGCGCAGTGAACCCGCTTTCGGCCATCTTCGCTGCCGGCGTCGCCGCCAGAAACGCGCTTTATGACCGGCGCATCCTGGCCACGCGCAAGCTCACGCGGCCGGTAGTCAGCATCGGCAATCTTTCGGTCGGCGGAAGCGGCAAGACGCCGTTTGTCATCGCCCTGGGTGAGCTGCTCAAAAAGCGCGGAATTACCTTTGATGTTCTTTCCCGCGGCTACGGCCGCAGCGGGCAGAAGCTTGCCGTGGTGGATCCCCAGGGGACCTCTGAGCAATTTGGCGACGAGCCGTTGCTGATCGCCCGCAAGCTGCAAGTCCCGGTCATCGTGGCGGCAGACCGTTATCAGGCCGGGTTGCTGGCGGAAGAAAAATTCCCCTCCAAACTCCACCTCCTGGATGACGCCTTTCAGCATCGCCGCCTGCACCGCGACTTTGACATTGTCATGCTGCCGGCCGCCGACCTGGACGACACCCTGCTGCCCATCGGCCGACTGCGTGAGCCGCTTTCATCGCTGCGCCGCGCCGACGCTGTGGTCCTGCAAGCCAAAACACCAGAGTTGCCGGCTGCGCTAGCCACAGGCCTTTCACGCATCTGGCGCGTTCGCCGGGAAATCATGACTTACTCCATCTCAGCGCGGCCAATTCCGTCTGTGGTTGCTTTCTGCGGGCTGGCCCGGCCGGAGCAGTTTTTTGCATCGCTGAGAAACGCAGGAATCGGAGTTTTGGACACCGTGGCATTTCCCGATCATCATCGTTATACAAAGCAGGACGTTGACCGCCTATGTGCATTGCGCAAGAGTTGCGGAGCAGTGGGCCTGATCACCACTGAGAAAGATCACGTAAAACTGAAGGCCTTTTCCGTGGAATTGCAGCCGCTGCAGATTGCCGTGCTACGGATGCAAATCGACTCGCCGGAAAACGTTGTCGCCGATTTGCTGTCTGCGCTGGCCCAGCGCGGCTACAAGCTGTGACATCTAGGATTGGCGAAGCGGCGCCCGCACTATTCTGGTCGAATTGTTCCCGGCATCCTGGCGGGAACACCGTCTCTCAATACGGCGCGTATACTGTTGTAGCTGCGGATTTTAGCCCCCGCGTGAGAGAATTTCACTTCTGACATGCAAAAGAATTCCAAGCCCGTTGACCGTCTAGTAAGGATCATTGAAGAGTTTCCCAAGCTCACCATCACCGTGCTGGGAGACCTGATCGCCGACGAATTTATTTACGGTGAAATCTCCCGCGTCTCGCGCGAGGCGCCGGTGCTGATCCTGCGCCACCGCGAACGCACCGTGGTGCCTGGCGGCGCCGGCAACGCCATCTACAACCTGGCCGATCTCGGCGTGACGGTATTGCCCGTAGGCATCGTTGGGGAAGATGAATCCGGCCGCGCGCTGCTGCATGCCTTCCGCCAGAAACATATTTCCATCTCCGCCATTCGCCGCATCAAAGGCTACAACACCGTCACCAAGACCCGCGTACTGGCCGGGACCACCCACTCCCCGCGCCAGCAGGTCATCCGCATTGACCGCGAGCCCGACGCCCCGCTGGACCGCACGGCCGTTCGCGATCTGGTCTTGAAGACGCGCGGCTACGTTCGCGCCTCTGACGCCCTGCTGATTTCCGACTACGGCTACGGCGCAGCCACCCCGCAGATTTTTGACTTGGTCCGCTCCCGCGCTTCGCTGACCAACATCCCGGTCACGCTCGATTCTCGCTATCGCGCGCTGGCCTACAACGGAGTCACCGCCGCCACTCCCAACGAGGCCGAACTGGAAGAAGCCCTGCGCACGCGCATCGGCAATGACAACGAACGGCTTCTAGCCGCCGGCAAAGCCGTGATGCAGAAGATGCGTTTGCAATCGCTGCTGGTCACCCGTGGTCGCGATGGCATGGTGGTCTTCGCCCGCTCCGCCAAGCCCACATTTATTCCCATTTACGGCTCTGATGAGGTCGCCGACGTCACCGGCGCCGGCGACACCGTGATCGCCACCTACACCGCCGCGCTGGCCGCGGGTGCGGACGCTGAATCGGCCGCCCGGCTCGCCAATTACGCTGGCGGAATCGTGGTGATGAAGCGCGGTACAGCCACGGTTTCTCGCGCGGAATTGCTGCGCGCCGTCATGGAGGGCTGATCTGGCGCCTCCTGTCCAAAAAATGTTTGAGCTCACCCCGCTTGCCGCGCTGGTGCGGCAATGGCGTACGGCTGGAGAAAAAATCATCCTGACCAACGGCTGCTTCGATCTGCTGCATGTGGGACACGTGCGCTACCTCCACGCGGCCAAGGCACTGGGAGGACGCCTGGTGGTCGCCGTAAACTCTGACGCCAGCGCCCGCGCTCTGAAGGGCGAAGGGCGCCCGCGTATCCCGGCAAGCGAGCGCGCTGAAATCCTTGCCGGCCTGGCTGACGTGGATGCGGTAACCATCTTTGACGCTCCCGACGTCCGCGAAGTGGTCCGTGCCCTCCGCCCGGACATCCACGCCAAGGGCACCGACTACACCGCCGCCACCGTCCCCGAACGCGACGTCGTTCTGGCCTGCGGCGGACGCGTGGAGATTGTCGGCGATCCCAAAGACCATTCGACTACCGAATTATTAGGTAAGGGAGAATGACCAAAATCCTCATCGTGCGCCTGGGCGCGCTCGGCGACATTCTCCATGCCTTGCCCGCGGCCACGGCCATCCGCCGCGCCCTGCCGGAGGCGACGCTTGGCTGGCTGGTGGAGGAGCGCTGGTCAGAACTGCTGACCGCGCGCCGTCACAAACACAGCCCCGTTGATCGCGGCCCGCAGAAGCCGGTGGTGGACCTGGTGCACACGGTCAACACCGCGCGCTGGCGCCGGCGTTTCTTTCGTCCGGCCACGCTCAAGGAAATTCGCGGAGGCTTCAAACGCGTGCGCGACACGCGCTATGACATCATTTTGGATTTCCAAGGCAACATCAAGTCAGGTTTTTTCGCCTGGCTCGGCGGCGCTCCGGTCATTGCCGGCTACGTTGATCCTCGCGAATCCGCAGCACGATTGTTTTACTCCCACAAATTCTCCCGCTCGGGTGACCACGTGATCGAACAGAATCTTGCTCTGGCTGCGCAAACGCTCAAGGACCATGTCGGGCTGGCAGAACTGCCAATGACGGCGCCGCAACTGCCGCGCGATCCTGCGGGCGAAGCCTGGGCCGAGCGCGAGATCCAGCGGCTGGGCATTGCCAGCTTCGCCATCGTGAACCCCGGCGCTGGCTGGGGCGGCAAGCAGTGGCCGGCGGAGCGCTTCGGACAGGTTGCCGCGGCGCTGGCCACCCACAACATCAAAACTCTGGTCAACGTGGGCCCCGGAGAAGAAACTTTGGGGCAGGCTGTGGCCGGCGCCAGCAAAAGCAACGCATTTCTCCTCAACTGCACAGTCGGACAACTCATCGCCATCACCCGCCGCGCGCGCCTTTTCGTTGGCGGCGATACCGGCCCGTTGCATCTGGCGGCTGCGCTCGGCGTTCCCGCCGTGGGACTCTACGGTCCCACCGATCCGGCGCGCACCGGCCCTTTTGGCCCCAACACCATTGCCCTGCGACATCCGGAGAGCGAGACAACTTTTTCTCATCATCGCCGGCCGGAAGAAGGCCTGCTGAAGATCGACGCGGAGGAAGTAATTGCCGCCGCCCGTCATCTCTTAGCAAGCAAACCAGTGTCAAGCAACCAAGTAGCTGGCAAGCCTGTGGAAAGCAGCCATGCCTAGCTGGTCGCGGATCGCAACTCGTATGCGCGTGCCGCTGGGCTTTGTTTTTGCCGCGGCGTATTTTTGGTTTGCGCGTCCGCAGTGGCTGTTTATTGCCGCCGGTGGCGTGGTCATTGTTGCCGGTGTTTTCGTCCGTGCAGTGTCCTCCGGACACATCCGCAAGAACGCCGAGCTCACCACCACCGGGCCGTACGCCTTCACCCGCAACCCGCTGTACCTGGGCTCCGTGCTCATCGCCATTGGGTTTGCCGTGGCCGCGCGCAACTGGTGGATTGCCGGCGGCGCACTCCTCATGTTCCTGGCGATCTACCTGCCGGTGATCCGCGCGGAAGAAAAATACTTGCGTTCAATTTTCCCTGATTACAACCAGTACGCGGCGCATGTGCCCCGTCTTCTGCCCCGGCTCACGCCCTACCGTAACGCGGGCGAAAGCGTTGCCTCGGCGCAGCAATTTTCTATGGAGCTTTATCTCCGCCACCGCGAGTACAATGCAGCTATAGGTTCTGCCTGCATGTTAGGCGCTTTGATCCTCAAAATGGTCTTGGTACAACATTGATCCGATTCCATCACGGACTGGCCGCAGCTCTCGTGTTTTTATTTCCCGGCGACTCATCGCCGCACCCGCCTGCCGATATCGCCCAGGCGGTCCTGGTCGCACCTTCCATCGCCAAGCCTCGCCCGGAGTACCAGCCCCAGGTCGGCCAGACCTACGTCTATGCGGCCGAATGGCGCATCTTCAGCGCGGGAGTCGCCACTCTGCGCATGGAGAAGGCTGGTCCGGAATACCGGACGGTGGGCACCGCTGACGCTGCCGGCACCGTGGCCCTGCTGTTCCATGTCCAGGACCGGCTGGAGTCTTTCTTTGACCCGTCCAGTTTTTGTTCGCGCAGCGTTTCCCGCCATCTGGAAGAAGGCTTCCGCCGCGTGGAGTCCAGCACCACCTTTGACTACCAGCGCCGCAAGTCGGTCACCGACCACAAGAACCTCAGGAAGAATGAGAGCCGGCACGAAGAGCATGACGTTCCCAACTGCGTGACTGACGTGCTTTCCGGAATCTACTACGTGGGTTCTCTGCCGCTGCTGCCCGGCCGCACCTACAATTTCCCGCTCAACGACGGCGGCGAGACGGTAACCGTCGGCGTGCACGCCGAAGCGCGCGAGCAGATCAAGACTCCAGCAGGGACGTTCGATACCATCCGCGTGCAGCCGGAAAGTTCCTCTCCTGTGCTGCGTAGCAAGGGCAAGCTATGGATCTGGTATTCAGAGGACGCCGCCCGCGTCCCGGTGCAGATGCGCGCCCGCATGGACTGGGGCACGCTCACTTTTGTCCTGCAGCGCATAGACAAGGCCAAGAAGTAGGCCCCATCCGGTGTCCCTTGGGTCTCCCGTTTCAAAAACCGCCCGCCAGCACATTGACGTTCGCACTTCTCCCGGCATCCTACTAAGATAGAGGACTGCAAGGAGGAAGAGCATGGGCACACAACCGCAAGCGGACCCTGAACTGGTGAATGTGTTTGACACGCAACAGGAATCGGAGGCCCTGGTGGTTCATGCGCTGCTGACTTCGGCGGGAATTGAATCCGACGTCGCCAGCATTGACGCCGCGCAGTCTATCTGGCCGGGCGTGGGCGGCGTGGTGGTGCGCGTGAACCCGGCGCAGGCCGAAGAAGCCAAGAAGGTCATTGAAGAGTACAAGAACAGCATTCCCGCGGAAGAAATAGAAGCGGAAGAAGGCGCGGAAGACACGGTGGAATAGCCGCTGGCCGTTCCTCAGTAGCTTGAGGCCAGCTTGGCTTGGACCTGTTTTCCATCGAGCAGAAAAGTCACCGCGCCCAGCAGATCAGTACGGTATGTGCGCACGTGCGACGCTTCCAGGCGTTGCAGGACGTCCGCGCGCGGATGTCCGAACGAATTTCGGTAACCCACAGAAACCACGGCGAACTTTGGCTCCACCGCTGCCAGCAGCTCCGGCGTGGTGGAGGTGGCGCTGCCGTGGTGCGCTACTTTCAGCAGATCGGCGTGCAGCGCTTCCGTGGCCACGAATTTTTCCATCTTGTTTTCCAAGTCACCGGCCAGCAGCGCAGACGTCCTGCCATAAGAAACCAGCAAAGCCAGGGAATCATCATTCGCAGGGCGTACCTTGGGCCGCCAGTCAGCGGGTGGAGCCAGCACGCGCACCTGGGCGCTGCCCCACTCCAATTCTTCGCCCGCAGTGTGTATGCGGATGACCGCGTGGTTCTGCAGCGCCGTCTGGTACAGCCGGGCCACCGCGTCCGTCTGGGGATTGATGCCCACCCACAGCTCGCGCGGATGAAAATTCTCAACGATTCGCGTCAGGCCGCCGATGTGATCACCATGTGCGTGGGTAAGCGCCACCACGTCCAGATGAGCAATGCCGCGCGACCACAAATACGTCGAGACCACGTCTTCTCCGAAATCGAATTCGCTCCGTACCGGGCCCACGCTGCCGCCGCCGTCAATCAACATGGTGCGGCCTTGTGGAGAAATCACCAGCAGGGAATCGCCCTGGCCAACGTCAATGCTGGTCACTTCCAGCTTGCCTGGTTCAATGGCGGGACGCGGCGCGTAGAACGCTACAACCGCCGCAGACGCGAATAACAGCGCAAGTCCGGCCGTGGCGGTCTGCGGTTGCCGGCGGACCGCCAGCAGCGCCAGCAAAATCCCTGTCGCCGCCACCAGGAAGATCACCACGCCGGCATCCGGCACGCGCCACTGCGAGATATTGAAGTGTGCCAGCCATTGCAGGCAGCCCAGCGTCCAGTGGAGGGCGGCCGCGGCGATGAAGCCGGCGACCCGCGCCAGCGGCCACCACACATAGCTCAACGCGATGGCGGCCACGCCGGAGTTGAGCATGACTCCGGCCAGCGGCAGCACCAGAATGTTGGCCGGCATCCCGATGATGGCTGCGCGGTGGAAATACGCCCGCATCGGCGCCACCAGCGTCGCCTGGGTAATCGCTGACACCGCGATCAACTCGAACACTGCCACGCCGGCGCTCACCACGGCCAGCACCAGCCATCGCGCTGGAGCTGCGCCTACAAAACGTCCCAGCCGTTCCATGATCAAGCGCATGTCCAGCCGAAGCTGCGCGAGCTTTGGCTCCAGATTGAGATCGTAAGCGGTGGAGTCCATATGCAGAAGAGCCAGGCGGTAGGGTGACGACGTGCGCTGCAACACCGGCACGCCGATGCCGGCAATCGCCACCAACGCCAGAAACGTTAGTTGGAACCCCGCCTCAAACAAGGCCGCGGGCGAAATTACCAGCACTATCAGTGCGGCAAACCCGGTGGCGTTCAGCGACTGTCTTCCCCGATAAAACAGCCGTGCCAGTAAATAGACAGACAACATGAGCACCGCGCGCATGATGGGTACGCCCATGCCCGCGATGTACGCATAAAAGACGGCCAGCGCAATCGTGACCACCGAAGCCGCCCACTGCGGTGTGCGCAGCCGCCGCGCCAGCCAGAATACGGCGAACGCCAGCAGCGCCACGTTCATTCCGGAGACCACCAGCAGGTGGTAAACGCCGGTCTGCTGAAATTCTTCGCGGACGTTGCGCAGCAGAAGCGAATCGTCGCCGATGATCATCGCGGAAAACAGCGCGGCGTCCTCGCGGCTCCACAGCGCCGTTGGTTGCCCGTTGATGTGCTCCAGAATGCTGCGGCGAATGCGGCTGCGCCAGAAACCCAGCCGGCCGCCGGCTCTTCCCGGAAGGATTTCAATTTCGTCGACGGAAACCGAAGCCAGCGTCGAAATTCCCAGGCTGTGCAGGTAGCCCTCGTAGTCAAATGCACCGGGGTTGCGAAAATTTCTCGGCGGTCGCAACTTGGCGATGAAATGTACACGGTCGCCGTACGCCATCTCGGGAAATTGCGGACTCCCGACTGAGTCCTCGCTTTTGGCTCGCCGGTTGCTGGAAAACAGCGTTGCGCGAATGCCCACCGGCTGCGTGAATTTGAGTTCGCCGAGCATCATGCTCTCGGTTTGCAGATCGAAGCGTTCGCGCGGCCCGCTTCCGGCCAGGGTTGCGCCGTCATTCACAACGTGGCCGATGACTTCCACGCGCTCGCCGCTGATGAACTCCGCAGGAGGAACCACCACGCTGGGGATTGGCGTGCAAACACGCGCAAAAGCTCCGGCCCCAACCAGAGCCAGCACTGCCGAAGCTTGCGCGATCCGCAGGTTCTTGTTGGCGACAGCGGCCATCGCGCACGCTGCCAGCAGCGCCGACGCGATGCTCCATTGCGAAGGAGAACGCAGCAGTTGTCCCGCCAGCCAGATTCCGCAAGCAAACGCCGCGGCTGCCACGATGAGAGGCGCATGAGTGTTTAGTTGCGGAGGCTCAGGATGTTGCGGGACGTTCATCGTGCTTACTTGCCTTGCCGAGCGAACTCTCTATCGTGACAGCCTTACGATGCTTTCAATATGAAAAGTCTGGGGAAACAGATCAATCAGGTGCACGTCTTCCACGTGGTAGCCGGTTTCCAGCAGCAGGCGGACGTCGCGCGCCAGCGTCGCTGGGTCGCAGGAGACGTACACAATCTTCTTCACCCGAAGCGCGGCCAGAAGCTGGCTGGCTTTGGTCCCCAGGCCGGAGCGCGGCGGATCAACCACCACCACGTCCGGATGAAGATTGAGGCAGCGCGGCAGAAACTGCTCGGTGGTGGTCTTCACCGGGACCACGTTCTTGAGCGCGTTGGCCTGGAGATCAGCCGCCGACGCCGGCGCCGACTCCACGGCAAACACCTGATCAAAGCGCTTGGCCAGATGGTTGGCGAACAACCCAACGCCGGCGTACAGGTCCACGGCGATCTTGCCGAAGAAATCAGAAGTCACCGTCTTTACCAGCTCCTGCACCAGCAAGCGGTTAGTCTGGAAAAACGATCCCGCGCTCACCCTGAAGGCCTTTTCACCCACCTGGTACATCAGTGACGGATTGCCCACCGCTTCTTTCATCTGCGCCTGTCCGCCCCCGGCTGGGCCGGAAAAGATGGCCAGGCCCTGTATCTCTGAGATTCGGTTCTGCAGCTCGCCGGCAAATTCGCGGATTCCCTGGGCGTCCGGGGCTTGGTAAATCTCCAACACCAGGCGGGAGTCAGCATGGTCGGCGAAGAACTCAATTTCGTTCACCCCTTGGGGAACGCCGCCAGCCAGCCCCAGTTCCCACAACTGCGTGATCAGCCGGTTCACCGCCGGCGAGCTGATGGGACAATTCTTTACCGGCAGCAGATCATGCGACGACACGCGATGGTAGCCCAGCGCAAAGTCCTTTCCGCCGCGAATCTTCACCCGCGTCCGGTTGCGGTAATTCCAGGCTTCCGCCGAATGCGTGATGATTTCCTTGGTCCACTCAAACTTGGCGTTGCGCAGCAGCGTTTCCCGCAGGATGGCGCGTTTGAACTCCAGTTGCGTCGAGTATGCGGTGTGCTGGTAGTGGCAGCCGCCGCAGCTCGAGAAGTACTCGCACTGCGGTTGGATCCGCATCTCTGACGGCTTGATCACATGCTCGGCCGTGCCCCGGGCAAAGCTGCTCTTCTCTTTGCTCAAGGTGGCGCTTACTTCCTCGCCGGGAAGCACAAAGGGCAAAAACACGGCTTTCCCGTCGGGAAGACGAGCCAGGCCATCGCCGCCGTAGACCATCTTTTCGATTTTAAGATTCACATGTAAAAGAGGCTGAGTCTGGGCATTGTAGCCTTTTCGAGCATCCGCCTGTGAGTAAATTGTTTCTGCAGTTGTACGATTTGTGCCGCCGGCATTTTGCTGCGATATGGTGCAATTTCGCGGTCGGCTTCCGCCCGCAAGGCGACGAGCTCTTCTTCCGGTGCAGCCACCGTCAGCGCCGCCTGAAGCTTTTCTTCCATCACGGTCAGCCGGCGTTCCAGGTCTTCGAGTCGCGGCAGGGTGGCAGCGCTCTCCACTTCGTCCGCCAGCGCGGAAAGCGCGGCCGCTACTTCTTCGGCCGTGGCGTGGACCTGCGCGGGCGACTGAATCTGCCGCAGCTTACCTGCATTCTTCCGCATGAACTTTGCGATTTCCGCGGCATTCAGCCCGGTATCAGCCTTTGCTGTCTCCCGCTCGGAGCCGACGGCCGCTTCTTTCATGTCTTCCGCAGCGGCCAGCACTTCCTGCGCGCAATAGGCCAGGCTGTTGATTTTTTTTGTCTTCACCGGACGACGATCGTACTTGTCAAACGTCTCATCTATGCCGCGCAGCACGGCTTCCAGCGGGATTCCGGCGTCTTTCCAGGTTTCAATCAGCGCCCAATCCAGCGTGGAAAGCAGCAGTCCCGTGCCGCGCCGCCGCTGGTAGCGCTCTTCGATCTCCGTAAAGTAGTTGAAGTAGTTTTCCACTGCCAGTGCGGCCTGAATTGATAGTATCAAGTGCGTTGCGCTTCGGCATACGGCGCCGCAACCGCCCCGTATGTGAATGTTTCAGTCGAGAATGTGCCACTGCGCTGAAAGCAGATCTGTCCCCGGAGAAGAAAAATGAAGAAGACTACCTTCCGCTGCGTGCAATCATTTCTGACCATCATCGCCCTGGTGCTGGCCGCCGCAAACGGCTATGGCGCTGACAAGCATCCCTTCAGCCGCGATGATTACTCCGCCCTGCGTCGTGCCCGGGCCACGGCCATCTCGCCGGACGGCAAGACCATCCTCTACCTGGTGACCTACGACGGCGTTCAAGGGCCGGAAAAGCGCGAGTGGTGGATGATCGGCATCTCCGGAGAAAATCCGCACAAACTTTCATTGCCGGAGAAATTCCGCCCGCAAGGCTTCTCCTCGGACGGCGCGCTGTACGGCGGGTATGAAGTGGACAAGTTGGGACAACTGGCCATTGTGCCCCTGGCGGAGAATCAGCCTGTCCGGATGATTGGCTTGAGGTCAGGGGTCCGCTCCGCCTCGATCTCGCCGGACGGTTCGCGCTTCGCGCTACTGGCCGATCCTCGCCCCAAAGATGCGCTAGAAGGCGTGCACACTGTGGTGCAGGCTGATCAGACCAGCCTGTACGTGGTCAACGCCAGCGGCGACAAGGGCGACTGGTGGTGCCCCGAGCTGAAGGACATCACCGACATCGCCTGGTCCGCCGACGGTACGCAGATCGCGGTCATCACGCAAAATCCAAAGATCGGCCATCATGAGCTGCATTCGGCCATTTACGTTTGCAGCGCATCGGGCGCGCGCCGCATTGCCCAGGTTCCCAACGCCACCAACGGACTCGCCTGGTCCGGCGGCGGTAAGGAACTGGTTTTTGCCAGCACTACCACTCCGGTGCTTACGCCCGATCACATCTGGAGCGTCCCACTGGACGGCGGCGCGCCGGTGGACCGCACCCCGCAACTGGATGGCTCGGCCGTGAACGTGACCTCCGATGCTCACGGCTCAGTGTGGGTGGAACTGC
The DNA here is from genome assembly GCA_020072815.1 of Terriglobia bacterium. NCBI lineage: Bacteria > Pseudomonadati > Acidobacteriota > Terriglobia > Terriglobia bacterium. The sequence goes on along the minus strand of JAIQGE010000001.1, from coordinate 779,403 downwards.
ATCGCGGCGTGATCACGGAAATCGCCGCTTATCGCGACGGCAAGCTGGAAACCGCGTATCGCTGGACGGATGGCGTCATGAATGGCTTGCCGGTCTCCACCGCGTTTTCCGCATCGCCAGACGTGCGCGCGTTTACCGTAAGCGACCCCGCTCACCTCAACAACGTTGCCGTGGCCCACGGCGGCGAACTGGTGAAGATCACGCATGAGGGCGATGACGTGCTCGCCGGCGCGGACCTGGGCGATGTCCGCGTGGTGCACTGGACATCCAAGGAAGGCATCAAACTGGAGGGAATCGTAACGTTTCCCTCCGGCTACTCGGCCGCGAAGAAGTGGCCGTTCCTGGTGATGCCGCACGGCGGCCCGGAATCCAATGATGAACTCGCCTTCTCCCTTTTCTCCCGCCTGATTGCCGCGCAGGGATACGTGGTCATGGAGCCCGAGTACCGGGGATCAACCGGCTATGGCTCGGATTTTCTCTCCGCCATTTACCAGCACTTCGGCGATCGCGCTTACCGTGACGTGGACAGCGCCACCGACTACGCCATCGCCCAGGGCTGGGCTGATCCCCAGCGGCTGGCCATGTTTGGCTGGAGCGCCGGCGGCTTCATGACTTCATGGACCGTCACCCAGACGCATCGTTATCGCGCGGCGATTGAAGGCGCGGGAATTACCGACTGGCTCAGCTTTGTCCCCACCAGTGATACCTGGCAGACCGACTATGACGCCCGCCTGCAGGAAAAAGACCCCACGCCGCTGCTACAGTTTTCCGCCGTCATGCATTCTGACCAGGTGACCACGCCGCTTTTGATTCTCCACGGCGAAGCTGATGTCCGCGTACCCGTGCTGCAAGGCATGGAGTTTTTCGTGCTGCTGGCGGAGCGCGGCAAGACCGTGCGCATGGTTACCTATCCCGGAGCTCCTCATTTTCCACGCTTGGCGGAGCAAAGACGTGACGTGTTTAAGGAGATTGCCGAATGGCTGGCGAAGCATAACCCGTAGTTTCAGCGAGAAAAGCTGGAGAGAAACTAAGACGTGGCTTTCTGTTTATGCGCCCCCGAATTGCGCTCCCAGATGATGCGCAGGCCATCGAGCGTGAGCAAATCGTCCACGGTCTTGATGTACTTGGAGTGTTCGCCGATCAGCCGCGCCAGCCCGCCGGTAGCGACTACCTTTGCTTCGGAACCAAGCTCCGCCATCATGCGTTCCAGGATGCCGTCCACCAGACCCAGGTAGCCATAGAACATGCCGGACTGCATGCTGGCCACGGTGTTGGTGCCGATCAGTTTGGCCGGCCGGCGGATGTCCACGCGCGGCAGCCTGGCGGTATTTTCCACCAGCGCCTGCGCGGAAATGCCGATGCCCGGCGCGATCGCGCCGCCCAGGTACTCGCCTTTGCGCGAGACAACATCAAAAGTCGTCGCCGTGCCAAAGTCCACCACCACGCAGGGCCCGCCGTATTTCTCAAACGCCGCCACACCGTTCACAATGCGGTCCGCGCCCACTTCCTGCGGATTGTCACAAAGCACGGGCATGCCGGTCTTGGCGCCCGGCTCCACGAACAACGGCTTCAAGTGGAAGTAGCGCTCGCAAACTTCGCGCAGGGTGGAATCCATGGGCGGGACCACGGACGAGATGATGATGCCTCGGACTTCAGAAGACTCAATCTTGCCGATGGCAAACAGGTTGCGGAAGAGGACGCCGTATTCATCCACCGTATGGGTGGCGATGGTGGCCACGCGCCAGTGGGCTTCCAGCTTCGTGCCGACTTTCCCGGCGAATCCCGGCGTTTCCATCCGATAGACGCCCAGCACCGTGTTGGTGTTGCCCACGTCAAGAACCAGGAGCATCGTTTCTCCTTGCCACCGGGCGGACGCTGCCGGAGATCACCATGCGCAGGCCGGTATCGGTCCGGACGCGCAGGAAGCCGCTGGGATCCAGGCCGTCGGTCACGCCGTAATAGCCGCCGTCTTCGTCCACGTGCACCAGTTTGCCCAGCGCGTAAGAAGATCGCGATTCCACCCGGCGCATGATCGGCTCAAAGCGCAACGCTGGCGTGCGAATCGGACTGCTCATGGCCCGCAGCAGAGCGCGGTATTCGCGGTCTACTGCTCGGATCATGGCCCCGGTAAGCTCCACCCGCGAGAATTCCCGCCCTGCCTCTTTGCGCAGTGAAGTGGCGACGTTCCGCAAGCTCTCGGGAAAGCTCTCCTGGTTCACGTTGATGCCCACGCCCACCACCGCGTGGTTCACACGCGTAGGCTCGGAGCTCATCTCCGTCAGGATCCCCGCAAACTTCTTCTCGTTCAGCAGCAAATCATTCGGCCAGCGGATGTCCGGTTGCAATCCCGTGACCTCCTTCACCGCGTCCTGCACCGCCACTCCTGAAATCAACGACAGCCATAGCGCCTCTGCCGGCGACATGGGAGGAAAAATCAGAAACGAACAATAAATCCCCGTGCCTTTTTCCGAATGCCAGGTATGCCCGCCGCGTCCCCGGCCCGCGGTCTGTTCTTCCGCCACAAAGACCGCGCCTTCCGGCCCGGTGTCCGTATGGTGCTCGGAACGCGTGGCCGCGGCCAGCGCCAGAGCGTTGGTGGATTCAGCCTGGTCGAAATGGTGAATATTGCCGGAGAAGATCGTGTTCCGCACCAGCGGCGCAAGTTTCTCCGGCAATAACAAGTCGGCAGAAGACACGGGGCGTTGTCCTCAGGAACCTTATTTGGTTGCGGCGGGGGCCGGTGGTGCATGTCTTGCTTCAACGTTGAGATCAACCTTGACATCGTTGCCGATCATCGCGGCCGGCGCCTTGGAGATCCCAAAATCCTGGCGGCTGACGGTGAGAGAGGCATGCGCGCCCATCGCTTTTCCGCCTTTACCCGCGTCAATGGGCCCTTTCAACTCAAACGGCAGGTCCACGTTCTTGGCGACGCCGTGGATCGTCAGCGTTCCGTGGGCCACGTAGTTGTCGCCCTTTTTTTCCACCGATTTGCTTTGGAAAGTAATTTCCGGAAACTGCGCCACGTCAAAATAGTTGGCCGATTTCAGGTCATTGTCGCGGTTGTTGTTGTCCGTATTGATGCTCGCGGCTTTGATGGTCACCGTGACGGAAGACTTGGTCGCGTCTTTATCGTCAAAAAGGATCGTTCCGGCAAAATCGTTGAAGCGCCCGTTCACCGTGCTGATGGTCATGTGAGTGACCGCGAAATTGACCGACGAGTGCACCGGATCAATCTTGTATTCGTCGGCGGCCAGCGCCGAAAGGGAGAGAGCAAAAACGCCAAGCAACAGCCCAAGAACTTTTCGTACACGCATATTGAACAAGAGTCTCCTTAAAAGATTTTCCCTAGTTTGAGCAGATAGCATCCATCACCGACGCAAAATATTTTGATCTCAAACTATCTCTCAGATAAGTCAGATAAGTCCCTACAGTGCAGACGCTTAGCTCCCTAGCTTACGCGGGAATAATCCGCATACTCAAGTCCACCGCCTGCGGCGAATGGGTCAGCGCCCCCACGGAAATGTAATCCACCCCGGTTTCCGCGTACGCGCGGACGTTTTCCAGCCGAATGCCGCCGGAAGCCTCCAGCGTTACCGCAGTCGAGTGCTTACGCGCCCGGGCCACCGCGGCGCGCGCGTCGTCCACCGTCATGTTGTCGAGCATAAGTCTTTCCGCGCCGTTGGCCAGGGCTTCTTCCAGCTCCGCCATGTTGCGGACTTCGATTTCAATCGGCTGGTCTTCACGGCGATTGGCCTGCACCCGTTGCAGGGCCGCGGCCACGCCTCCGGCCAGCGCAATGTGGTTGTTCTTGATCAGCACGCCGTCAGAAAGGTCCAGCCGGTGATTATGCCCGCCGCCGCAGCGGACGGCATATTTGTCCAGCACGCGCAAGCCAGGCGCAGTTTTTCTCGTATCCAGGATGCGCGCTTGCGTCCCGTGGATGGCGTCCACGAATTTGCGCGTCAGGGTGGCAATGCCGCTCAGCCTCTGCAGCACGTTCAGCGTGACCCGCTCGCACGATAGCAGCACGCGCGCGTTATGCCGGACCACCGCAATCACCTGGCCTTTGCGCATGCGCACGCCGTCAAAGATTTCTCCGTGGCTGATCACTTCCGGGTGCCCGATCACGTGCTGGTCCAGCCGCTCGTAAAGCTCCAGGATGCGGGCCACGGCCCCCACGCCGGCGATGATGCAGTCCTGCTTGGCCAGGATGGTGGCCGTAGCGCGCTGCTGCGGATCAATGCAGGCGCGCGACGTCGCGTCACTGGTGGCGTGGTCCTCCAGCAACGCGTGTTCAAGTATGGCGCTGATTCTGCGGCTGTGCCAATCCATAGGCTGTTCCGCTTACGCCTCCGCCTTTTTCTTAAAAATCCCCTGCATTTGGATCATAATCAGCAACAACATGATCGAAGCTACTCCGAAGCCGAACTTATTTGCGTAAAGCCGGTCGGTCTGGATCGTTCTGGCCCAGGAAAAGAACTCAGGAGATGTCCAGAAGATAAATTCACTAAAAGCGATGATCGACAGAGTTAAACCCAACCACTGGTTCCATTTGGCATAGACCAGTGTTCCAATGATAAGAAACCCCAGGCCCGCGAACCAGTAGAAATGCAACGCGCGTATATCTTTGGCCCTGGCCTCCCACTCAGATATTGAACCTTGGAGTTCGCTTTCTGATTTGAAAGGCTCGATGTCGTAATTTTGTGGCGCCCATGGCTCCTTCCCGGCTTTCACTTCTTCCTGTCTCTTCTTTTCCGCTTCCTTGTGGGCCGCGTCATAGCGGGTCACCAGGTCATCGAGTGAAGTTGCCTTGGCGATATCGCTCTTTGTCTTGCGTCCGAAAACATCGAGGACAGAAGATTGCGGCGCCATCCAGAGCGCGTAAGCATTGCGAACAGTCTGCGTTGCCAAAAACAGGAACGCGATAATCGCCAACGTCTTCTGCAGCGCTTTCATTGAACCCGGTTCCCCATTGATGTCAAGCTAAGAACTTAGAATAGAAGCTTACCCTAGCTTGTCCCAAGCGTCCTTGATCTTTTTGATCAAGATTTCCAGTTCCAGCCCGCGCTGCCGCATGCCTTCCACCACTTTCGCCGGAGCCTTGGCCAGAAACTGCTCGTTTCCCAGTTGCTTTTTGTTGTTGGCCAGTTCGCCTTCCAGCTTGGCCAGATCTTTTTTCAGGCGCTCGCGCTCAGCCGCCACGTCAACTTTTTGTTCATACACCAGCACCACTTCGAATTTCGGCGTGGTCCGCGCTCCCGCCACCTGCGACAGCGACGCGCTGACAAACTCAATCGCTTCGATGCTGCCCAGCCGCTCCACCATGCTGCGGTTTTCTTCAACCAGCTTCTGGACATCGGCTGCGGCGTGAATGCGCACCGGCGCCTTCACCTTGGGCTCCACTTTCATCTCCGCCCGCAGGTTGCGCACGTTCACGATCAGCTCCTGCAGCACCGCCATCTGTTCTTCCGTCTGATCGTTGAGCCACTGTTTATCGAGCTCCGGATACTTCGCCAGCGCAATGGACTTTTTAGGCGGCTGGCCTTCATACATCGCGTGCCAGATTTCTTCCGTGATGAACGGCATGAAAGGCGAAAGCAGCCGCAGAGAGCCTTCAAACACGTCGCCCAGGAAAGCCAGCGCCGGGCGCGCTTCTGCTTCCGGCCCGGAGAGCCGAGGCTTGATGATCTCCAGGTACCAGTCGCAGAAATCCCCCCAGAAGAATTTGTAGATGGTGTTGGCCGCTTCATCAAAGCGATACGCCGCCAGACCGTCATTCACCTCGCCGGCCACGCGATAGAACCGCGAGTAGATCCAGCGGTTCTCCAGGCGTTTGAGTTCATCCGGAGGCGCACCCGAAGTCAGGCTGCCGCCGGCGCGGTCCAGGTTCATGAACACAAAGCGTGCGGCGTTCCATATCTTGTTGGCGAACGCCCGGTAGCCTTCCGTCCGGCTCTCACTGAACGCAATGTCCGTGCCCGGCGAAGCCATGGACGCCAGCGTGAAGCGCACCGCATCGGTGCCGTATTTTTCCGTGACCTCAATCGGGTCAATCACGTTGCCTTTGGTCTTGGACATCTTCTGGCGGTCAGCGTCGCGCACCAGGGCGTGTATGTACACTTCGCGGAAGGGCACACACTCCGGCAAGAACTGGTCCGCTGTCTTGCCTTGTTCGCCGGCCAGCGCAGGACGCTGCGGCGGCAGCATGAAATGGCTGCCCATCATGATCATGCGCGCCACCCAGAAAAACAGAATGTCAAAGCCGGTGATCAGCAGTTGCGTGGGATAGAAAATCTCCAGGTCGTGCGTGGCCTTGGGCCAGCCCAGCGTGGTGAAGGGCAGCAAGGCGGATGAAAACCACGTGTCGAGCACGTCGGTGTCCTGCGCAAGTTCCGTACTGCCGCATTTGCCGCACTTCTTGGGCGCTTCGCGGGCCACGGTGATCTCTTTGCACGCGGCGCAATGCCATGCGGGGATGCGGTGTCCCCACCACAGCTGGCGGGAGATGCACCAGTCGTAGATGTTCTCCATCCACTGCAGATAGATGGCTTGGTAGTTCGCGGGGGTAAAGCGAATGTGGCCGTCTTCCACCACTTTCTTCGCCGCGCCGGCCAGGCTCAACCCGCCGTGATTGGGCTGTTTGTTCACCGCCACAAACCATTGCGTGGAAAGCCGTGGTTCCACCACGGTCTTGCAGCGGTCGCATTTGCCGATGGACATGGCGTGGTCTTTGATGCCCACCAGCAGGCCGCGCTCTTCCAGGTCTTTGACAATCTTCTCCCGCGCCACGTAGCGGTCCAGGCCCTTGTAGGGACCGCCGTTCTCGTTGATGTGCGCAGTTTCGTCCATCACGTCAATCTGCGGTAAGCTGTGCCGCAGCCCGATCTGGAAGTCATTGGGGTCGTGCGCCGGCGTCACCTTCACCGCGCCGCTGCCGAACTGCGGATCAGCGTAGTCGTCAGCGATGATGGGAATCGGGCGCTCCATCAGCGGCAGAATGGCTTTCTTGCCCACCAGCGCGGTATAGCGCGCGTCCTTCGGGTTCACCGCGATGGCCGTATCGCCCAGCATGGTTTCCGGACGCGTCGTGGCAACGGTGATGGACGTCGTTTTGTCTTTATTCTCACCATCGGCCAGCGGGTAGCGAATCTGGTACAGCTTTCCGGTGATGTCCTCGTGCTTCACTTCCAGGTCGGAAATGGCCGTCATGCAGCGCGGACACCAATTGACGATGTATTTGCCGCGATAAATCAGACCTTCTTCATACAGGCGGACGAACACCTCACGCACGCAGTGCGATAGGTTGTCGTCCATGGTGAAGTACTCGCGGCTCCAGTCAACGGAGACACCCAGGCGCTTCATCTGGGTGAGAATCGCTCCGCCATAGTGCTCTTTCCAGTCCCACACGCGCTTGATGAAGGCTTCGCGGCCCATCTTCTGCCGGCTGGTGCCTTCGGCGAGCACCTGTTTTTCCACCATCATCTGCGTGGCAATTCCCGCGTGATCGGTACCGGGAATCCAGTTGGCCATGTCGCCCAGCATGCGCCGCCAGCGGGTGATGATGTCCATCTCCGTGTGGTTGAGCATGTGGCCCATGTGCAGGCGTCCGGTCACGTTCGGTGGCGGCAGCAGCAGCGTGAAGGGCTTGATCTGGGCCTGGGAGCCGGACTCCGGCGTCGGCGCCGAGAACAGCTTCTCCCGGACCCAGTATTCCGCCCAGCGGACCTCAATCGCGCTGGGATCGTATGCTTTTTGGAGCTCGTGTGGCATGCGCGCGCAAAAATGACTGAATCACTGATCTTACAGGCGCAGAGCGGAACTGGGCAAACGCGCCGTTTTTCTCGCGATTGAAAACCCCAGGCCCCCTTCTCGCCGTTCTAAAAAAGCTGAAGGGGGCGATTCTTTCGCCCCCTTCGCTGCATGATCTTGCAAAAAATCCTTACTTCTTCGACTTCAACTCCCGGACGATCTCCTGCACCAGGTCGCCCTTCATGCGTTCCATCACGCGATTGACCGCATCGCTAATGCTGTCATGTTCGCTGCCGGCGGCGCTGGCCACCGCAGCCGCGGCTTCCGGCAGCTTCTCTTCCAGCTTCGCCACCACCGCATCGTGGGTTGCGCTGGCGGGCGGTACTTCGATCGTGGGCTCTTCATGGGCTACTGGAGCGGGCGCAGCTTCAGGGGCAGGCGCAACCACAGCCGCAGGAGCGGCCTCTACTGCTGCTGCCACGGGCGCTGGCGGAGGCTCAGGAACTGTCACCGGCGGGTTGTATTCAAACGATGGCGGCGCCGCCTGGGCAGCCTGCGGCGCTGTTTCTATCGCTGCGGGCAGAACCGGGGCCGGAGGCTCAACCGCGGCAGATGCCAGGACGTCAGGACGCGCCTGATGGTTGTAGGCTGCCAGCGCAGCGGCGACTCGAGCTTCAAAATCAGTGTCGGCAATGCCACCCCGAGGTGCAGAGGCCGTCTCCGCCACTGGAGCGGGGGCTTCCGCGGAAACCGCGCTGGGAGCGCTGGCAGCGGCCGCGAGTACCGGCGTCGGCTCCGCGGTTTGTTGCGTTGGCACTAGTGCTGGTTCGCGAACATCAGCTACGGTTTCCCGGGTAATTTCTTCCGCACTCGCCTGCAGTTGCGGCTCGCGCGCTTCGGCCACTGTTTCGCGCGTAATCTCTTCCGCAGTTTCCTGCAGCTGCGGTTCGCGAGGAATGTCTACATCACCAATGGGCCCCGCTGCTGTCGGAACAACTTCATGCTCGCCCGCCGGCGCTTCGGGTTCCTGATACACCGGAATCATTTTCGGACGCGCGAGCACCGGGCCGGTCGGAATCGGCGCTGGAGGCGCGGCCTCAGCGGGCTCAGCCACCGCGGCGGCCTGAATCGGCGCAGGCAGCGGAGCGGCGGGAATTGCTGCTGGGGCCGCGACGGCGGCAGGCTCGATCACCGCGGCTGTGGCCTGAATCGGCGCACTGGTTGGAAGCGGCGCGGCATTCGCGACAGGCGGCGGCATCGGCGGCGCGATAACTCTTGCCGGAGTATCCATGATCATCGGTTCCGGCTCTACGTCCGGCCGCCATGAAACTGGAATCTCGGTTTCCTGAATTGGTGTGGGCGCCGGCTCAGTCGCGACCGCAGCCGCAGGAGGCGGCGGTGGCGGCGGAGCTGCCACCATGTGCCCCATGCCATGGGCTGCTTCGCCACCCAGCAAGTCACTGAATGCTGAAGAACTCGCCATATGGTCGGGGACTTCCACCATGGGCTGCAGGTTTCTCGCCGGTTGCGGCTCGTGGTGTTCGTGGTGCTCTTCCACGGGGGTGACTGCTATCTCTTCCACCGGACGCACCACCGGAGGCGCCGGAGGCGGAGGCATGGCCGCGATGCGCTCTTCAAATTTTTTGATGATCGCCAGCAGATCGCTGGCTTCAAACGGCTTGATGATCACGCCATCGGCGCGCACGCGACGCGCGTCCTCCGGCTTGTACGGTTCCATCTTGCCCACCGTCAGCAGCACCGGCGTCTTCACCGTCGCGGCGGACGCGCGCACTTTCTCGCACACTTCCAGGCCGGTATATCCCGGCATGTAAACGTCCAGGATGATGATGTCCGGCTTCTGCTCCGCGATTTTCTTCACCGCGGCAGCGCCGTTGCTCACAGCCACAACCTCGTAACCGGCCTCCGTGAGGATCTTCTTCCCCATGTTCTGGGCGGTTACGCTGTCATCGGCAAATAGGATTCGTAGCGACACGTCTAAATACCTTCATTTTAAGCAGGAAACGAGGACAACTTACTGGTAATTACCTTTGAAGTCAATGGGAAGACCACCTCAGTACCTATTCAGGTATGCCTCTTACCCCCATCAAAGGTGCTAGTCCTCCGGGGTAAACCCCTTATCCCTAAAAGGGTACCAGTTTGCGCAAGCCCTTTTTCTTCTTCTTTTTGCTGGTGGAATCCTGCTTGTCATCAGCGCTCTTGGCGTCTCCGCTCTGCGCGCTGCCCGGCTGGGCTGCGTCCTGGGCTTTCGCGTCTGTGGGGGGCGTCTTCTGCAGTTCGTTTACCTGGGCCGGCGCGGCCTTGGGAGGCGCGTTGCCCGGAGGAGGCTCATTGGCCCCCGGAGTCCCGGTTCCGCCGGTCACCGCGTCAATCCCGATCTTCTGTCCCGCCTGCGGGGTGGCTTGCGGGGTGATGCCCAGGATCTCATTGTTCACCGCCTGCACCATGGCCGGAGCGCTGGCGATCTTCTCTTCGCTCATGTTGGGCTCGCCCACTTTGCTGGCCCGCGCCACGCTGGGATGCTTCTTGAAGTTCCCCAGCATTCTCTGTGAAAAACGGTCATCGCTGCGGCTCTGCTGTTCCGCCTTGTTGGCGGCAATGGCTTCCGGCGCGGCTTGGGGGATGGGCGCCTTCATCGCGGCCAGTCGCTTGCGTGCATCCTCCGCGCGCGACATGGCGGGATAGCGCGTGATGATCTTGGAATAAGCGTCAATCGCGTGCTGTTCGAACCCCGCTGTCATCTTCTCGCGTTTGGCCGCGTCCAGTTTGTCCTGCTTCCGCATGGTTGCGGCTTCTCTTTCATAGGCCAACCCCAGTTCGTAAAGCGCTTCATCCACGCCGCTGTACAGCGGGTAAGAATCAATCAGCGACTGCAGACGGGCCTGCGACGCCGCCAGGTTGACCCGCAGGAAATAGAAGTGGGCGATGCGGAACTGACGTTCTGCCAGCACTTCCTGTACTTCCCGCAAACGTTGTTTGGCTTGCGGCACCAGCGGGCTCTCCGGATATTGCGAGATCAGCAGCTTGTATTCTTCCGCCGCGCGCGCCGCCTGGGCAAAATCGCGGTCCGGCTTTTCCATCTGCCGGTAATGGATGTTGGCCACCTTCAACTGCGCTTCTGACGCTTCCGGCAGGTTGGGGAAGAACGTCTGGAAGTCTTTGTATTCCATTTCCGCCTGCTGCGATGCCGCCGTGCCGCCTTCCGTGTACCAGGCGTCGCCGATCGCCAGCTTGGCGCGGGCAATGTACTCTGAATCCGGATAGGTATTGATCAGCGTTTCCAGCAGCGTGCGCGCTTCCTGGAAATGGCCCTTTCTCATGGATTCCATGGCGCGGTCAAAAAGGCCTTTGTCCGGCTGCTTGGAATCAACGTTGGCCAGGGGGTTCTGCACTTTATGATGGCCGCAGCCGCTGGCTGCCAGAAGTGCGCAGGCCAATGCGGCGGAAATAAGGATTTTTCGTAGCATTTTTTACAACCTCAGTTTTTCAGACTCTTTGCAGCGTGGCTTCCGTTGCCAGCTTGAGCAGGCGACGCACGTTGGCCGCCGGGTCGCCGTTGGCGAAGACGCCGTTGCCGGCCACCAGGACTTCCACTCCGGCGCGCACCGCGTCCGCGATATTGTCGGTGTTGATGCCGCCGTCAATCTCAATGCGGAAATTCAGGCGGCGCTCCGCCCGTATCGCCACCAGCTTGCGGACTTTGTCTAGCGTCATAGGAATAAATTTCTGTCCGCCGAATCCCGGATTCACCGACATGATGAGCACGTGGTCCACCATGTCCAGCACATCTTCCAGGGTGTGCACCGGCGTTGACGGATTGATCACCACGCCGGCGTTCAGGTTGCGTCCGCGAATCATCTCCAGCGTGCGGTGCAGATGAACACAAGCTTCCTGGTGGACGGAAATCCAGTCCGCCCCGGCGTCCACAAATGCGGGTATGAACTGGTCCGCGTTCTCAATCATCAGGTGCACGTCCAGGGCAAGGTTGGTCACCTTCCGCAGGCTGGCCACCACCGGAGGGCCAATCGTCAGGTTGGGCACAAAATGCCCGTCCATCACGTCCACGTGCAACAGCGTGGCTCCGCCGGCGGCCACGGCTTGAACGTGGTCGGCCAGGCGGGCAAAATCCGCGGACAATATGGAAGGTGCCAGTTCAGTCAAAGCGATGTGTCTCGGCCAAAATTTACGTGCACTAGATTAACTGGATTCTAACATGCTGAATATGCGCTTCCTGCCTCGAAACTCTACCCTATACTCCTCCGCCACCCTCACATATGGGCCGCGTCCGAACCTTAACCCGAGTGACGCTGTAAGAACGTAACAGGCCGATGACTCTTGCGGTCGCTCTCTCCGCCAATTCAAAATCGGGACTTCCCGATGTCGGCGATGTCGCTGCGATTTCGCGCGATCCCGGCGATCCCCTACCCCTCCCTGTCCATCCCAATATCTAAAGTTGAGCCGTCTTGCGGGCGTCTGAGCCCGCAGGCGAAATCCTGAGCGACCCTGAGGCTTGCCGAAGGGGAGTCGAGGGAGCCCTACCTACCCCCTGGCCTCCATCCCAAGATCTAAAGGACTTACGCAATGTATCCCAATCGAAAGCCGTGAAGCACAGCAGCCCCCGGCTGGCCCGCCTTACGCTCCTAGATATCCATAAGCTATTGTCAATAAATGGCTTACTATAGCATAACAGTAGGTACAAAAGCAACCAAAATACGCCAACTGTTCGCCTTGAACGACCCCAATCCAACATCTTGGGACGACGACCTTAGATCATCCCAACATATTGTGGTTTTGGCATAAGCTAAAGGACCTTCCGTGGATTCCCGGAGGTAAGCCAGCATGGCGGGGTTCAGGTGAGCTCAATCAAGATTTGATCCGCATTTGGCTTTGTGGCCTGCCTTACTCCCAAGGGTTCCGTCGCCCCAGTCCCGCCCTGCGGGACGGCTGGTAGTAGCCCGGCACAGTTCCGAGGCGAGCTTGCGAGCTGAGGAATAAGTGCCGGGTCGAGAGAGAAAGAATCCCTTCCGCGCGCCGCAGGCCGGCGCGCAACGGAGTGGAGCGCCATCGAAAAAGCACTGCCAGAATTACTCAAAGGCTCTTGTCTAACAGCAGCTATTGCCCTGAGCCGCCTCCGCCCTTGCCGCTTCCGCTGCTGTTCTTGCTGCCGCCACTCTTTCCGATTTTGCTGGCGATGGAGCCGACAGGAACTTCGATTCCGAAGACGCCCTTCCAGACGCGTTTGGTGGATGTGGCCGCGGTGAGTTGGGCCGTTGTGGTGGGGTTGCCCGTCACGACCGGGGTCTTCAACCAAATCACGCCGCCGAAAAGGTTAAGTCCCACAGGCAAATTCAGGTTCTTCTGCAGGTGCGTCCAACCGGTAAGATTTTCCGCCATGCCGAAGTAGGGCCGGTACAGGCTCTTGCTGCTTACCGGGATGCCTACGTTGAAGTGGGGGAACCAGGACTCCTTGGACAGCTTCGCCGCCGCGGGAAAGACATCGAAAAGGCCGTAAAGATCGGTGTGCCGTGTAGCCCCCTTCAGCAAGGCATTGTTGTTGATCGAAAACTGGTTCTCGCGGATCCCCGGCGTGGTCACTCCAATGCTCACATCCCACCATTCCCGGTCGTCGCTGGTAAATGTCCGAGTTACTGCACAGGGCGGACTGTTGCCATCACCCGAACAGCCGACGATTCCTGGGGACAAGTTCTGCGGTACAGTAGTCTCTTTCTCAGGAGCTTTCGGAGTGGGAGTTGAGCAGCAACACGCGGCGGGGCATGGAGTCGGTGTAGGAGTTGGAGAGAGGCTCGGTGCCGCTTTCGAGTCGGGGGCGGGGCGAACCGTAGCTGCGGTCACTTTCAGATCGAAGGGCAGCTTCTTGGTTCCCTCTTGTATATGAGCAGTCGCAGCAACTAAATAACAGCTCAGTTTGAGTGGTTTGTTGGCCTCGGGGAGAGCGGGGAGCGGTGGCGCACCACCAACTGGGCTTTGCTTTCCAACACCAACAAGCGCCGAAATAAGCTGGCCAAGATCCTGCTGATTCTCCGGAACCCCCTGAGTCGAAATCGTGGTGTAGATACTCCTGATTCTTTCTTCGAGCTTAACCGCTTCTTCGTCTTTCATTGTGTACGTAGGGGGATCTAGATCTATTTCGATAGCTTCATCAATGAAATCAATACCCACCACTACGGCGCGCTTTTTCCCATAGATCAGTGGATCGCCATTGCCCTTAAACCCGCTCCGCTTGAGCCTAGCACTGCCCGCAGCGACGTACACAATCCAATCGCTCGAGACAAGAATTGGCTGCTTGTCTTGATCTGCCCCCTTTGTGACCTTCGCTTGCGCTGTTTTTTCCGTTGACTTTTCCTTCATCTTCCACTCAACTACGTGAAAGATATAGGCCGCTTGAGGGTCGGGTCCCGCGTCTCCAAAGACTCTGTTGAATTCCTTCTTCAGGAAGTTTTCATAAAGCTGAGACCTTGTCTCGAGTTCTTTTCCTAACCTTAGGTTTACTACGTCTGCGATTTCGCCGCCAGGTCTGCAAAAACCCCGGCTCTTGGAACTCTGCGCCACCACATCGCGGATCGCATCAGGATTCGGCTTGTCTTTTTGCCCGACCCCTGCTCCGCTGAGACACCCAAACACAGCGACCAGACCAGCAAGTCTTACTACCGTTTTCCTTCTGAAATCCACATTGCCTCCAAATATCTTGGTCTCTTTCGGGCCGCCTCACTCACGCTTCAGAGTTTGGGATTGCGCTGCGACCCGTGTTCATCGGATACACGCGATGCGAAAGAATATCTAGTTGTCAAAGAACGTAAGAACGCATCTTTCCCCTTTTTGCCCAAAATCCATCCCGCTAATGCCGGGCGTCGTGGGCCAGGGCCGGGGATGGATATGGCGTCCACGCCGCCAACGGCGTGTCGCTTTGACGTCCATGCCGCTGAAACGCGGGGTCTGGCGAGCGCGGTGGTATGCGGCAAGAACACGCCTCCCGCGAACCTCCACCCGAATCGCCCAACGGCATTCAACGAATCGCGTCGGCGCAGCGGCATAAAGACCCCAGCCTGCTGCGCCGCGAATTTGTCACCGGCGGCCCGGAACAGACAGCCAGGTTTTTACTTGTCCTCCATCTCTTCCTTCAAATGCTTGGCGCAGGCTTCTGCGGTGCTGCGCTTTCCGTGGGCGGAACTCTGCTTGTTCACCGAGTAGGCAAACACTACTTCGCCGCTCTTGACGTCGTTCACCGTAATGCTGGCCTGCTCGTTCGAGTGCCAATCCTTCATGATGATTTTTTTCGCCGTACTGGCCTTCTGCGTGTCAGAAGTCCCGTTGATTTCGTAGTCGGCTTGGTCGCGCTCGGTCACCAGAACCACCGGCACTTTCTTCTTTTCGATGGCCGTCTTCAACTCCACTTCAAAGCCGTTCATGGGGGCCAGGTAGACCTTGGAGTTGGCTGGAATCTTCTTGCCCGATTTTTGGTCTTCCGCCTTCTGATCGTCCGTCTTCTTGTCGTCCGATTTCTGGTCGCCCGACTGCTTGGTTTCCGTCTTTTTCTCGTCTGCCTTCTGCGCGTCGGCTTTTTGGCTGCTCGCGTCCTGGGCCAGGACGGCCATAGGCAACGCCAGCGCCAACGTCAGCAGTAGAATCGTTAGTTTTCGCATGGGTTCTCCTTACAGTCCTTTCCAACACCTTCATTGCCCAGGTGCTTGCCAATCGCTTCGCCGGCGCTTTGCTTTCCTTTGTAGGAATTGAGCTTGTTGACCGAATAGGCAAACACCACGTTGCCGGTTTTGATTTCAAACACGTTGATGCTGGCCTGCTCGTTGGTTTGTTGCGAGCCCATAAAGAGCATCTTGGCCCATCCGGCTTTTTCCGTCTCTGCCGATCCCTTGATCTCATACTCGGCTTTGTCGCGGGCCGCCACCACCACCACGGGCACCTTTTTCTTGACGATCCCCGCGATCACGTAGTTTTCAAATCCTCCCATGGGTGCCACGTAGACCTTGGACCCCGGCGGAATCTTCTTGGTGACCACCGGCTTGTCTGAAGGGGCACCCGGTTCGGTGACGAGAGGTTTGTCCTGGGCATCGCCCTGCGGTTTGGCTGCCGCATCTGGAGCCGGCTTGTCATTGTCAGGTGCGGCCTGCGGCCTAGCCGATGGGCTGGCTTGTGGCTGGCTTTGTGGAGTGGATTGTGCCAAAGTGAAGCTTACACACACTAGGCAAAAGACTACTAGCTTAGCGACTCTCTGCATGGGGCGAGTCACCTCCGATTTATAGTTTTCAAAAAGGGGGTATAGCTAAGACTACTCCCCTGCTGTAAGCCGGGCAAGCAATATATAGGTAGTGGGTTGAGTGGATATGAACCGTGTGGCACAGCCGCCCTCGGCTGTGCGAGTTTACGCTGGGCTGTGAGCTGTCTGATTTATATTCATGCCATGGCCCTGCTGGAGCTGCGCAACCTGGTCAAGGTCTACCCCGCGGACGCTGGTGTCTTCGGCCCAAGCAACTCGCAAGGCGTCCGCGCCGTGAACGGCGTGTCGCTGGATGTCTACGCCGGGGAAACGCTCGGCCTCGTCGGCGAATCAGGATGCGGCAAAAGCACGCTGGGGCGGATGGCCCTCCGCTTGATCGAGCCTACGTCCGGCACGGTGCGCTTCCATGATCGCGATGTCCTGGCGGCATCGGGGGCCGAGCTGCGCCGCCTTCGTCGCGACATGCAGATCATCTTTCAGGACCCCTTCGCCTCCCTCAATCCCCGCATGAGGATTGAAGAAATCATCACCGAGCCGCTGGCAATTCACTCGCGAACGCCGCTTCCCGCAAGCTCCGCGCAGCTTCCCGCGAGCCAAGCCAGCGGCGGAACTCTTTCCCGTCCCCAACTCCACGCCGCCGCCAAGGAGATGATGCACGCCGTGGGCCTCGACGAAACCGCCCTGCGCCGCTATCCCCACGAATTTTCCGGGGGACAGCGCCAGCGCATCGGCATCGCGCGCGCTCTCATCCTGCGTCCCAAGCTCGTGATCTGTGACGAACCGGTGTCCGCGCTTGACGTCAGCGTGGGTGCGCAGATCGTGAACCTGCTCAAAGACCTGCAGCGCGCCTTCGGGCTCACCTATCTGTTTATCTCCCACTCCATGCCCGTGGTCCGTTATTTGAGTGACCGCATCGCCGTGATGCGCGCGGGAGAAATTGTGGAGATCGGCCCGGTGGAGCAAATCACCGAACGGCCTACGCATGACTATACGCGTACACTGCTCGCGGCCACTCCGGAGCCTGAATACCGGCCGGCTTAATTGCTTGTAACGCAACTTGTTATTCTTGAGCGACGCCCTTGATTGCTCGGTGTGCAAAGTTGGCACATCTCGCCCAAACTGCTCCTAAAAATCTGCGCAGATCAGTGTTATCAGCCTCATCAGCGGTAAGGTTTTTGCGCTAGTTCGGTTTCTTCCCCAGCCACCTTATGCGTCCGTTGAGTGTCCGGCGGCTGAACCCGCCGAACACCAGGAAGGTCGGCGAGTTTACGTTGTTGTCCACGAACGTTGGGTTCTGGCTGTCCGTGATGTTGTCTATGCCAATCCGCGCCGCCCAGAGATTGCCTTTGAAACCGAACTTGCGCTCAATCGCCGGGTTCAGGGAAAAGAAGCTGGGGAAGCGGAACTGTCCTGGTCCGGAAACTAAGCGGGCGAACTCGTCCGTGGTGACGAACGGAAATCCCGTGCGCCACAGCACGGAGTACGCGAAATCAAATTTCTTCAGCTTCCACGGCAGCGGCGTTGACCCCCAGGAAACAATCTGGTTGGGTGAATCCCACGGCAGCACTCCGCCCACCTGATTGCCGCTGGTGGTGTTGTCCACGGTGAAGTCCACGGTTTCATTGGAGCGGACTTTGGAGCGCGTGTAGGAAACCAGGAATGGATAGCCTCGCTTGAACTCTTTGCGCACCGTGATCTGCGCCGCGTCATAGTGGTCCTGGCGCTTGGTCTGCAGCAGGTAGTTTCCGTCGGGCTGCAGCTCGTAGGCCCAGCCGTTCACCCCATGCCGGCGGATGTACTCCACCCGCGTGTAAACCTTGCCCGGTAGCCGGCGTTCCGCTCCGGCGCTCCAGTTCACGAACCGCGGCAGCGTCAACTGCCGGGGATCGGCCGAAAACGTTGCCGGCAGAAACAGCGTGCCCGTAGGCAGGAAGAAGGTATCGGAGCGTCCGCCTTGCAGCGATACGGAATAAGTATTGAGGTTGGTGCGGTCGTAGTAGATGCCCGCGCCCGCCGTCAGCTTGGTCTCCGTGGATTTGTCCAGCAGCAGCGAGCCGGCCACCCGCGGCGAAAACACGTCGCGATGCACAAAGCTGTCGCGGTCCCAGCGCGCGCCGGTCTCCACCACCAGCCGCTGCTTGACCGACCAGCGGTCTTGAATAAACCCGCTCGATTCCATCGTGCTCAAGTTGAACGGCTGAGCGTTGGCAAAGATCAGTGTGCGTAGAATGTTGCCGCTGCCGTCCAGCGCCAGCACCTCGCTGCGCGTGATGGCCGCGCGATAGATCACCCGGTCCACGCGTCCGCCCATGGTGATCTGATGCGCGCCCAGGTGCTTCCACGGCTTCAGATACAGGTTGGAGAATGCCTGCGTCCGGTTGGAATCGTTGACCGTCCTGACAAAATAGTTTCCTTGCCGCCCGGTGAAGGTCAGCAGGTAAGGATCGTTCCCCAGCGGCAAGTTGGAGCTTTTGGTCCAGTGGAACGCCGTCCCGAATTCCAGCAGCGTGCCTGGCGTCAGCGTGATTTGGTCCTTCAGCGTCACCAGCCCCAGCGTGGAGTGCTGGTTCAGCGACACTGACACCGGATCAAACGGCGAAATCCCCGCGTGCGTAGCGTCCGCGATGTTCATTACGGCGGTAGCAGTCAGCACATTAGCCGAAGACAGGCTCATGCGCAGGCGCGCCATGTCGGCCGTGCGCCACAGCGTGGTGCTGTCCGCGCCGTCGGGCAGTTCTTTCACGATGGTGAGGTCGTTTTCGCCCTCATGGGAAATGTCGAACCACACTTTGTCCCGGACCACCGGGCCGGAAATGTAGGCCCGCGGCGTCCAGTTGTTGAAGTTGATTCCCTTGACCAATTGGAACGTCGGGATGAAATCGGTGGCGTTGTAGCGCAGCCGGTTGTCGCCGTCCTGGGCTTCCAGGTCCAGCAGTCCGCCGGAGCCCTTGCCATATTGCGCTGAATATCGCGTGTTGCGGACGTCCAGGCGCCGCAACGCGTCGGGACTGACCCGCAAAGCAAGCGCTCCGCTCGCCGGCTGCCCCACCTCAAATCCATCCATGTAGTCTTGTACTGACTGCGTCGCCGAGCCGGCCACGTGCGGCTGGCCGCCGCGGTCCACGATCACCCCGGGGACAAACGGCAGAATGTTGCGGTAGTCGCGCGTCGAAGGATAAGGGATGGTGGCAATGTTTTCCATGCTCAACGTCTGCGATCCCGCGCTCTCTTCCGGATCAATGATCGAAGGCTGGCTCCTTACCTCAACTTCTTCGTGAAACTCTTTTTTCGGCTGCAAACGAACGTCCACCGGCGAGGTCTGGCCGGCAACTGCCTCCAGCTTCTCCACGGTGGCGGCATAGAAACCTTGTTTTTCAACCACCACTTTGTAGTTCCCCGGAGCAAGCCCGGTGAAAGTGGCGCTGCCGCTGGCTGACGTCTTCGCCTGGGCCACTGTCTTGCCGTTTTGCTGGACCACAATCGCTACGCCGGAGAGCGGCTGCCCGGTAGGATCGCTCACCGTGACGTGGATCTGGCTGACTGCGTCCTGCGGCGGCGCCGCCTGAGCCCCTGCGAAGATCGCCACGCCTGCAATCAACAGGATGGCGATGGTCACTCGCAGATGAAAAGATGCTGGCATGTTATTCGGCTTTGTTCTTTGTTCATGGAGCCGGCCCCCGGCGGCTCCGCGAGCAGAATTTCGCGCGGCCTGGACTCGTTGGCCTGCGGATACTTGTCATTTTAAGCTGGAAATAACCTTGCAGAAAGATCAAATCAGGACAGGCCCATGCACGAAAGGGCTAAGCAAATGGGGTCTAAGCAAGCAACGCCGCGCCGTAACCCGCGCATGGCGCATGGCGACTGGCGGCGTCTTGTGCTTACTCCGTGGGACTGTGCGGGGCTGACTCCACCACAATGGGCTGGGCTTTGCGCAGTTCGGATTTCACCGTGTCCAACTTCGGTTCCAACCGCTCGCTGGGCCGTGAGCGCTCATCAAACTTCCCAAAAATCATCTTGCCCGCGGTCGTTTGCAGGACGGATGTTACGGCGATATCCACATTCTTCCCGATCAGCTTGCGCGCGTTGTCCACCACCACCATGGTGCCGTCGTCCAGGTAAGCCACGCCTTGGTTGTACTCTTTGCCTTCTTTCAGGATGAACACCTTCATGGTCTCGCCCGGCAGGACGATCGGCTTCAGCGCGTTGGCCAGCTCGTTGATGTTGAGCACTTCCACGCCTTGCAGTTGCGCCACCTTGTTGAGGTTGAAGTCGTTGGTGACGATCTTGGCCTCATAAGCCTTGGCCAGTTCTATCAACTTCAAATCAACTTCACGGATGGTGGGAAAATCGTCTTCCACAATCTGCACGTTCACCGTGACAATCTTCTGCAGCCGCTGCAGCACGTCCAGCCCGCGACGTCCGCGGTTCCGCTTGAGAGAGTCGGCGGAGTCGGCCACCAGTTGCAGCTCGCGCAGAACAAACTGCGGGATCACCAGGATGCCGTCCAGAAACCCGGTATCGGCGATGTCCGCAATGCGGCCGTCAATGATCACGCTGGTGTCCAGGATCTTAAAGCTCTTGCGTCCTTGCTTTTCCGAGCCGAAGATGCCGCCCAGCGCGGCCAGGTTGAGCAGGTCGCCTTTGTTCGCGCCCACCACCAGGCCCACGTAGGCCATCAGCAGCATGACCATGAGCTGGAGAAATCGTTGGGTCTCAGGATGGGTAATGCTGTTGCGGATGACCACGCTGAAAAGGTAGGCGCCCAGGATGCCGCAGATGCTTCCGATCACCGCGCCGATCAGCCGCTTTAAGCTGACCACCCGCAGCCGGACCTCAAAGGCCACCACCACAAACCCAATCGCCGCGCCGGCGGCGGCCGCAAACCAGGGAGAGAACCTGGCCAGGCCGAAGGGCTGAAGGTTGTAACAGATGACAGCGATGACGCCGATGAAAACAAGACGAATAATGAACAGGTCCATAAGGACCCTCCCGACCGGGAGCTGCTGCTGGTCAAGGTAAGAATGTCTTTAGCAAATCAAAGCAGTACCCTAACGTTCCTTAGCCGCCCCCACAGCATTGTTGCGGAGGATATGAAAATTAATAAGCCCCGCACAATAGATGTTTATGCTTATGCGGGCACAGTATACATCAGACTTCGCCGCTCTGCGCGATCTTGTTGGTTATCGAATCAGTAAATATTGCTCTGGCGTTTGTTGTTGACTCAGCTAACAGCCGCACGGCATCTTGGATAGCACTAGAAAACATTCGCGCAGCAGCCCCCTCTCCTTCGCGAACAAGTTGGCCGAACCATGATGAGCGGCCTCGGGTCCTTCCGCGGTTCCGCGGAGGGACTTGTCAAAAAGCCGGCGCTGAAAATCTCGGGGGAGAATATAGGCGCCGGTCTTTTGATTCTCCCTACTTGTTCTCGATGTTCCCCAGCACGTCATCGTAGTAGGCGATCATCGCCCGCTTGGGCTTCTCCTTCAGCCCCTTGATTGGCGCATGCTGCTCAATCGTGTTGCTGCCGGACATCTGCGCGGAACCCAGCCGGGCGACTCTGCCATTCGCCAGCTCCACGTAGATCGGCACCAGCATGACAAAATCTTTGCTAACGTCGGCTTGCGTCAGCTTGAAGTTCAGCACCACGTTGCCTTCAGCGTCATTGGAAAAGGAGTGCTCAAACTTGTACGACGGATACTCCGTTCCGTACACGTACTGATCAAAGAACCAGTCCATCTTGTGGTTCTTATCCACGTCCATTTCCGGCGTCATATGCTTTTCCAGCATGGCCTTGAAGTCTTCCGTGCTGGCGATGCGGTTGGCGTAGGTCTTGGTGAAGTCGTGCAGCAGTTCTTTGAAGTGGACGTCGGGGTCGCCGCCGCGGCTGTCCGTCATCATGAAGCGCACCATCTGGAGAACGTACGCGCCTTTGGGATAGATCAGTCGCCGCGTAATGTCGAAGCCCGACTTCGCTGTGCTCAGCCGGTAGCCTAAAGTCAGCGGTCCCACGTCAATCGGCCGTCTGCCCTCTTTGTTCTTCTGCAGGAGAAGCAGGCGCTGGTCTGCCCAAAACTTGTGGTACTCATCCAGGTTCTTCTGGGAGTAGACGTATTGCAGGAACAGCGATGCAGACATGTCAGAAAAGCCTTCGCTCATCCACTGATCGCGGTAGGAATTGAACCCCACCAGGTGCCCCCACCACTGGTGCGCGATCTCATGCGGTCCCACCACCTTGAAATAGGCGTGCGGGTCGTCCATGCCCAGTTGATGGCGCACCGTGGAATCGAAAAAGTAAGTAATGGGCAGATACACCAGGCCCGGCCAGGACTGGCCATAGCCAATTGCTGTTTGCTGGGTCATGGCCAGGCGCTTGTACGGAGCTTCGCCGAAGAAGTCGGTGTAAATCTCCACCGAGAGCTGCGCTTCGGCCATGGCTTTCTTCATCAGGCTTACGGTGCTCATGGTTCCCAGCGCGCCGGCTGGCATGTGGCTGTCCATGCTGGGAAGATCGCTCATGTGTTGGATGCCGGCGACGATGTCGGGTGGATTCGGGTTGGCGAATGTCTCCAGCACCCACGGTTGCTTCAGCGGCTTGCCTTCGTCGCGCTTGAAGTTGCCGAAGTTGAAGCCGGCCACCGCTTGGGGAACGTCGGTGGTCCATTCGGTAACGCTTTCGCCACCCTCGTCCGTCTTTTTGACGAGTCTTCCGGTGGCGACCATGGTCAGGTTCTTGGGCACTCTAAAGGTCATGTCGTAGGTGGCGTAGCTGCCAAACCCCTGCCCGGGATACCAGTCGTCGCGCGCAATGGGATAGTAGTTGCCGCCGCCTTCGTTGGAGATGGCGTCTTTGCCGCCATATCGCGTGGTGATCGAATACGTTTCGCCTTTCTTCAGTTCGCGGGGCAGGACCACGGCAAAATCAGCGTCTTCATTCTTGTCTTCCTGGATAAACCAGAGCGCCTCGCCGTCTTTGCCTGTGACCGAATCCACCCGCAGCGTGCGGAAGAGCTGCAGCGGCACCACTCTGACTCCATCCTGCAAGGCGACGAAGCTGGTTTGTGCCGCGCCTGTCAGTTGCGCGCTCTTGGCGATGGATACTTCCAGCTTCTGGTGCTGCACGGCGACCGTGCGGTTCTGCTCCGCGCTGTTCGCCGTCCCCGCGGCGTATTCCTGCGCCAGGTGAAAGCCCGCCCAGATGCCGGCGTGGTTTTCGTCCCAGAGCAGCAGGCTGACTTCTTCCGGTTTCACAAACCCTGACCCGTGCGGGTCAACGTCATAAATCATCTTGTCGCTGTACTTCTTGCCTTTGATGAAAGCAATGAATTTGCCGCCGGGCCGCGAACTGAGCACGTCCTCCAGAAGGCGGGCGGTCAAATTGTCTTTCAGCTTTTTCTTGAGCTGCTGCTGGATGTCTCCCAGCGCGCCGTTGGCGTCGCCGCTTGCCGGGGACGCGCCCGGCGCTGCCGCCTTCCTGATCTCTTCTTCTGATCCATCCGTAAAGCGAAACACCGCGGTTGAAAACTGTTCTTCAAAAGGCTGTCCTTTGGTAAGGATGGCCAGGTTCCGCTGTTCCACCCGGATGGGAGGCTTCAAGGCAAAGGTGGCGTCGCCGAAGAACACTGCTCCTGTGATCTTTCCGTTCACCGGTTCCAGCAAAGAAAATGTCCCGCTACTGAAGGTAAACACCCCGGCATCGCGCTTCAGCGTGAAGTTCTTCACCTGGATGGTCTCTGTGCCCACCTTGATGTTCCGTAGCTTGGCGTAGGTAGCTTCGTTGTTGGCGCGCGCGCGCGGCGCGTTCGGTTCGGTGGATGGCTGCTGGCTGACGACAACTACGGGGCAAGTAAGCGCTGCCATCATGACTAGCAGGTTCATAGGTGCGGCACAACGCCGGAACATAGATAAGCTCCTTTGAAGGGGGAAGCCTAACACTATGCTTCTTCCCGGCGAATTTCAAATCGCTATGCGGCGGGGTTTCCCGGGTGTTCTCGGTTGATTTCAGGGCTGCGCTGCGGACGCGATCCGGGCTAGGGTATTTACCCCGGAACATGGGTAATGTTGCCGCTTGCCCGGAAAATGTGCGACATTATCCCGTCATCTCGCCGGACAGCGGCAAGAGACCGGGACCCGGTTGCGGGCCCCGCAAGGGAGAATCATGGCAAAACAACCGCAAACACGCACGTATGAAGAAACCGTCGCCTGGCTTCGCGACCACGGATTTGACATCCTGGAAGCGCCCGGCACCAAGAACCGCGTGTTCCTCAAGAAACTGAACTGCTCCGCCGCCATTGAAATGTCGGGCGACGATGGCGTTCGCCTGTTCGCCAAACCCGGGTTTCTGATCGGCGGAGAGATTTCCCGCCTGACTGACAAGGGCTACCAGAAATTCCTCAAGACCAGCAAGTCTGAAGTTCCGGCCACCGCTGACCACCTGAAGGCCTTGCATGAATTTTCTGAGGAACTGCGCGAAGCTCTGGGCGGGACCAGTTTGTATAACGAATCACTGGGCACGGTGAGCGAAAGCTACGTCTATGACCGGGTGAAGGACCGCGATCTGCCTGAAGCACAGCGCCCGCAGCGCGCCTGGGAAACCAAAACCGAAACCGGCCGCAAACCCGCCTGATAATTTCTCTCTGACTTGCCTCTTTGGGGCGCTCCAAGCGCCCCTGGTGCGCCCTCGTCCATCGCATTGCCCCGATGAGGCCCCTCTAGTATCATCCTTGGCATTCTATCCGTCTGGTCTGCGGGGGACTCGAACCTTTGTGATCCGTACTCCATGATCTGTGTCACGAATTGCATTCCAGCTTTGGTGATATGCCGTAAGAGAGCCCGACTAGGAACAAAGATTGAGCAAAGCAGAAGAATCTGGACGAAACCAAAGGAGACAATTATGAGGACAGCAAGATATCTGGTGTGGCTCACCGCTCTTTGCCTGGTGCTGGGGCTGATGGTGGCGCCGGTGCTCGCCAACGTTTCATCCAGCGCGCAGGATGAAAAGAAAGATGACAGCAAGGCCAAGAAGAAAAAGAAGAAGGGCGCCGACGACTCTGCCTCTGAAAAGAAGGAGCCCAAGAAGTCAAAATCCAAGAAGAAGGGCGAAGACGCCACTGCCAGCGACGACGCCAAGTCCAAGTCGAAGAGCAAAAAGAAAAAAGGCGCCGACGAGAGCGCCGCGGCTGACCAGAAGGAATCCAAGTCGAAATCCAAGAAGAAAAAGGGTGCTGAGAGCACTGAAACCAAGTCGGCCGCCAAGTCCGGGGCCGCTGCTGATGAGTCACCTAAAGAAAGCAGCAGAAAAAAGAAGAAAGGCGCAGAGACCCCTGCCGCCGCTCCCACTGGTGGAGCAGCAGCTGGCAAGTCATCGACACCGGCTCCCGCCGCGGCCCCCACTTCGCCTGCTGGCGGCCAGCCCGCCACTGGCGGAACTGCCAAAAAGGCCGCCGAGTCCAAGAAAGGCGCTGAGACCACCCAGGCCCAGACTCCTCCGCAGCCCGGCATGGTGTGGGTCAACACCGATAGCGGCGTTTATCACAAGAGTGGCCGCTGGTATGGAAAAACCAAACAGGGCAAATTCATGAGTGAAGCGGACGCCCAGAAAGCCGGCTACAAGCCAGCCAAGAGTGGAGACTAGCTTTAACCATGAACCTGGAGAAAGACACTCGATCCAGGAAGATTAAGTAGAAACTCTTCTGGATCCCGTCCTTTTCGAATTCAAAGCGCCTCCGGTGAGGCGCTTTTTCTTGCTCTTGGAACGCGGGCCTTCTTCCCAGCCCACGCTGAAAATGTGCACCGGCTCGATGCGGCCTTTCAGGCACAGCGTCGGCAGTTCCGCCAAGTCAAACTTTCCGTCCAGCTCCACCGCCGTGGCATGCGAGATCAGGATCTGCTGGCCGGCCGCGCTGGCCATCAAGCGCGATGCCGTGTTCACCGTGTCGCCCACCACGGTGTAGTCCAGCCGGCGCGGCGAACCAATGTTGCCCGCCGTCACGATTCCCGTGTTGATGCCGATGCCCACCCGCAGCTCCGGCCAATGGCGCAGGGCGGCGTCGCGATTCAGCTCGATCAACAGCCGCTGGATCTGGATGGCTGCGTGCACCGCGTTCTGCGCGTCCTGGCCCTTGGAGATAGGCGCGCCGAACACCGCCATCACCGCGTCGCCGATGTATTTGTCAATCATCCCGCCGCAGTCCAGGATCACGTCAGAGACGCGCGTGAAATATTCGTTCAGGATTTCCACCACGCGGCCCGGCTCCATCAGTTCGCTCATGGAGGTAAAGCCGCGGATATCGGCGAACATGACGGTCACCTGCTGGTTCACGCCGCCCAGTCTCGCTTCCGGATTGGCGGCCACCATCTCCGCCACTTCCGGAGACAGAAACCGTTCCAGCGCGGCGCGTTGCACGCTGTTGCGGGCGAGCTTTTCGTGGGCCATGGCGTTGTCAATGGCCGCGCCGGCCTGCGCCGCCAGCAGCGCAAACACGTTGAGTTCTTCCTGGGTAAAGGCGGAGGCTTTCTCCATGTTGTCCACGTACAGCACGCCGAACATCCGGTTGGTGCCCAGCAACGGCGCGCACATGGCGGAACGCAGCCCGGAAAGGATCAAGCTCTCACTGCCGCTGAACCGCGCGTCGGCGCCGGCGTCGTCAATCAAAATCGGCTGCTGCTCTTTGCGGATCAGCTCCAGCACGCTCTGGCTCAGGATGATCTGCGGCTGCTTCGCCGAACTCACCGGATGCCGGTAAAGCACTTCGCTCTGCCGCAGTACGTTGCCCGATTCATCGAACAGCATCACGAAACCGCGCTCCACGCCTTCAATCATGGAAGCCAGCCCAACCAGCTGCTCGCTGATGTCCTCCACGGAGAGCTTGCCGTTCAGCGCCTTACCCGCCTCGTAAAGCACGGTCAGCAGGTAGTTCTCGCGTTCCAGCTTCTTGACGCGCTGCGCCAGATCGGCCACCGCGGTGTCTGAGACTTGCACGCCCGGCGGCAGGGATCCGGGATCTGTCCAGCGGCGAATAATCTGGTTGAAGGTTGACGGCCACTCGGCCCGGCGGACTTGGATCCCTTTTTCGTCGATGTTCTCCAGTTGCAGCTGATAGCGGCCCACCTGGATCACGTCGCCGTTTTTCAGCTCGCTTTCCCGCTCAATTTTCACTCCCTGGAGGAAAACGCCGTTGGTGCTGCCGCGGTCGGCGATGAAAGCGCGGTTGTCATGCTGTTTGATGACCGCATGCAGGCGGCTGACGCTGGCATCGTTGAGCACCAGGTCATTGGCGTTGCCGCGGCCAACGGTGACCACTGGCTTGCCCAGCTCCAGGATCCCCTTCTTGCCGTCGGGAGAAGAAATGATGAGGCGGGCCATGGATGTTTACTGCTTTTCCAGGATCTCGTCCAGGTTGGCGATCTTGCCCTGCTGCACGCGGATGTTGCGGTGCACGCTCTTGTATCCATCCATTTGCAGAACAATGCTGTACACGCCGGGATCGGCGGGCCAGCGCGCGTTGGTCTTCTTGCCGGCCGTCTTTCCGTCCACGATGATGGTGGCCCCTGCGGGACTGGTGCGCACGTGCACCAACCCTTTGCCGTCGGGTACGGTGTCCGCGCCCAGCATGCGCCGCAGCAGATTGTTGCCGGGCCCGTCATCCGTGTGCTGGTTCACGCTGAGCAGCACCGGTGAAAAGCTCATGGTCTGCCCTTCCGCCAGCGTGCCTTCCGTGAAAGTCTCTTTGAACCCGGCCTTGCGCACGCTCACCCGGTGGACGCCTTTTTCCACCGTCAACTGCGCTGGCGTGGTCATGCCGGAATCGCGGCCGTCCAGCCAGACGTTTGCTCCCTGCGGGTTGCTGGTGACCACAATCGTGGAGACCGCGGGATTCAGGTCGGCGGCCACGTCCAGGCTCTTGCCTGCCGCCGATTCCACCGTGCGCGTCTGCGAGATGAACCCTGCCTTGGTGAACACCACGGTATGCAGCCCCGCGGCCAGGTGTGACGCCGTGAACGGCGTTACCCATGAGGGCTCGCTCCACCCGTCCACTTCAACTTTCGCGCCGTCCGGCTTGGAGACAAATCTCAATTCGCTCTGCTGCGTGAAAACTTGGTTCGGAGAAATCGCCGGCTTCTGCGTCTTGGCCGGCGACGTTGCCACCGCTCGCACGTACTTCACCGTGGTATCGCGGGCGATGCCTGAGTTACCGCTCTTTGCGCCCGTGGCCGTGTTCGTTCCTGACGCCGGCTGCAAAGACAAAGACGGCTGATCGGTCTGCGACGGGCTCTGCGGCTGTGGTTCCGCGGCTTTCACCACGGACTCAATTTGCTGCATCCGGGCATGCGTACGGTAGTACGCGAACGCCCCCAGGGTTGAGCCCAGCAGCAGCACCAGCCCAACCGCTGTGGCCAGCATTTTCTTGGTCACCCGTGGCGCCACGGCGATTTTGCGGCGCATCAGTATCGGCGTTTTCGCCTTGGCCACCGCCGGCTGCGGCGCCCGCACCGCGTTCCCGGCTGCTACTTTGAGCGGCAGCACGGCCGTCTTGTCCAGAGCCGAAGTTACCACGGCCGGTGAAGCCGCCGACGAAGATGAAGTGGCGTGCATCGGGGCGGCCTCGGCAACTTTTCTCGACGAAACGGTCGTGATGGACTCCAGGTTCTTGTAGTTCTCCAGGTCGCGGACCAGTTCCGCGCCCGATTGGTACCGGTCTTCCGGCAGCTTGGCCAGCGCTTTCACCACAATCGCGCTCAGCCCCGGATGGACGGTCACATCAAGATCGCGTGGCGCGATCGGGTTTTCATTCACAATCTTGTAGATGATGGTCGTAACGTTCTGCCCCACGAACGGCTTTTCGCCGGTGAGCATTTCGTAGAGGATCACGCCAAAGCTGAACAGATCAGAGCGTCCGTCCAGCGGACGGCCTTTCACCTGTTCCGGGGCCATGTAATTCGGCGTGCCCAGCACCTGTCCGGTGGAAGTCATGCTGCCGCCGGCTTTGGCGATGCCGAAATCCATGATCTTCACCGTGCCGTTGCCGGTGATCATGATGTTGGCCGGCTTCACGTCACGATGAACAATTCCGTGCGAGTGCGCGTAGTCCAGGCCCCGGCAGATCTGCCTCGAGTACTGGATGACCTCTTCCGTAGTGAGGATGTGTTTTTCCGCGATCAGCTCGTGCAGCGTGGTGCCCTGGATGAACTCCATGGCAATGTAGAAAATTCCGTCGTGCTGGCCGGCGTCGTAGATGGTGACGATGTTGGAATGGCTCAGCACCCCGGCGGCGCGGGCTTCGTTCTGAAACCGGCGCACCATCTCCGCGGCGTCCAGTCCATGGACGTCGAGCCGCATCGTCTTGAGCGCTACCGTGCGGCCAATGGTGGGGTCTTTTGCTTTGTAAACCACACCCATGGCGCCCCGGCCGAGCTCGCCGATGATTTCGTATCTACCGACCGTTTCTAGAGACATTGAGGGCATTTTCGTTTCCGACTCAAGTGGCGCCCAACAGTTTTGGGGATAAACACAACGTCTTTAACTGCTTGTTCGGCTGTCTGTTCTTGCTGCTTTTTGGGAAGACGGCCTAAGGTGAGTCGAAAATACCCTACCCCCATAGCTGGGTCAATGTACCTTTGCACTCGGGACGTGACTTTAGTAAGCACCGGTAACTGGTCATAACGGCCCCTTGGCGACACGGATACAATGGTCGCTATGCTTCGACCAACGTTACTTGCCCTTTGTTTCTCTGCCCTTATGGCGACGCCTGCCGGGCTGGCTGTCCGCAGCTCGGTCCAAACGCCTGTCCAGCAGGACCCCGCGCGCAACCCGGCCGCCACCCAGCCCAACCAAGGTCAGCAGCCTCAGGAAGACGCCGAAGACCTGCGCGCGGACATGGAAGAGGGCGTCAAACACTTGCTGGTTTCCCAGGTTGAAGCCTGGAACCACGGCCGGCTGGAGGGCTTCATGCAAGGCTACTGGCGCTCGCCCGACCTGACCTTCTTCTCCGGCGACATCGTGACCAAAGGATGGGAGCCAACTCTGGCGCGCTACCAGCAGCGCTACCAGGGCCAGGGCAAAGAGATGGGACGGCTGGAATTCCAGGAGCTGAAGATTGATATTGTCGGACGCAAAGCCGCCATCGCCACCGGCCGCTGGCAGCTGACCATGTCCGACGGCAAGACTCCGCACGGGCTGTTTACCCTGATCGTCAAGCGCATGCCCGGCGGATGGAAGATTGTGCACGACCACACATCGGCCGAGTAGCGCGGCGTGAGTACGTGCTTGATTTGTTGTGGTGGTTCGGAGTCATGGCGCGTTCACCATTCCGGTGCGTGATCACCATGCCCCAGCGCCGTAGGCGCGGAATGAGTTAGCCCAGCGCGGAAGCGCTGGGTAGGATGCACAGGGAAGACGAGCCCCGTAGCCGGGGCCCCCGCCGCGCCCTTCGCGCGGTGGGGTGGTTTAGGGGCGGCACAACCTCACTTTCGTTTGCGTTGCAGCTCCCGATATACCTCGCTCTTTGCCCGGCCCGTTTCCTTGGCCAAAACTTTCAGCGCGGCTTTCTCATCTATCTTTTGCTCACGCATGATCTCCTTAAGCCGCGCGGACAAATCCTTGCCTTCTGACAGCGCTCCTGCTTCGCTTTTTCCGATCAACAATGTGATCTCGCCCTTGAGATCGCCTTTCTGTAACCGCTCCAGAATGTCCTTCGCCGATCCACGCAAAAACTCTTCGTGTACCTTGGTGAGTTCGCGGGCGATCACCAGCGGCCGCGTCGGTCCCAGCGTGGCGACAATATCTTCCACGGCTTCGTGTATGCGGTGCGGCGTCTCATAAACGACAACTGTATGGTCCGCGTCGCGGAACCGCTCCAGCACAGTCCGTCGCTGTCCTGATTTGGCCGGCAGGAACCCGTGAAACTCAAATGAATCCGTAGCCAGGCCGCTGCCCACCAGCGCGGCGATCATCGCGGATGCTCCCGGCACCGGCACCACGGCAATGCCGTTCTCAATCGCCAGCTTGATCAAGCGGTAGCCCGGATCGGAAATTCCCGGCATCCCCGCGTCGGAAACTTGGGCGATGGTCTGGCCCGCCTGCAATTTGCTGACAAGTTCCGCCGCGCGCTCAGCTTCATTGTGCTCGTGATAGCTGACCGCGGGCGTTTCGATGCCGTAGTGGTCCAGCAGTTTGCGCGTCTGCCGCGTGTCTTCGCAGGCAATCAGGTTGGCTTCTTTCAAAATGCGGACGGCCCGGAAGCTGATGTCCTCCAGGTTGCCGATGGGCGTGGCCACCACGTACAGAGTGCCTTTTTGAATTTGTTCTGTCATGCTGTGCGAGTTTAGTTTACGCGTTCGCGCTGGAACATTTTTCACCCAGCGAAGATGTTCGCGATCTAAGTATGCTTGCGACGAATCTATACAACTCGCCACACCTCACGATGTGCCATCCCGAGCCGGCGCCTGCAAAACTCAATCAACTCAGCAGGCTCGCTTGGCGAAGGCGAGGGATCTGCTCCGCTGCAGTATGGGCACACAACAGACCTCAGCCTGCCCTGTTATAATCCCGGATCGCTTTATGAAAACTTTCATCGCCTCTCTCACTCTGTCCTTGTGTTCTTGCTTAGCCATCGCCCAACCAGCTCAGCAGAAAACGGCCATCCACGCCGGACATCTGCTTGACGTAAAAACCGGCAAGATGCTGGACAACGTCACCATTTTCATCGCCGGAGGCAAGATTGATCACATTCTGGTCGCTGGTGCCTCGTCCGGCATGAACCTGCTGGGCGAGCCCAGCACGATTGATCTCCCCAACGCCACGCTGGTCCCCGGACTGATTGACTCGCACACCCACCTGACGTTTGATCCCAACTTCGGCTACCAGGAACTGGGTGTGTCCATTCCCAAAGAAGCGCTGATCGGCGCCAAGAACGCGCGCATCACGCTGGAAGCCGGGTTCACCACGGTGCGCAACCTGGGCGCCAGCGGCTATACGGACGTTGCCTTGCGCGACGCCATCAATGAAGGCATGGTGCCCGGCCCGCGCATCATCGCCAGCGGCCCGGCGTTGAGCATCACCGGCGGCCACTGCGACCAGAACCTGCTGCCGTACGAATGGCACGCCAAGTCAGACGGCGCGGCGGACGGCGTGGAACACGTCCAACAGAAAGTCCGCGAGATCATCAAGTACGGAGCGGACGTGATCAAGATCTGCGCCACCGGCGGCGTACTCAGTAAGGGCGACGACCCGCGCGCCAGCCAGTACACGCTGGAAGAAATGAAGGCCATTGTGGCCGACGCCCACCGCCTGGGCCGCAAAGTGGCCGCGCACGCCCACGGCGCGCAAGGCATTGCCTGGGCCTCAGAAGCCGGCGTGGACTCCATTGAACACGGCTCCTATATAGATGATGAAGCCATCGCCATCATGAAGAAACATGGCACCTACCTGGTGCCCACGCAGTATCTGGGCGACTGGATGCGCGAAAACGCCGTCAAGATCGGCCTGCCCCCAATGTACTTCGGCAAGATGAAAGAAGTGACTGCCGTCTCGCGGCAGAATCTCAGGCGCGCCTTCAACGCCGGAGTGAAGGTCGCTTTCGGCACGGACGCCGCCGTCTATCCTCATGGCCTCAACGCGCATGAATTTGCCGTGTACGTGGAGATGGGCATGACGCCGCTGCAGGCCATCCAGACGGCCACCGTCAACGCAGCCGATCTGCTGGGATGGTCGGACCGAATCGGCTCGCTCGACGAAGGCAAGTTCGCCGACATCGTGGCCGTGAACGGCGATCCCACCAAGGACGTGACGCTGTTGCAGAATCCGGTGATGGTGATGAAGGGCGGCGTGGTGGTGAAGCAGGCGGGGCACTAAAGCCCTTCGACAACCCGTTTGGCCGAGCCGCTCTCGGCTG
This sequence comes from Terriglobia bacterium, assembly GCA_020072815.1. Classification (NCBI taxonomy): domain Bacteria; kingdom Pseudomonadati; phylum Acidobacteriota; class Terriglobia; species Terriglobia bacterium. The sequence goes on along the minus strand of JAIQGE010000001.1, from coordinate 746,493 downwards.
GGCCACATCTATTTGCTACACTTATCGGTTTCAAAATTCCCCCAATGTCATCGGGAGGTGTAGTTTGGCCCAGACCGGAAACAGCGCCGTGCAGGGTTTCGGACGCACGCAGCGCCGCGACGCCTGGTGGCTGGAAGCCATTCCCGTCATTATTCTTCTCGGCGGGTTCGGCCTTTACGCCACGTTTCGCGCCTTTGAGGGCACGCGCTACACCTGGGGCCCGTATCTTTCTCCTTTCTACTCCCCGCTGATTGACCCAAACCACCATTGGTGGAAGTTCTCGCCCGCCTTGCTGATCCTGATCTTCCCGCTGGGTTTCCGCATGACGTGTTACTACTACCGCAAGGCCTACTATCGCGCGTTCTTCTTCGATCCTCCGGCGTGCGCGGTGGGCGAGCCCGCCGGGCGCAAGTATCGCGGCGAAACCAAGTTTCCTTTCATCCTGCAAAACATCCATCGTTACTTTTTCGTGGGAGCGGTCATTTTCCTGGGCTTTCTTTGGTATGACGCCATCCGCGCCTTCTGGTGGGACGGCCGCTTCGGCATCGGCGTTGGCAGCCTGATTCTGGTCGTCAACGTGACGCTGCTGAGCTTCTACGCGTTCTCCTGTCACTCTTTCCGGCATCTGGTCGGCGGCAAGTTGGATTGTTTTTCCTGTTCGGCGTTCAATGAGACGCGCCACGGGATATGGCAGACGGTGAGCGGACTCAACAACCGCCACATGCTGTTCGCCTGGTGCAGCCTGATCTCCGTGGGCTTTGCTGATTTCTACGTCCGCATGCTGTGCACCGGCGCGTTCAAGGACTTCAGAATCCTGTGAGCAACCAATCCAAATACGAAATTCACGAGCATGACGTGCTGATCATCGGCGCCGGCGGGGCTGGCCTGCGCGCGGCCATTGAAGCTCTGGCCCAGGGCGCGCGCGTGGCCGTGGTCTCAAAATCTTTGCTGGGCAAGGCCCACACCGTGATGGCGGAAGGCGGCATTGCCGCGGCCATGGCCAACGTTGATCCGGCTGACAGCTGGAAGACCCACTTCCGTGACACCATGCGCGGCGGCAAAGGCGTAAACAACTGGCGCATGGCCCAGCTCCATGCGCAGGAAGCTCCGGAGCGCGTGCGTGAACTGGAGCAGTGGGGCGCGCTCTTCGACCGCACTTCTGACGGCGACATCCTGCAACGCGCCTTCGGCGGACACACCTTCAAGCGTCTCTGCCACGTGGGCGACCGCACCGGCCTGGAGATGATCCGCACGCTCCAAGATCGCGGCGTGCAGATGGGCTTTGACGTGTTCATGGAGTGCACCATCATCCGCCTGCTGACCGATGGCGGCCGCGTCGTTGGCGCGTTCGGCTACTGGCGCGAGCAAGGCCGATTTGTCCTGTTCAAGGCCAAGTCCATCGTCATGGCCACCGGCGGCATCGGCAAGGCGTGGCGCGTTACCTCCAATTCCTGGGAGTACACCGGGGACGGCATGTCCCTGGCGTACGACGCCGGCGCCGACCTCATGGACATGGAGTTCGTGCAGTTCCATCCCACCGGAATGGTGTGGCCTCCGGGCGTGCAGGGCATCCTGGTGACGGAAGCCGTGCGCGGCGAAGGCGGCATCCTGCGCAACAAAAACGGCGACCGCTTCATGGAGAAGTACGATCCTAAGCGCATGGAGCTTTCCACCCGTGACGTGGTGGCGCGCTCGATTTACACCGAGGTGAAAGAAGGCCGCGGCAGCGAACACGGCGGCGCTTACCTGGACATCTCGCACAAGCCGGCCGAGTACGTGAAGCAGAAGCTGCCCAGCATGTATCACCAGTTCAAGGAGCTGGCGGACGTGGACATCACTAAGGGCCCCATGGAAGTCGGTCCCACGTGCCATTACATGATGGGCGGCATCCGCGTGGAGGCCGAGACGGCGCAGTCGTCGCTGCCGGGATTGTTTGCCGCCGGTGAAGCCGCCGCGGGATTGCACGGAGCGAATCGTCTGGGCGGCAATTCACTTTCTGATCTCCTGGTCTTCGGCCGACGCGCTGGACTGGGCGCTGCCGATTACGCCAAGAAAGCTTCGCAAGGCACGCTGGACGATGCCCAAATCGCTGAAGCCGAGCGCGACATGCTGGCGCCCTTTGATCGCGGCCAGGGAGAGAGTCCATACGCCGTTCATCGCGACCTGCAGGAAGCGATGCAGAACCTGGTGGGCATCTTCCGCACCGACGAAGACATGACCAAAGCCATGGGCGAACTGGAAAAGCTGAAAGCCCGCGCAGCCAAAGTCCGCGTGGAAGGTTCGCGGCTGTTCAATCCTGGCTGGCACCTGGCGCGCGATTTGAAATGCATGCTGACCGTGTCAGAAGCAGTGACCCGCAGTGCGCTGGCGCGCAAGGAGAGTCGCGGTGCGCACAGCCGCATTGATTTTCCCAAGCTGGACGACGCCGGCTGGGGCGCGCAGAACAATTTGATTTCGCGCGACGGCGACAGCATGAAGCTGCGGCAGGTCCCGACCAAAGAACTGCCGGCTGAGCTGAAGCAGATCTTGGCGGAGGACTAGCAGTTGGCAATTAGCAAATGGCAGCTAGCCCAGCTAAAGCCGCTGCTGGCATCGTTTCATGGAACGCCTGCGCTAGCTGTGCTAATTGCTATTTGCTAACTGCTATTTGCTGATTTCGGAGGATTCATGGCCGACGCAGTCCTGGAAGTTTTTCGCGGCAACGCCGAAGGCGGGTCGCCGAAGCAATACACCGTGCCCATCACGCCCGGCATGGTCGTCCTGGACGCGGTCCATTACATCCAAGGCCACCTGGAGCCTGACCTCGCCGTCCGTTGGAACTGCAAGGCGGGCAAGTGCGGGTCGTGTTCGGCGGAGGTCAACGGACGTCCGCGCCTGATGTGCAAGACCCGCATGGACGCCCTGCCGCAGGACAAGCCCATCACCGTCGCGCCGATGAAAAGTTTCCCGGTCATCAAAGACCTGGTGACCGACGTTTCCTGGAACTACGAAGTCAACAAGAAGATTCCGCCCTTCAGTCCTAAGCCGGGCGTGAAATGGAAAATGCAGCAGAAAGACGTGGACCGCGTGCAGGAATTCCGCAAGTGCATCGAATGCTTTCTTTGCCAGAACGTCTGCCACGTGCTGCGCGACCACGACAAGAAGGCCGAATTCGCCGGGCCGCGGTTCTTTGTCCGCACCGCCAGCCTGGAGATGCATCCGCTGGACGGCGTTTCCCGCACTCAGTTGCTCAAAGACGCCATGGGCATCGGCTACTGCAACATCACCAAGTGCTGCACGGAAGTCTGTCCGGAAGAGATCCACATCACCGACAATGCCATCATCCCCCTGAAAGAGCGGGTGGTGGATGAGTTTTACGATCCCATTTTGCGGCTGGTGCGGAAGATACGCGGCGCACCCAAACCGGACTAGAATAAAGCTTGCTTCTTGCGCGTCAGAGAGACTGCCCAGTTGCGCTTGCGAGGTTGAATCATGGATCGCCCATTCAAGACCATTTCCAAGAACGGCGTTGCCGAAGCGCTGGCCAAAGTCCAGCATTACCGCTATCTGAACCAGGCGGAGGAAGCCGAATCCATCTGCCGCGACATCCTGGCTGCCGATCCTGAGAACCAACTGGCTTTGCGCATGCTGGGTCTGGCCCTTACTGACCAGTTCACCGGTGCCGCGGCTGACCGCCAGCAGGAAGCGCAAACGTGCTTTGAGAAACTCGCCAGCCCGTACGAGCGCGCGTACTACCTGGGAATCCTGTATGAGCGCCGCGCCAAAGCGCAGATGCGCGCGGGACATCTGGCGCACAGCCTGGCGGCCAGTTTTGAAAAGGCCATGGAATGCTTCGAGCAGGCCGAGAAAGTCCGTCCTAAAGACAATGACGATGCTCTGCTGCGCTGGAACCGCTGCTTGCGGCTGCTGCAAAGCATTCCCCAGTTGGAGCGTGCCGAGCACTTTGAGATGGACGACGCCCCGCCGATCTTCAGGGACTAAGGTCACGCTTCTCTCACCACCGGCGTGATAACCGTCACATCTTCCGTGTGCGCCTCCTTCCTAGACTAATAGCAGCTTTTTGAGGTGTAACAATGAGGCTGCTTGAACCTGCCATTTCTCTTTCCCTGAAAAACATACTTCTGGCCACCGACCTCACTCCGGCGTCGGAGACGGCATTGAAGTACGCGCGGGCGCTGGCGAAGAAACACGGATCGCAGTTGCACGCCATCCACGTAGGCGGCGAGTATTCGTATCAACTGCTGGAGCCGGAGCCGCTGGACATCACCTTCCGCGAGCTGCCGGATGCCGCCCTGCATCCCACCGACGCCCTGCGGAAACTTTTTCAGGGACTGCCCACGCAGGTCCCGCTGCGTCACGGCGCCATTTGGGAATTGATCAGTGAAGTGATCTCCCGGCGTGAGATTGACCTGGTGGTCCTGGGAACTCACGGACGCAGAGGCCTCGACCGGATGCTCTTCGGGTCCATTGCGGAAGACGTGCTGCGCAACGTCGCTTGCCCGGTGCTGACCGTTGGTCCTGACGTGAAGTTTGACGATGTTCAGGAACTTAAAATCGCGCGCATCCTGCTGGCCACGGATTTTGACGCGCATTCTTCCGCGCCCGCCTATGCCGCGTGGCTGGCCAATGACTTTCAGGCCGCGCTGACCGTGGTGCACGCCGTCCACGACAAGATCCAGGAGCAGATCAAGGCCGTCAACCCGGGAGAACTGAACGAGTACGCCCACCCGGACGTTCCTCCCGTCCCGCGCTGGCAGCCGGAGCTGCCCACGGAAAAGCAATTTGCGTCGTTATTTGCGGAAGGCAGCCAGCCGTGGTGCAAGCCGCAGTGCATGGTTGAGTTCGGACTGCCCGCGGACGCGATTTTAGGGGCCGCAGCCAGGGTCCGGCCGGACCTGATTGTTCTGGGCGCGCGCCACCCCGAACCCGCCAGGCTCAACTCGCATCTCCTGTGGCCAACCGCGGCCAAGGTGATCGCCGACGCACAGTGCCCGGTGCTCACCGTGGGGCCGCAGCAAGACATTGGGTAAATGAGTGATTTTGTAATTTGAGCCAGGTGCGCCGCCTTATCTAAACGGGCGGCGCGCTTGTGTGCAGCCGTGTCATTGGTTTTCTTCAATTACTCATTCACCAAATTACCCGATTACCAATTCCGTTTGCTCACTGTTTCGCAATCCAACTCGCCATCTTCTCCAGCGCCGCCGGAGACATGGTCTCTTCTATCTGAGCGTACTCGCCCGGCGAGCCGGTTTTGGCCGTTTGGAAAAGATGGTTCAGTCCGGGCATCTCGGCAATTTCAAAATGCTTATTGCCGGCAGCCTCCAGGGCCGCGCGAATCGGCGGCAGGTTCTGCTTCGGTGGCACCTGCAAATCTTTTTCGCCATTCAGCACCAGCACCGGGCATTTCACTTTTCGCAACGCCGTGGCCGGGTCGTAAGTGATGAAATAACGCAGCCAGGGTGAAGTGAGTTGCTTGAGGGCCGTGCCCGCTTGAGCTTCCGGGACCTGGCCCACCAGCTTTTCCTTTAACTTTGTTTCCAGAACGGCGTCGTCTTTCTCCTGCTTCACCAGGGCCAGCAGCTCCAGTTGCCGGGCAGCGGCCTTCTCCGCGTTTTCGTGCGTGACGCCGTTGGCTTCGGCGATCAGTCTGGTTTGTTCGGCAATGATCTGGTCTCCGGGGACGCCGGTGCCGGCCATCATCACGATAAAAGCCAGATCCGCATTGCGCGCCGCGATCATGGGCGCGATGACCCCGCCTTCGCTGTGCCCGATGAGGCCGATTTTCTTTGCATTCACTTCCGGCCGCGTCTTCAGGTACGCGATGCCGGCTTCGGCGTCGCCGGCAAAGTCCACCGTTGTGGCGGTGGCAAAGTTGCCGGTGGACTTGGCGGTGCCGCGATCATCGGCGCGCAACACGGCGATGCCGTGGCGCGTGAGGTAGTCGGCCAGCACCAGAAAAGGCCGGTGTCCCATCAACTCCTCGTTGCGGTTCTGCGGGCCGGAGCCGGTAACCAGCAGCACGGCGGGGAAAGGCCCCTTGCCTTCAGGGATGGTCAGCGTAGCCGCCAGCGTCACACCGGGCGCAGATTTATTCGCGTACGTCAGCTCCTCTTCGCGATACGGATACGGCTTCTTGGGGTCCTGCGGCCGGACTGCCGGGGCCAGCAACCCGGCCGTTATGTCCGTCTTCTTGAGCGTCAAAGGAAGGCTGGCGCCGCCCTGGCTCCATGTGCCCTCCATCGAGGCCAGATCCTTGGCCAGCGTGCCGGAAAATACGCCGCCAACCAGCGAGAACTCCAGCTTCACGCTGGCGCCGTCAAGTTTGACCGCGCTGGCCGGGATAGCGCTGCCGCCCTGGTCCAGGCTGATCATGGACGCGGTCATCCCATCGGGCGTGGTGGTGATGTGGACCACCAGGCGCAGTTTCACGCTGCCGGTATCCAGAGTGCCCGCCCATGCGCCGTCAGCGTCAGAGGGCTTTACCGCGCGCTTGAAGTTGAGCGCCAGCGGAGTGCCCTGCGACCACGTGCCCTCAATCAGAGTTGCGCCGGCGTTGACCTTGCCTTCGTAGGTGCCGTTGACGGACGCAACCGCGAAGTTCAGCTTGCCGCCGGTGAATGACATGGTCGTAACCACCAGGCCGTTCGCGCCCTGGTCCACGCTGTCCAGTGTGGACTTGAAGCTGCCGTCCGCGTTCTGTGCGATGTGCAGGACCAGATGCAGCTCAGTTCCCCCGGCAGAAAGCGTGCCTTGCCAGTCTCCGGCGATACTGGGAGCGGCTGGTTGGTCGTTAGTTCTTGGCGGGACTTGCGCAATGGACCAAGCTGGAACTGCTGCGGCCAGCAACAGCACGGCACATAGAGCGGCGAAAGAGCGCATGGAGAATTTCCTCATCATCATGCTAAAGATTGTTGCAAGCCATCTGCAAGCCAAGTACACCGGCGGTTTTGCTCCCTGCATCATTTCCGGATGGCCGGGTTACCCGATTCTGGGCGGGTTCGCCGTCCTGGCGCTGGTGGTGCGCGTCAGCGGCAGGCAAGCGCCGGAACGCGTTCCATCACAGGCGGTGTGATCTTCCTGCGACTGCCGCGGTCTCCTGCGTGCAGCAAAAGAGCCGGGCCGGCGGAATATTGAAGGGCTCAAAATCCTGGTGAACCAGAGAGAAATGGCTGCGCAGGGAAGGCAGCAGCGTGCGGGAGTACTGATAAACCAGAAAACTGCCGTCGGGATTCAGGACCTTGCGGGTTTCGCCCAATATCTTGTTGCGCAGTCTGGCGGGCATGGTGGTGAACGGCACGCACGAGATGATGTAGTCTGCGCCATCCACGTCCAGCCGGCGCAACTCCCTTCGTGCATGCTCCGCCGACGCATGGACCACGTGCAGTCGCGGATCAGGAAACCGTTGGGCCAGATAGTGGACAAAGTCGTGGTTCATTTCGAACACGATCAGGCGCGCCTGCGGCGACATGCGTTGCAAAATTTGTGCGGTAAAGGTGCCTATGCCCGGCCCGTACTCCACCAAGGTGCGGGCACGTTCCCAGTCCACACTTCCCAACATGCGCTCGACCAGAAAACGGCTGCTGGGCACCAGCGAACCCATCATCCTCGGGTGCTGCAGAAAATTCCGCGCAAAAAGCAGGGCTTCCTGGGTCCAGGACGGCCGGCGCGGCATTTTTAGCTTCGCGAGAAGTGTTTGATTAATGGACACGAGATTGAACCTATAACCTTACTTGATCATTCTACGATACAAAGGGAGAGAAAAACTGGTAGTGGGTCAGTTTGGCCTGATCCACTACCGGTATCAGCGTCTAGCGATTCACTTGTGAATCGCGGGCCCCAGCCCTGGACTTTAGTCCTGGGTGAGCGAAGCGAATCAGCAGACGTTCATCGCGGTAGCGATGAACATGCGCTTGCCAGACGAAAAACTGGTAAAAGGACCAAACTAACCCACTACCGAAAAACGGGGTTCCGCCCTGATTTGCTGCGGGACTTGATCCATCATAAAATCAGGACTTAAGCAGGCCCACTGAGCAGGCACTCTTTTGAAGAACATACGCGCCATTTATCCGGGATCGTTTGACCCGCTGACCAACGGCCATCTCGACTTGATCGAGAGGGGCAGCAAGATTTTCGATGAACTGATTGTGGCCATCCTGCGCAACGCGGAAAAAGAGCCGCCCTTGTTTAGCGTGGCCGAGCGCATGGATATGCTGGAGGAGATGGTGCGGCGCTACGGCAACGTCCGCGTGGACACCTTTGAAGGGCTGCTGGTGGATTACGCCGCGCGCATGGACGCCAAAGCGGTCCTGCGCGGCATCCGCGCCATCAGCGACTACGAATATGAACTCCGCATGGCCCTGCTGAACCGCAAACTCGCTCCCCAGATTGAGACCGTTTTCATGATGCCGGCGGAGGCGTATTCCTACGTAAGTTCGCGCCTGGTGAAAGAAGTTTGCCAGCTCGGAGGCTCGGTCCGCGACCTGGTGCCGGAGCTGGTGGAGCAAAGGCTCCTGGAAAAAATCAACGGCGCGGCAGCCAAACACCGCGGCTAAGGCTGCGCTGAAAACGCGCGGCCAATGCCGCGTTAGAGACCGCGGCCTGTGCCGCGTTAGAGAATAAAGACGTGAGGGATTTTCATGACGACTCTTCCGGCAGTAAAACAATTTGCTGATCGCATCAACCGCATTGAAGTTTCCGCCACCATGGCCGTGGTAGCCGAAGCCGCCAAGCTGAAAGCCGCGGGCGCTGACCTGGTGGAGTTCGGCGCCGGCGAGCCGCACTTTTCCACGCCGCAGCATATAAAGGATGCGGCCATCGCCGCCATCCAGCAGGACTTCACCCGCTACACCGTGGTGCCGGGCATTCCGGAACTGCGTTCCGCTCTGGTCAAACGCCATGCCGCCGACTTTGGCACCGACTACAAGCCGGAAGAAGCCATTGCTTCCACCGGCGGGAAGTTGGCCCTGTTCAATGCCGTCCAAGTGCTGGTGGACCATGGCGATGAAGTGATTGTCCCCGTGCCCTACTGGGTTTCTTTCAAAGACATCATTGAGTACGCCGGCGGCAAATGCGTTTACGCGCAGACTGAAGAAGCCGGCGGCTTCCGCCTGACGCCGGAGATGATTGAGCGCAAGATCACGCCGCGCACGCGGGCCGTGATCATCAACAGCCCCAACAATCCCAGCGGCGCCGTGCTCACGCCGGAAGACTTCACGGCGATTTTGCGCATGGCCCACAAGCGCGGGATTTACGTGATCGCCGACGAGTGCTACGTCTATCTAAACTATCGCGATAAGAATTTCTCCGCCGGGTCGGTCAGCGACGTGCGCGAACACCTGGTCATTGCCGGATCGCTGTCCAAGACTTACGCCATGACCGGCTGGCGCCTGGGATTCGCCCTGGCCCCCGTGCCTATTGTCAACGCCATGTCCAAGCTGCAGAGCCAGAGCACTTCCAGCACGGCGCACATGGTACAGAAAGCGGGCGTTGCGGCGCTGACCGGACCACAGCAATGTGTGGCCGACATGAAGGCCGAGTACATCCGCCTGCGCGACCAGACGCTGGCGGCGCTTGCCAAAATTCCCGGCATTACTTGCGTGAAGCCGGACGGCGCGTTTTACGTGTACCCCAACGTGTCGGCATACTTCGGCAAGGCCGGAATCAACTCCGCGGCGGAGGTCGCCAAGCGCCTGCTGCATGAAGCCCACGTGGTCACCGTGCCAGGCGAGGCCTTCGGAACAAACGAGCACATCCGGCTCTCGTACGCCACGTCTTCCGGTGAGATTGTGCGCGGCCTGGAGCGGATGCGCGCGTGGTTCGCCAAACTCTAGCGCCGGCGCGTCTGGGCCGACTTTCACGATGATGCCATTTCCATCTAGAACGTCATCCCGAGCCCCGTTCATGAGGACGCGCACTCTTCAGCGTCCGAATAGGGGCGAGGGACCTTGTGTTTCGGCATCAAGGAGCTTTTTGGATCCAAAAACCTTGAGTTCGAAGATTTTGAGTTCAACAAATGTTGAATTCAGCGATTTTGAATTCAAAGCAGCGTCCGCGTTTTCTGCGACTCCCGCATGACTGATCTCTATCCACTGCTCATCCAGCCCGAGTTTCACGAGCGCGTTTGGGGAACGCGTGATCTCTCCCCTTTCTACGCTCGCCAGGTCACCGGCAGTCCCATCGGCGAAGCCTGGCTCACGGCGGACTTATGTAAAGTGGCCAACGGCGAATTCGCCGGCCGGTCGCTGGGATACATGTGCCGCAGGTTTGAGGCACGGCTGCTGGGCGACATGGTGGAAGACTTGTCGCGCTTCCCCCTGCTGATCAAATTTCTTTTTCCCCAGGACAAGCTCTCCGTCCAGGTGCACCCCGACGATGCGGCCGCGCGGCTTGCCGGCCAGCCCAACGGCAAAAACGAATGCTGGTACGTGCTGGATGCCAAACCCGGCGCGCGGATTGGATTGGGCTTGAAGCCGGGAACCAGCAAACTCGAACTCGAGCAGGCCATCCGTGACGCGCGCATGGAGCAATTGCTGAACTGGATGGAGGTGCGCGCGGGCGACATGTATTACGTGGACGCCGGGACCATTCACGCCATTGGCCCGGGCGCGGTGATCGTGGAGACGCAGCAAAATTCTGACACCACGTACCGGCTGTACGACTACGGGCGTCCGCGCGAGTTGCACGTTGACGCCGGCCTGCGCGCGGCCAAAGAGCACACGCACGCCGGGCGAGTCGCCGCCGGAACAGCCGAAGAGCACCAGGGCAAAGCTCAAGTGAACCTGATCACGTCGCCCAGCTTCATCGTGGACAAATTTGTCCTGAGGCAGCCGTGGCAGTTCCAGCGTCCTAAACATGCGGTGCGCAGCGTGTGGTGCCTGGTGGCGACGCGGGGCTGCGCGGTGATTGCCGCCGAAGGCGCGGCGCCGGTGACGTTTTCCGCTGGTGAAGCCGTGGTGGTGCCCGCAGCGGTGGAACGGTTTATCCTAAAACCGCAGTGGGACGTGGAGTTTTTGTGCGCGTCGCTACCGGTGGAGCCGGTGGCGGAACCGAAGACAAGCAAATAGCAACTAGCAACTAGCAATTGGCCGTTAGCTATTAGCTCTTGGCGAAAAGCCAAGAGCCAAAAGCCAAAAGCCATTTACCATTTGCTCTTCGCCAACCCGGAGTCATTTAGTTGTCCAACCATTTCTATCCCGTCATCCTCGCCGGAGGCGCAGGCACGCGGTTCTGGCCGCGGTCGCGCCGCAAGCGCGCCAAGCAGGTATTGGCCCTCGACCAAACCAAAGCCGCCGAGAAGACCATGTTGCAGCAGACCGTGAAACGGTTGCTGCCTTTAAGCTCGGCGAAAGATTTCTGGATCATCAGCAATGAGCATTTGGGCAAAGAAATCAGGCGGCAGCTACCCGCGGTGCCGCCGAAACAGATCGTCGTGGAACCGGCGCCGCGCAATACCGCTCCCGCCATCGGCCTGGCGGCGTTTCTGTTAGAAAGGCTTCATCCGGACGCGATCATCGGCATGTTTCCGTCTGATCATGTGATCGCCGATGAAAAAAACTTCCGCAAAGTCTTGCGGCAAGCCATCGCAATTGCGGCCAAGCCGGGAAACATGGTGGTAATGGGCATCCAGCCTTCGCGCGCCGAGACCGGCTATGGCTACATTGAAGCCGGCGAGAAACTCGATGGCGATCTGTTTCGCGTGAAGCGCTTCACCGAAAAGCCCAACCAGCCGACGGCGGAAGAATTTGTTGCGGCGGGAAACTACTACTGGAACAGCGGAATGTTTGTGTGGAGCGCGCGGACACTGACTGCCGCGCTGCGCGAGCACCTTCCAAAGGCCGCTCCCTACCTGGCTGAAATCGCCGCGTCCTGGGGCAAGAAGACTTTTGCCAAGACTTACGCGCGGCTCTATCCCAAGTGCGAGAACATCAGCATTGACTATGCTGTGCTGGAACCGCGGTCAGCCAAAGGCGAGCATGCGTCCAACCTGTTCTGCCTGCGCGCTGATTTCGGCTGGAATGACCTGGGATCGTGGGCGGCTCTGTATGATCATCACGCGGCGAAGCAAAAGCCGGAAGCCGGAAACGTGGTACACGGGCAAGGCGCCTACGCCGCGAACGCTACCGGCAACTATATTTACGCGCCCGGCAAGTTCGTCGCTGCCGTGGGCGTGCATGACTTGGTGGTGGTGGAAACCGAAGACGCCATCCTGGTGACCACGCGCCAGCATTCCCAGGACGTCGGCAAGATTGTGAAATACTTGTCCGACAAAAAAATGACGGACCTGACGTAATTGTTTTTGCGAACACCGCGACTCTTGATCTGCTTTCTTGCCCGCGAGGGCCGACTAGCGCGCCGAGCGGCTTGCCACGGCGCAGAAAGAATCGAAGTACGCGACCGTTGCTCGTAAGCGGTGTGGAGCGAAGCGACATAAATGTCTAACCATTAGCCGCGAGCCCGACTAGCGCGGCGAGCGGCTTGCAGCAGGCGCTGAAAGAATCGAAGTGCGCGACCGTTGCTCGTAAGCGGTGTGGAGCGAAGCGACATAAATGATAGACATAAAATTCGGTACCGATGGCTGGCGCGGCGTGATCGCCGACGATTACACCTTTGAGAACGTGCGTCGCGTGGCCGGTGCGATTGCCGCTTACGTCCTCAAGAATGAAGATCCGTCGCGCGGGCTGGTCATCGGCTATGACACGCGCTTTGGCTCGCGCCGCTTTGCTCAGGCCACGGCGGAGGTGATCGCCCAGGCGGGAATCGCCGTGAAGATCGCCGCCGACTACACTTCCACGCCCGCGCTTTCCTACGCCGTGAAAACCCAGCGTACCGCGGGCGGCGTGATGATTACTTCCAGCCACAATCCCTGGGACTGGAACGGCGTAAAGTTCAAGGCCACTTACGGCGGGTCGGCCACGCCGGCCATCATCGCTCAGATTGAAGCAGAAGTCCGCGCCGGCACGATGCCCCAAGGCACACCGGCGAAGATCGAAGAAGTTGACCTCATCACGCCGCACGTCGCCGCCATCTGCAAGTTTGCCGACATGGACAAAATCGCCCAGGCCGGTTTCAAGTTCGCGATTGACTGCATGTACGGCGCGGGCCGGAACATTTTGTCGGAGATTTTCCGCCAGCGCGGCATCGCGTACGTGCAGATCAGGGACGAAGTGAACCCGCTGTTTCCCGGAATCAATCCGGAGCCAATTGAGCCGCACGTGCGCGCCTTGCAGGACGTGGTGGTCAAAGAGCATTGCCACGCCGGCTTCGTTACTGACGGCGACGCCGACCGCATCGGCGCCGCGGCTGAAGACGGCATGTTCGTGGACGCGCACAAGATTTATTCCATCCTGCTGCAGTGGCTGCTCACCCGCCATGCCGACTGGCCCGGTGACGTGGTGCGCGCCTTCAACACCACGCGCATGCTGGACCGCATTGCCGCCAAGCACGGACGCACGCTGATTGAGTGCCGCATCGGGTTCAAATACATCTGTGACCTCATGATGGAGCGCCAGATCCTCATCGGCGGCGAAGAGTCCGGCGGCATCGGCCTGCAACGCCACCTTCCGGAACGCGACGGCCTGCTCAACGCGCTGCTGCTTGCCAACGTGATGGCCGACGAAGGCAAGAGCCTGGGACAACTCGTCGCGGCGTTGCAGTCAGAATACGGCCCGCATTTTTACGGGCGCCGCGATCTGCGCATTCCCCATGAAGTAAAGGATGCGGGCATCGCCCGCGCCGCCGCCCCGGAAACTGCTTCTCTTGGCCCGTGGAAGATCCTCAAGAAAGAAGACCTGGACGGCATCAAGTTCTTCCTTGACGCTCCCATCAAAGACCATGGCGCGGAAGCTTGGGTGCTGTTGCGGTCGTCGGGGACCGAGCCGCTGATGCGCATTTACGCTGAAGCGTCGTCGCCCGAGCTGGTGCAGCAGGTGCTCGACGAGGCGGTTGCGTTCGTGGACGCCAAGGCCGTCGCCGGAGCGCATTCTTAGCGATTTCGGCCGACGAACCCAGCTCTTCGACGCTCAGCTTTTCCACGCCGCCGTCTTTTCCGCATGACAAGCCGCGTGCGGTCTGTTTAAATCCTGAGCATATGCATTCCAGCCTTTTTGCCCTTGCCTTGCTCGCCGTGTGGAGCGTGCCTGCGGTGGCCCAGAGCGCAACCGCCGGGACTCCGCCCGCCATCCTGGAGATTTACCGTGACCAGGTTAAACCCGGGAAAATGGCGGACTACACCAGGCTGGAAGGCGAAGCGGCGCGTGCCTGCGCCCACGCCAGCACCTGGCCGTACCTCGCCATGCAGGCCGTCACCGGACCGCAGGAAGTCTGGTTTGTCTCCGGCTTTGATTCCTATGCGGCCATGGAGAAAAGCGCGGAGCCTTTCGTCCGCAACGCCGGGCTGGCCGCCGAACTGGGCAAGGTGATGGAAGCCAAGGCCGCGCTGGTCAACGATCCGCATACGGTCATTCTTGAATACCGCGAAGACCTGGGCCGCAACAAGGGCCTGGTGTCAGCCCAGGCGCGGTTCTTCAACGTGACGGTGGTGCGCGTCTATCCCGGCCGCGAAAAAGATTTCGAAGAGGGCCAGCGCATCATTCGCGCCGTGCGCGAGCGCGCCGGCGTGGTGGACAACCGCGCCGTCTACCAGGTGGTGTCCGGCATGGCGTCCAACAGCTACATGGTTTTCTCTCCTTACCATTCTTTCCAGGAAGCCGGAGAAGCCCTCAGCCCCTTTGCCCAGGACGAAGACCTGGACGATTCGCAGCGCACCCGGCTGCGCGAATTGCGCCTGGCGGCGGTGCAAAACGCCGAGACGTTCGTGTTCGCCATCAGCCCGCCCATGAGCAACCCGGCAGGCGAGTGGATTGTGGACGATCCCGAGTTCTGGCGGTCGTCGCCTCCGTTGCAACGGGTACCTTCGGCTCCGGCGCTTACCCCGGCTCCAAAGAAGCCGGAAGGCAAGAAGTAAACCTGCGGCAAGATAGGCAGCACGCAACGAAACATTGCCCGCGTTCAAGCGTCTATGTATCAGCACAATCTCTTCCCGGAAGGGGACATGATGATTTCACGCGCTCTGCGGTTTCTTGGGTTGATGGTCCTTGTACCGGCTGTCTTGTCCTGCCTCCTTTCCGCACAGCAGGCCCCTGCCTCCAGCGGCCAAGCCGCTAACCAAATGCCGTCCGTGGTGGCGGTCCCGCCGGCGGCCAAGGCGTCTGCCAGCTTTGATCCTGATACGGCCACCAACGCTTATCTGGCCCAGATTCCAGCCGGCGCCAAGGCGCGATCGGATGCCTATTTCGAAGGCGGATATTGGCTTATCCTGTGGGATTTTGTTTACGGCCTGGGAGTTGTCTTACTGCTGCTCAACCTGGGGTGGTCGGCCGGCTTCCGCAACCTGGCCGAGCGCATTACCCGCTTCAAGCCGCTGCAGACCATGATTTATTGGGCGGAATATGTAGCGGTGACGTCCGTGTTGTTTTTCCCCTTGACGGTCTATGAAGGATATTTCCGTGAGCGCAAATATGGGCTGGCCACGCAGACCTTTGGCCCGTGGATGGGCGACCAGCTCAAAGGCTTTCTGCTGAGCCTGTTGCTGGGAGCGGTGGTCGTCACGGCGTTGTTTGGGGTGGTGCGCCGCTTGCCGCGCTCGTGGTGGTTGTGGGGCGCGGTGGTGGCCAGTTTCTTTCTGGTTGTGGCGGTGCTCATCAGTCCCGTATATCTTGCTCCCATTTTCAACAAGTACACACGCCTGAACGATCCTCGAATTACCGTGCCCATATTGAGCCTGGCGCGGGCCAACGGCATCCCGGTCCGGGACGTTTATCAATTTGACGCCTCCAAGCAAACCACGCGCATGAGCGCCAACGTGAGCGGTTTTGCCGGCACCATGCGCATCAGCATGAATGACAACCTGCTGCGCCGCGGCTCGCCGGAAGAAATCCAGGCTGTGATGGGCCACGAGATGGGGCACTACGTGCTCAACCACGTGTACAAAGGCATATTCTTCTTCGTCGTCTTGATCGTGGTGATGTTCGCCTATTTGCGTTGGGGAGTTGAGTGGTCGTTGGCGCGCTGGGGAGAGAAGTGGCAGGTCCGGGGCATCGGCGATACCGCGGTGCTGCCCGTGGTCGTGCTACTCGCATCAATCTTCCTGTTCGCTCTTACGCCGGTGACCAACACCTTTGTCCGCACGCAGGAACATGAAGCCGACATGTACGGACTCAACGCCAGCCGCCAGCCCGACGGCTTTGCCCAAGCGGCCATCCATCTGGGCGAATACCGCAAGATGAGTCCCGGGCAGGTGGAAGAGTGGATCTTCTTCGACCACCCCAGCGGCCGAAACCGCATCCACGACGCCATGCAGTGGAAAGCGGAGAACCTGAAGCTGATGATGGACGAAGCGAAGTGAGTGAGGAGCGCTTGTCGGCGACCACCGGTTTTCAATGACCCGAATTTGGCAGTTCCGGGGATCTTGGCAATTCTGGCAATTTTCTCCATCCCCAGCCCCTCCCCGTTCATCCCCGAAAAATATAGACTTACACGATTCATCCCCGGCGATACCCGTTTTTCTGAGGTGCACCCCTCGGGTGAGACAGTTTTCGAGTGTCACACGTGTCATTTTTATGGGTGAACCCCTGAACTGAGACAGACGATGATGTCATAGGATCTCCTGGTCTGTCCCCAGCAGCAGGGGGTTGGGGTCTGGGGAAGGGGACGGCGTTTGAGTCCCCGTCCCCAGATCCAGTAATGTACTAGCTCTCCCGAAGGAGCAGGTGATCGTGGCCGCCTTCGAGCTCTGATCTCCGGTTTGCATCGCTTCAAACTTTTCCGGCGAAAGATAACCCAACGCCGAGTGTAGCCGTTTCTTGTTGTAGTAGCGCTCGATGAAGTCTTCCAGGTTGGCCCGCAGATGCTCCATGTCACGATACGCGCTGGCATAGATCTCTTCCCGTTTCAGCGTCTGCATGAATCGCTCACAGCGGGCATTGTCGTACGGATTTCCCGGACGGCTCATGCTCGCCACCATCTGGTGCTTCTCCAGCAGGGCAACATACTGCCGGCACGCGTATTGCACACCGCGGTCCGAGTGATGCACCAACCCCGGCGGCGGCTGCCGTTCCGTGATCGCCTTCTCCAGGGCTCGCAGCGCCAGGCCACTGCTCAGACTACGATTCAACTCCCAGCCCACCACCTTGCGCGAGAATGCGTCCAGCACGACCGCCAGAAAAACAAACTCGCCCCACACCTGGATGTAGGTGATATCGGCCACCCACAACTGATTCACTCCCGTCAGCTTCATTCGACGGGCCAGATTTACTGCTATTTCCAGCGTGTGATTGGAGTCGGTCGTCACCACAAACTGCTTGCGCTGCACGGCCAGCAGATTATCTTCCCGCATCAGCCGCAACACCCGCTTGTAATTGACCACCATCCCCCGATCCCGCAGTTCCTTCCACACCCGCCGGTAGCCGTACCGCCGCCGATGCTCCACCACGATCTGCTGTATCGTCGAGCGCACCAGCATTTCTTCTTCCACCGGATTGTGTTCCTGAAAGCTCCGATAGTACCCGGCACGGCTTACCACCGCCACCTGGCACATCCGTTCCACACTCAAGCTGCCTTGCACCGGCATCACTTCCCTGATCTGGTCGTAGATGCCTTCGCGCCAGTGCTTCCGCTCCCCTGGCGTCGCGCCTCTATTTTGTGCAAGGCACCTTGCAAAAAATCCACCTCCAGCACCTTGTCGGCCAGCGCTCGTTTCAGCCGTTGGTTCTCTTTCGCCAGCGCTGCCTCCCGCTGCCGCCCCGGATCCTTCTCCCCGGGCTGTAACCGTTCCCGCCAGCGGTAAAGACCGCGCAGGTCCACTCCCAACTCTGCCGCCAGCCCACTGACGCTCTCGCCCGCGTTCCATTCGCTCCACGGCCGCTCGCCAGAACTCTCGCCCTTTCTTCTTGACCCCTTTTACGTTTGCCACTCGCAGCTCCTTTCCTGCTAAGTGTGCATTCTTTCACTGTCTCACTTTTGGGGTGCAGGACATTTCCGATCACCGGATGACCCGATCACCAGGGTCACCCAATTTCAGGGGGGGGTACCCTTACCCCCGTTTCACCCAATTACACCCAAGCCGGGGTCCCCGGCAGGTCCGGTTTTGGCCTGCTGGGGTGGAAGGTCACCCAAGGTCACCCAAGAATCGGCTGAGGGCCACAGTATTTGCCCAGTACCAAATACTAAGTACCAAGTACCGGTTTTCTTTCAGTTTTCAAAGAGCGATACAAACTTGACAGCGCAATATTATCGTCTTGTGTTCGCTATGTAAAGCGCGAAGTAGTTCATGGTCCTAAAAACTGCCGTAGCGGTACGAGGCGTGGAGCGCAGCCGCCCTCGGCTGCGGCTTTTGTTTGGCTGATTGCTGACTGCTCTTTTCCGCCGCAGCCCCGCGCCCGTCGCGTTTGTGGAATCGCGGCGACCACCTGACAAAAGTCCCGCAAGGGACGAAAGATAGTAGCCCGGCCACGTTCCCGAGTCCCGCCTCGCGGGATGAGGGATAAGTGCCGGGTAAACAAACGAATAATCCCGTTCCGCGCGCCGCCGGCCCGCGCGCAGCAACGCGGAGCGCGCAATCCATTGCCGTCAGGCTTATCGGCCCCGATACTCCTTGCACTTCCATTCCGGATTGGCTACAAACTTAGCGCTACGAGTCTGCGTCTTCTTCAACTGCGTTCAGGTGCGAAATCATGAAATTTGTCCATTTTAGCTATCTTGCAACGCCTGGAGTGGCTGCCTTAAGACCTCATGAATTGCGCGACGGCGATGCGTTCGTGGAGTTGTCTCATGCTCTTACAAAGCTAGGTCATGAATACGGTGGCCTGATTATCAATCATCCTGAAGAAAGAGGGCAGCAAGACTCCAGCTTAAAGAACGTTTACCAGATGTCGGCCCACGATTTCCTGGTGTTGACAACGCGCCCGCCACTCAATGACCGGCCGGTCGTAGGCCAGCCGAAACCCATGAAGAGAAGTGAGACCGCGCTGGAACACGCGGTTTTCGATTCCATCCGTAAGCACCTGTCGTATTGCACGCGGAATGGAATTCAGTTGAATCACCGGGAGTGCGTGCAGGACGAATTCCTAAATCGAGCCGACATGGGGTATTACGTCAAGACAGACAGAACGCATCCTCGCTTTGAAGCTGCTTATCACGAAAAGGACGATAGACTACACTTCGCTCCGTTTCAGCTAAACCTAACGACCGCGGGATACCTGTTGCACGCGGAACCAATTGTCCTGCCCAGCGGGAAAAGGGGCCCGCGCGTGCTCGTGGTGTTTGGAGTCAGTGGGACAATCGGCTTGGCCTTAGCTTATTTGCTACGCACCCAACCTTTCCCGCCTTTTAGAGGCCTATTGAAGCAACTCCTAACCAAGCCTTCGATTGTCATGGTCGAAATATCCGTACCAGAGCCCAATCCGGTGCCGCAGCCGTTCCGGGATCTTCATTTCGTGGAGCGCTGGAAATATCAGATAGTGACCAAACCAATTTAGCTGGCGATTTCAGTTCGTTCAACGAGCTAACGTTGTTTGGGGAAGCGCCTTCTTATTCACTCCTTCTATCGGTCGGATCTTCGCGTACAAGATACCGCGGAGAGTGACTCATGCGCCTGACAACTTCTGTCCAGCAAGCAGCCAGAATGGAACACGGCATCGTCATCGTGGGCACGGGGCCGGCGGGAACAGCGGTAGCGGAAGACCTTTACCTCCACTCAGGAGCACTCATTACCATGTTGGAACTTGGACCAGCCGGGTTGACAACTCATTTCAACAATGTTTTGAAAAACGCGCTTCGGAGAAAATTCATCGATCACAATAAGAGCACGCCTTGGTTGGGTACGATGGTCGGCGGCATGTTGGTACCCGGCTTGGGGGGCAGAGGGACAGTGGCTGGAGCCAATCGACCCAGATTCTACCAGGAGGACTTTGTCTGTTTTCCCGGAGGCGAGTGGCCGCGTGAAGTCGTGGATGAGTTGTCCGCCCTGTTTTCGAAAGCTGAACTCATGCAAAGGGTAAGAATTGGCGACATTTCATGTCCAGCGCAAGAGTGGACAGCCATGAAGCTCGGCAGATTCTGTGCAACACCGCCCAGGATCGCGGTTGATAAACCGTCCGGCGATTTTAGTCCTTCATGCGGGTACGATAGCCCCGCCGAGCGTCTAATGAAGCTGGTTGCTTTGGACAGTATCAGCGAATCCCCAGGAAGACTGCGGATTGTGACAGATTGTTATGTTACGCGCATTATTCACGACGGGAAACGCGCGACAGCCGTGTGCTGCCTGGACACTACTCAACTCGGCACGCGTCCAACCGTGTTACCACTGGATCACCTGGTGCTGGCAGCGAGCCCGATCGAATCAGCCCGCCTCGTTTTGAATTCCGGCTTGGCCGAAGGCCGGCCGATAGTCGGCCGATTCTTGGCCGAGCATGTGGAACGAAGATCCAAGATTCGTGTTCGTGTGCCGGGGAGAACAAGTCCGAATGATGGAATCAGCTTGGTAATTCCGCCGTCCGGTAGAGCTTCCAGCGAACGTTTCCAGATTCATTTGCGCGGAGAGCCTGATCCGTCCGACGCGCGATTCTTAACTGTTGACGTCGGCGCTTTTGCGGCGATGGAGCCCCAACCGGACAACATGGTCACGCTTGCCCTCGAACGAGATGGGTTTGGCGTGCGCAAAGCGAAAACGTTCTTGAGAGCTAGCCCCGGAGACGAAACACGGACACGCAACATGTGCGTGCGAATCCAGGAAATTGTCGGCGAGCTTGGCGGCGAATACGTTACAGAGCGTTTTCCCCTTGAAGATACGGCCCCTCGATACACGGACGAGACGCGTAGGATCGAAACGATGGCTCCGGGCCGTAGCTATCACGAGGCGGGAACACTTCGAATCGGAACAGCGCCAGAGACAAGTGCATGCGATATTGTTGGGAGGCTGTGGGGCATGGACAACGTGTACGTGGGGGATGCATCTTTATTTCCTTGCGTTGGTGCGGCCAATCCAATACTAACTTTGAGCGCGCTTGGGTACTGGGTATCTAAAAACATTTCATCGCAAGTCCAGCAGGCTGATGTTTGCGCTTAAGTCTGGTGTCGCCAACAGATTCCTTGCCTGCCGACATTGCACGTGCCTGGAACGGCATTAAAAGTGGACCTCACATCTCCACCACCACTTTCCCCACCGTCTCATTCGATTCCAGCCGCGCGTGTGCTTTGCCGATTTCGGCCAGCGGGAACTTGCTGTCAATCGTCGGACGCAGCATGCCCGAGGCCAGCAGCGGCACAACTTCAGCCGCGAAGGCCCGCGTCACCTGGATCTTTTCTTCCAGACTTCGCGCACGCAGAACGGTTCCGCGAATCTCCAGGCGTTTGCTCATCACGTAGCGGGCATCAAGCTCAGAAGCTGCGCCGCCCACGGTCCCGACCAGAATCAGCCGGCCTTTCGCGCCCAGCAATTTCTGTGCGGCCTTGATGTGCGGGCCGCCCACCAAATCAATCATCACGTTGATGCCTTTTCCCGCCGTCCATTTCTCAGCCGCGGCGACCAGATCGTCAAAGTTATCGCGCACGGTTAGGCCATCTTCCAAGCCATATTCGCGCGCCTGATCAATCTTGTCCGGCGTGCGTGAAGTTCCAAACGGGACGGCTTGAATCGCGCGCGCCAGTTGCACCGCCGCCAGCCCCACGCCGCTGCCCACGGCGTTGATCAGCACGGTTTCGCCGGGACGCAGCCGCGCCTGAATCCACATCGCGTCATGCGCCGTGATGAAAACTTCCGGGACGGCAGCGGCTTCCGCCCAGCTTAAGTTCGAAGGGATTTCCGCCAGCAGCAGTTCATGCGTAGCGACGTACTCCGCCTGCGCGGCCCCACCCAACAGGCCAAAGACTCGCTGGCCAGGTTTCCACGTGCGTACGGCCGCGCCCACTTCGGCGACTTCGCCCGCAAATTCCATCCCGGGGATTTCCACCGGGCATCCCGGAGGCGGCGGATATTTCCCCTGGCGCTGCAGCAGGTCGGCGCGATTCAGCGCGGACGCCCGCACGCGGACCAGAACTTGATCATCATTAATCTTCGGTATGGGAACTTCGCGGACTTCCAGAACTTCCGGTCCGCCGAAGCGGGCGATCCAGGCTGCGCGCATGGTAGTCATGATGGGTTTCTATTTTTACAGAACTAGCGGCATTTTGTTTGCAGCGGCCTTTTTTCTCAAGTATTTGATTGTATTGTGATTAACGTCACAGTCCGCAGCGGGTGTCCCGGCTATCATTGCTTGGTTTGGCAGGCTCCGATATAGTTTTAGGACGAAAATGTACGAGGACTTCCACGTAACCGACCGTTGGACTGGGCAGAAACTTCACTGCGTCTACCAGGCCTTGATTGTGGCCATCGCCACCCGCCACGCCGACGCCGTTGACATCAAGTTTTTGGCCAGCGGCCGTCCGGTATGGATCGCGTTGCCGCATCCTGCGTGGGTGGAATACCACCAGCGTACCGGCCGGATCATTACCGATCCGCTGGCCATACAGACCGCGGGCCGTTATTTAAGGACGGCTATCGAGTCCGGCAGCTACGAGCACGGGCGGGAAATGTACGCGCTCACGTTTGAGGAAACCCTTGAACATTTGAATTCGGTCCTGAAGGAAGTTGGCGCGCCTCAAGACGCGCTGCTGACGACGGCTTAGCCGTCAATCACGCCCAAAGGCGGCTGGTCATGCCCCGGTACAGGGGCGGCTCCGGCTTTTGGCCCCAGGAGATTTCAACTTTATGTCAACCATTCCAGCCATAGATACCAATGCCGCAATCGAAACTCTATTGAAGAGCAACCGGGTTTACCGCAACCTGCACTCCGGTCTCCTGGTGGAACATTCCGTCCGCCTGAATGAATGCCAGCTGTCCGATAACGGCGCTCTGGTGGCGCTCACCGGCAAGTTCACTGGACGCACCACCGCAGACCGCTTTACGGTGAAGGACTCCATCACCGCCGACAAGGTCGCCTGGGGCGAGATCAACCAGCCCTTTGACCCGGAAAAGTTTGACGCCATTTTTGAACGCGTCATGGAATACCTGCGCGGCAAAGAGCTTTTTGTCCAGGACCTGTATTGCGGCGCCGATCCCCAATACCGCATGCCGGTGCGCGTGATCAACGAGCAAGCCTGGCAGAACCTGTTCGTCCGCGCCATGTTTGTGCGTCCCACCAATGAGGAGCTCAAGACCCACAAGGCCGAGTTCACCGTCATCGGCGTGCCCAAGATGTTTACTGATCCCAAGCGCGACGGCACCAAGTCAGAAGCGTTTATCGCGGTGAACCACGCGCGCAAGTTGGTGCTGGTGTGCGGCAGCGGATACGCCGGCGAGATGAAGAAGTCCATCTTCTCGGTCATGAACTTCCTTCTGCCGCAGCGCAACGTTTTCCCCATGCACTGCTCAGCCAACAAAGGCAAAGACGGCGTGACCGCGTTGTTCTTCGGCCTCTCCGGCACCGGCAAAACCACCATCTCCGCCGACCCGGAGCGCGGCTTGATTGGCGACGACGAGCATGGCTGGAGCGCCAGCGGCATCTTCAATTTTGAAGGCGGCTGCTACGCGAAAACCATCAAGCTGTCCAAAGAAAACGAGCCGCAGATCTGGAACGCCATCCGCTTTGGTTCGCTGCTGGAGAATGTCTACATTGATCCGGAAACCCATGTCCCGGATTATGACGATGTTCGCTACAGCGAAAACGGGCGCTGCGCGTATCCGGTGGAATACATTGACAACGCCGTCATCCCCGGCGTTGGCGGACACCCGAAAAATGTGATCTTCCTTACGGCGGATGCCTTCGGCGTGCTGCCTCCGATTTCTCGTCTGAACAACGACCAAGCCATGTATCACTTCCTTTCCGGATACACGGCGAAGGTTGCCGGCACGGAAATCGGGCTGAAAGAGCCGAAGCCGAATTTCTCCACTTGCTTCGGCGCTCCGTTCCTGCCGCTGGCCCCCAAAGTTTACGCAGAGATGCTGGGACGCCGCCTCAAAGAACACGGCGCGCAATGCTGGCTGGTCAACACCGGCTGGTTCGGCGGCCCCTACGGCGTGGGTTCACGCATGAAGCTGCCCTACACCCGGGCCATGGTCAGCGCCGCTCTCGCCGGCAAACTCAAGGACGTGGAGTTTGAAACCGATCCAGCGTTCGGACTGAGCATTCCCAAGTCTTGTCCGGGAGTGCCGGCGGAATTCCTGCACGCGCGCGATGTCTGGAAAGACAAAGCGGCCTATGACAAAGCTGCCGCCGACCTAGCTGCGCGCTTCATCAAGAACTTTGAGAAGTTTGATGTGCCGGACAACATCCGCGCTGCGGCTCCGGGAAAGAAGGCATAAGCCGCCCCGCCAAGTCACAGAGCAAGGCTTTTTCGCCGCCGTGAGCGCTACTCCGGCGGCGTTCTTTTTTGTGGACGTTTGATGTTACCCGGGACATCTCTTTGACTGCCAACAACGCCTCGGGTGAGGCAGTTGGCCATCGCTGACGCTAAGTTTCTCGCCTCAGGCCACTTTGCTCAGGCCACTTTGACGTTGCTGAGCCGCTCTTCGATCTTTTCTATGAACGACACAGGTTCCTGGCCGGTCCGGCGGCCAAGACGTTGGCGCAAGAGTTCCAGGAATTCAGTTACCCGGCGCAGCCGCTGCGCCTCCATTCCGTCCTGTACTGCCTGGGGGTCAAATTGCGAAGCTGTTTCAATGTACTTCCACAGCAAAATGCGCATATTGTCCACCGCGCCTTTGAGGCCGGTGAGAAGGTCCACGTTCAACTGGGCCGGCGATTGCTTGCCGGAAGCATCCGGTCCCTGCATTGCCAGCCAGTAAAGATCACCGTGAAGGGCCGTTAGTTCGCTCGTCAGGTCCTTCAGATGGTTTACCAGTCCGTCAATTGGGGTCTCGGATTGGGATGACATACTCATTGGGGAGGTACCTCTACATAACCCTAGTGACTAGGATGCTCCTATTGTTTCAAGGTTGGGTGTTACCTTAGTACATCGTACCGAAAATAAGTGGATCCTCATTCCAAACTGGAAAGCGGGTAGTGTCCTAATTTGGACAACTACTGGAAAGCGGTTAGCGCTTTCACGCACTTTTCCGGCTGCATTGCAGCCTTTAGCGCGGTCCGGCGCGCTTAGAATGCGGTGTTGGGGTTCTTCTGGTGGAGAGTTCATGTTTCAGCGCAAAGTGAGCGTGCAGTACAAGGCGGACGGGCGTCTGCAGCCTTGCCCCATGAAGTGGCTGGACAATTTCGCCATGCGCAATTTCACCAACGACCCCATGTTTGACGACACTCTGCCCGTGGCCGACGGCTGGCTCGAACTAGGCGCGCGCGTCTCTCTCGTCCGCCTGCAGACGGCCATGGAAGATTGGTTCCGCAAGAAGAGCTATCTGGGGAAAGAGGAGACGCTGGTGGTAAAGGAAGAAGTCGTCAGAGAAGAAGCCGCCAAAGACGAAACACCTGGTGGCTAGGCTCACTTTTACCCATCCGAATTCTTCAGTGCGACCGCCGCTATCGAATCAGCCCGCCGGTAAGTCAAATAGTTGCTTGCCTTTGTGACCGGGGAATGATAAAAAGTCGAACTGTTTACCCATCCGTTAAGAGGATTGCACGCCCGGCAGACCGCATGGGACTAGAGGAGTGACATTCAATGAAAAATATTCAGCGCGTTCTGGTGTTGTCGTTGGTGGTACTCATGGCCGCTTCAGCCTTGGCGCAGACCGCAGCCACAGCCGAACTGAGAGGCACGATAAAGGACCCCAACGGAGCGGTCATCGCGGGCGCCACGGTCACCTTGCGTGATCAATCCAAGAACGTGGAGCGCACCACGCAAAGCGATGGCGCCGGTGAATACGTGCTCCTCTCCGTTCCTCCTGGCAGTTACACGTTTACGGTCACGGCCAAAGGGTTTTCCAAGATGGTGTCCAACAACGTGTCGCTTACCGTGGGCCAGGCCGCGCAGTATCCGGTGACTCTGCAAATCGCCACCACGCAAACCGAGGTCACCGTCACCACCGAGCCTTTGCTGATTGAAACCGCCACCACCTCCACCAGCACCACCATCGGCCAGGGGCGGATTGAAAACCTGCCTATCAACGGGCGCAACTACGTGAACTTTTCGCTGACCAATTCCCAGGTGCAGCGTGACATCGCGCCCAGCATCGGCGCCGCCCCCACTTCAGGATTGAATTTTGGCGGCCAGCGCGCCCGCTCCAACGCCGTGAACGTTGACGGCATGGACGCGGTGGACAACTCGGTGAACGGCATCCGCTCCACCCTGTCGCAAGAAGGCGTGCAGGAGTTCCAGATCATCACCAACGGCTATGAAGCCGAATACGGGCGCGCTTCCGGCGGCGTAGTGAACATCATCACCAAGTCCGGCACCAATAACTTTCACGGCAGCGCGTTTGGCTACCTGCGCAACCGCAACATCCAGGCGGTGAATCCCTTCAGCAATACGCCTGACCCCGCCTACACGCGCGCCCAGGCCGGCATCGCTTTTGGCGGAGCGCTCAAGAAAGACAAAACGTTCTACTACTTTTCCTTTGAGACCACGCGGCGGCATGAAACCGGTTTCTCCACCATCGGCGAAGGTAATTTTGGACTTGTTCCCCTGGGCAACGCCGCTTCCTTTGGACTTCCCGCCGGCTCGCTGGTGACGCCGGCGCAGGCACAGTTCCTGGCCACCGTCCCCATCTCGCCGCTGTCGGTGGGTTACGCACAGCTGGCTGCGGGTGGCTCGGGCGTGGCTTTAGCCGGCACACCTGGATCGTTGACCCCGCTTGGTTTTTTCCCTACCACTGGCGCGCCGCTGCCTGCTTCCTTTCACGGCCTGCTGAGCCAGGTAGGCAACTATCCGGTTTCAGAAGCCACTGACGTTTACTCGCTGCGCATGGACCACAAGTTCAACGCCAACAACTCTCTGATGTTGCGCGGCGGACTCAGTCCCAGCAACGTGAACGGCATCCAGGTGAATGCCCAGAACCAGGACTTCGGACAGAACGCGGTCTCGCGCACCTCCACCCAGAACTATCACGACGGCAGCATCGGCGTGCAGGAGACGTGGATCCTGGGCTCCAGCAAGATCAATGACATCCACTACCAGTTCTCGCGCCGCGGCTTGCTCTATAACTTCTCTTCCGCGCCCGGCGGAGGCGACGTGGCCGTGAACATCCCGGGCTTCGCTTTCTTCGGCCGCGAACCGTTCTCGTTCGTCAACCGTACGGAGAAGCGCCACCAGATCTCCGACAATTTTTCCTGGATCAAGGGCCGCCACAGCATCAAGTTCGGCGTGGACGTCAACCATCTTCCCGTCGTGGCTGATTTCACCGTGAACTTCGGCGGCATTTACAACTTTGGCGAACTCGGCGCCACCTCGCTGAGCCCGGCCTTCGCCGGCGCGCCGAATTTTTCCGCCGTGCAGGCCTACGGTTTGGGCATTCCCCAGGTCTTCATTCAAGGCGTCGGAAACCCGCACGATTCGTTTTCGCTCACGTCCATGGGATTCTTCGTACAGGATTCCTGGCGCATTGGCAACCGGTTGACGGTGAATTACGGCGTGCGCTATGACCGCGAATCCACCCCGGTATTTGCTGCTGTTAACTCCATTTCGCAAGCGGCTCAGGACGCGCTGGGCATCACTCAAGGCATCCCGGCGGACAACAACAATATTGCGCCGCGGCTGGGTGTGGCCTGGGACCCCAAGGGCGACAGCAAGACCATCGTTCGCGCATCCTATGGATTGTTCTATGACCATCCGCTGCTGGCCCTGGCCTTTGATTCTGATGTGGCCGACGGCAGCCAGGCGCCCCAGTTCATCTTGTTTGGCGGAGCGCCTTGCAATCCCACCGGACCGCCTTCCCCCTTGAACGCGCTGAATCTCAACGCCACCAATGCCTTCCAGGGACTGTTGGGACTGGGCAACTGTCTGCCCGCTGGCTTGGCGTCAGGCTTGAACTACCTGGGCGCGCAACAGCGCTTCAATCCTGCTCCCAACGCGCCTTCGCTGTTTACCGGACAGCAGTATCTGGGCGCGGGCATTCCCTTGATCTCCCAGCCGTTTGGTTTTCCCACCGGCAAGGGCTTCCAGTATGGATATGCCGAACAGGGCAGTTTGGGCATCGAGCACGATCTGGGACATGAGTTCGCCCTCAGTGCGGTTTACAACTTCACCGGCGGCCACCATTTGAACCGCCCGATCAACGCCAATCCCACCAACCCGCGGGCGCTGATTGAAAACTGGGAGAAGGCCAATGCCTGGGCGGTAGCCAATGCTCAGCCGTTGTTCACCAATCCTTTGACCATCGCCACCTGCAACGTGGGCCCCGCCGGGCCGTTTGTCCCGCCGGCGCTGCTGAGCTTCTTCCGCAAGTCGGGATTCAACCCTTCGCTCACTACGCTGTTTGCCGCGTGCATGCCGCTGGCCAACGCGGTGGCCGCGCAATACAACTTGGGCGTAGGAGCGCCGGTCCCATTCAGTGACATGGTGGCCAACTTCTCCAACGGAAGCTCGGTCTACCACTCCATGACCGTGAACCTGCGCAAGCGCATGAAGAACCATTTTGAGTTCCTGGCGTCATACACCTGGTCGCACGCCATTGACGACTCCACCGACCTGCAGACCCTGCTCTCGCCGCAGAACGACATCCGTCCTGACCTGGAGCGGGGCAATTCCACCTTTGACCAGCGCCACCGCTTCGTTTTCAGCGGCGTGTACCAGAGCGGGAACCGGGGCGAAGGCTTCTGGGGCAAGGTGATGAGCAACTGGACCGTGGCGCCGATCATCGAGTTCAGCTCCGGACGTCCGTTTAACATCATCACCGGCACCGACCAGAACTTTAACTTCAGCACCTCCACCGACCGTCCGAACGCCGTGGCGCCCGGCACGCCGACCAATCCTTGCGGCAATCCCACGGTAGCTTCCAACGCCTCGCCCACCGGGGCCTTCCAGATTCCGTGCTTCATTGATGCCAACCCGCTGGACGGCGTCTTTACCGGCTCCCTGGATGGCAACATAGGACGCAATAGCGGGACCCGGCCCATGACCATCTTCACCGACATGCGCTTTGCCAAGACCATCAAGTTCGGCGACCGCATCAAGCTGGAAGGCATCATGGACGCCTTCAATTTCATCAACCGCTTCAACGTGGCGGACGTGAACTCGCTGTACAACGAAGCCGGCCAGGCTACCGCGGCGTTTGACCCGCGCCAGTTCCAGTTTGGCCTGCGGCTGAGCTGGTAGCAGCCTCAAAGTAACCTGCGGCCCCGGATTCCCCCGGGGCCGTTTTCTTTGTATCAATTTGAAAACAAACGGAGTAACTGATAGGCAGAGCTGCTGCGGGAAAGTGTCGTTCAGCGCCAATATTGGTCAAAACAAAGGTATTATGGAAGCAATGCAGCTTTCCAACATCCTTAGTCGCCCACGCTTTCTAGTTGGGTCTTTCATGGCCGCGATCATCGGCAGCCTGTTGCTGCTGGCCTCCTGCGGAGGCAACCAAGTGTCGCGAGCTGCCAAGCCGGCGCCGGAAGCTATGGCTCCGGTCGCCCAGAAGCCCGCCGCCGCTGCGGTGGCTTCGCCAACTCCTGCGCCGCCGGCCCAGCCGGTCCAGCCTCCGCCGGAAAAGGCCGATCCAGTGCCCGCCACCATCGCGGAAGCCGAGAAGGCGTATGAGTCCGGCCAGGCCAACTACAAGGCTGGCCACCTGGACGCAGCCAAAGAGGACTTCAACCGCGCTGTGGACATCCTGATGCAGGGCCCGGTGGCCATTAAGTCTGACGAGCGGCTGCAGGCGGAGTTCGACAAGATCACCGAAGAGGTCAGCAAGCTGGAAACCACGGCTTTCAAGGCCGGTGACGGCTTCAGCGAGCCGCCGTCGGAGCCGGCCCCCATCGATGAAGCCAATCTGGTGGAGCCTTCGGTGGACCCCAAGGTCAAGGCCAAAGCGGAAGCTGACTTGGGCCGAATGCAATCCGATCTTCCGTTGATGATCAATGACTACGTGGCCGGCTATATCAGTTATTTCTCCACCCGAGGACGTCCTGTCTTTGCAAGCGCGCTGGTCCGCTCCGGACGCTACAGCCAGATGATTCGCCGGGTCTTCAAGGAAGAAGGCGTGCCCCAGGATTTGATCTATCTGGCCCAGGCGGAATCCGGCTTCAAACCGCTGGCGCTTTCCCGCGCCCGGGCCCGCGGCATGTGGCAGTTCATGGCCAGCCGCGGCGTCGGCTACGGACTAAGGCGGAGCTGGTGGGTTGACGATCGTCAAGACCCGGAAAAAGCCACGCGCGCCGCCGCCCGCCACCTCAAAGATCTTTTCAATCAGTTTGGCGACTGGTATCTGGCCATGGCCGCCTATAACTCCGGCCCGGGCAACGTGCAGCAGGCCGTCCGGCGCACCGGATACGCCGACTTCTGGGAACTCTACAAGCGCAACGTGCTGCCGGGAGAAACTAAGAATTACGTGCCTATCATCCTGGCCATGACCATCATGTCCAAGAACCCGGCACAGTACGGTCTGGATGGAGTGCAGCCTGAGCCGGCCGAGCAGTATGACGTGGAGCGGGTCAACTATCCCGTGGATTTGCGACTGGTGGCCGAGTGCGTGGACGCTCCCGTGGACACGCTGGTGGAATTGAATCCCAGCCTTCTGCGGCGGACCACACCCAAAGACCAGCCCTTTGACCTGCATCTTCCTGCCGGGACGCGGGAAAAGTATGAAGCTGCCATCGCCGCCGTGCCAGAGGACAAGCGCGTAGCGTGGCGCTACCACAAGGTTGAGCCGGGCGAGAACCTCACGGCCATCGCCAAGAAATACCACACCACGGAACGGGCCGTGGCCCAAGCGAACAATTTGGAAGGCAACGCCATCGCCGTTGACGTGAAGCTTGTAATCCCGGTAAGTGCTTCAGCGGCCGGACTAGGCAAGATTGTCTATTCCAAGTATCCATCGCGCTACCGTACTCACACCGGCGACACGGTTCTCTCCGTGGCGGAGGATTTCGGCGTGCCACCAGATCGGCTGCGCCGCTGGAACCGGTTGAAAGGAAACCAGTTAAGCCGAGGCCGCGTGCTGGTCGTTTACAAGCCATTGGGGCCCGGAGAGCCGGACCGCCCGCCAGTGCGGCGCAAAAAGTCAGCCCGTCCGGCCGGCAAGACCAAGGCCGCGGCGCCGGCTAAACGGCCAACCGCAACTCACGCCGCGCAGGGCTCGAAAGATAATCTGAGCGCGCGTTCGCAGTGACTTGATTATTCCCGCCGCAAGTTGCACACTTGGTGCGCGGGAGTTGACATGCAATTCATGTGAATTGTTATAATCCGCGCCTGTTTCGGAGTTGAATCAACTGCGGGAGAGAAGTAGAAGCGGCCCTAATTTCTGGAGGAACTATGAGCTTTTACGACGAGACCCTCAAGGCAAGGCATGAGGATGACAGCGACGACGACTACGGCGACATCGGCGGCTTCGGTAGCGCTTCCATTGAAGAGGACTACGAAGAAGAGGAAGAAGAATCCATTGGCGCTGAGACCGGCGGCGGAAGCATAAGCATGGGCGGCGGTGAGACTTCTGCTCCCAGCCAACCAGCACCTAAGCGCAGCTCCGGCGGAGGCGGCGGCGGGAAGAAGAAAGCTGCCAAAAAGAAAGCGGCCAAGAAAAAGGCCGCCAAAAAGCCAGCCAAGAAAGCTGCCAAGAAAAAAGGCGGAAAAAAGAAAGCCGCCAAGAAGGCGGGCAAGAAGAAGGCGGCTAAAAAAGCTCCGAAGAAAAAAGCCGTCAGGAGAAAGAAGAAGAAGTAAGTATTTCGCCGTTCCGCGTGGCGCCGTTCATCTGGGCGCCGTTCAACGAAGAATCACCAGTACAGAGGCCGCGGTCCGCCGCGGCCTTATCCTTTTCGATTTGTCGCTACGCTCCAACCTGCTGGTCGATCTTTCTTCCTGGCCGCGACTGCTTAGCAATTTTGGCAATTCCGGCGACCAAGCGTCCTACGCGTAGATCCCTCTAACCTTGATGACATGCGCTACGCGGCTGATGGCCAGCATGTATGCCGCAATGCGATTGTTCACGTTGTGCGTCTCGGAGAAGTGCACCACGTCTTCAAAGGCTTCCCTCAGGATGAACTCCAGTTGTTCGTTCACCGCTGACTCTTTCCAGAAATAGCCCTGGCGGTCCTGCACCCATTCAAAATAGGAAGCGGTCACGCCGCCCGCGTTGGCCAGAATGTCAGGAATGATAAAGACCTTCTTGTCGGCCAGGATCTCATCAGCCGACGCTGTAGTGGGCCCGTTGGCGCCTTCGCAGATGATCTTGGCCTTGATGGCGGCGGCGTTCTGGCTGGTAATCACATTCTCTGTTGCCGCGGGAATCAGGATCTCGCAGTCGGTGACCAGAAGTTCCTTGGGATCGGCGGCTTCCGCGCCGGGGAAGCCCACGATGCCGTGTTTGTTGTTGCGGTCGCGGAACTCCAGCAGGTCGTCAATGTTGATGCCCTTGGCATTGAACAGCCCGCCGTTGTATTCGGCAATGCCGATGATCTTGTAGCCGGCGTCGGCCATCAACTTGGCGGCGTTGGAACCCACGTTGCCGAAGCCCTGTACAATCACCCGGGTGCGTTCGCGGTCCATGCCGAACTTGCGCAGGGCCTCGTCGCAGTTGATCATCACGCCGCGGCCGGTGGCTTCGCGGCGCCCGCGTGATCCGCCGATGTTGATCGGCTTGCCCGTCACCACGGCGGTCACCGTCTGCCGCATGTGCATGGAGTAGGTGTCCATCATCCAGGCCATGGTCTGTTCGTTGGTGTTCATGTCCGGCGCGGGCACGTCTTTTTCCGGCCCAATGAACTCGATGAGCTCGGCAGTGTAGCGGCGCGTGAGTTTTTCCAGTTCGCCCAAAGATAGCTTCTTGGGGTCTACGATGATCCCGCCCTTGGCTCCGCCGAAAGGAATATTGACCACGGCGCATTTCCAGGTCATCCAGCTGGCCAGGGCGCGGATTTCGTCCAGGTTTACGTCGGGCGAATAGCGGACGCCGCCCTTGGCCGGGCCGCGGGCGATGGAGTGTTGTACGCGGAAGCCGGTAAACACTTCCAGGCGGCCGTCATCCATGGAGACGGGAATGTGCACGATGATTTCGCGGGTGGGGTAGCGCAGGATCTTCCAGAGGCCTTCATCCAGATTCAGCTTTTGCGCAGCAAAGTCAAAGCGGGCTGCCTGGGCCTCCCAGGGATTCAGCTCCTGCTCTAAAGATATGGTTTTCATTTGAACTCCAGGGAATTAGGGCAAACGGGTAGAGTATAGAGATGCCGTCAGTCAGCTAGCAAGCGGGAGAACCGCAACTTACACTTGGCAGGGGAAATCGCACCAAGAGCAGCAGCCCCAAGCGCCTATCGGCCGTTCCGGAAAACATTATATCCTCTCTTGCGGCTTTCCCCTGGCTTTGAGCGGGCGCGGCCGCAGCAAGGACTTGAGTCTGGCGGGGGCTGATTGGTTACATCAGTGGCGGTCGCACCCAGTCCTAAATACATTGGTTTGAAGGATAGGCAGCTTATGACCCATACCCAGAAAGCAGCCCGGCTGCTGGAATTACACCACGCAGCAAGTCCTGTAATCCTGATCAACGCCTGGGACGCGGCCAGCGCACGCATCGTGGAGCATGCCGGCTTTCCCGCCGTCGCCACCACCAGCGCCGGCGTAGCCAACGCGCTGGGCTACGCTGACGGGCAGCATGTCCCGTGGTCCGAGATGGCCCAGGCCATCGAGCGGATTGCCGAGGTCGTGCAGGTCCCGGTGACTGCCGATATTGAAGCCGGATTCTCCAGCGACGCGCAGCAGTTGGAAGCTGTCATTGAACAGGTGATTGAAGCCGGGGCCGTGGGCGTGAACCTGGAAGATTCCGTGCCCGGACACCCCAGTCACAGCATTCTATTCAGCATTGCCGACCAGACGGCCCGCATTCAGACCGTCCGCCGCATTGGCGAAAAGCTGAAAATCCATCTGCTGATCAACGCCCGGACGGACGCTTATTGGCGCCAGGGCGTCTCGCGCGAAGAAGCGCTGCGCGACACCCTGGAACGCGGCCATGCCTACCTGAAGGCCGGCGCAGACTGCATTTTCGTCCCTGGCCTGCGCGATCCGGGACAAATCAGCACCGTGGTTGGCGAGTGGAAGTCACCGATCAACATATTGGCCGGTCCCGGAGTGCCGTCCATTCCTGAGTTGACCAGGCTGGGCGTGAAGCGCATCAGTTACGGCTCCGGCCCTATGCGTTCGACCATGGGCCTGCTACGCCGCATGTGCGACGAAGCCAAAGCTACTGGCACCTACAACGCGATGACCGAGGGAGCAGTCTCACATGCGGAGATCAATGAATTGATGAAAAAGTAGCTTCACAGCTTCACTCCGAATTTCTTCACGTCGACCCGATTGCAACAGGGGAGCTGAGCGTATGAGCGGCAGGCTGGCATTTTCAGTTTGGCTCCCCGCCCGGACGCGAACCGTAATTCGGTTTGGGCAGCAAACGGTCGCGGTCGTAAGGTGGTTTTTCGTGGAAGGGGATGAGGTCGCTGGGAAAGTCTTCCTGCCAATGCCGGCGAAAGTCATCGTCGGCGTAATACCTCAGATAGAGCTGGTTATCTTCCTCGCTGCCGCTGCCGAGCAGTTGCAAGTGGTATGAAGAATTGCCGGACAGTTGCAATGCCTTGGTTTCCTCCCGAAGGGAATCGGTCCAAAGACGGGTGTAGAGCTCGCGGTCGCTGAGATGATCTGTCTGTTCGATAAACACTTGAAGCAGGGCGAGCTTTTGAATTACCTCCCAGAGTTTTGCCGTCAGTTCCTCGTCTTTGAGCGAATTCGGCGAGGGGAGTGACACGCCGGCGTTCTCAAGTTGCTGGAAGTGGGTCGTCCACGGAGCTTCCTCGTAGTCCACCACGTGTTTCCAGAATGCCTCTTCCACTTCAACTGGCGATTCGTCCAGGCCGCCAACCTCCATCTGGCCGCCACAAAGCTCTCCTGCCTGACGTTTTAGTTCTTCAATTCTCTTTTCACGGTCGTCCTGAGCTTTAGGCTTGGTCATGATTACCTCCTGTCAGGCCGACGGCACACGAGCACGCGCTTGCAAAGACAACTGCCAATCCTACACGAGGGCTGAGCCGCCTCCTAGCGCGTTTAGCCGATCGATCACGATAGGGACCTCTCTCTCCGCTCGAAGGTTTCAGAAAAAAAGCTTAGGGGAGCCGGACAGTTGTTGTCACGATAGGGTTCCCTCGCTCCGCTCGGGATTACAGAAAAAGGCTAACTGCCAATTGCCATTTGCTAATTGCTAGAGGACTATCTCCATCCCCTCAGCCGCCGCCCTCACCTTGGGATAGTATTCGCGGGCTTTGGCGACGATGCTGTCAATACACTGGTCGGTGTGGTCAGGATCGTGGTGGAAGAGCACCAGTTCCTTGGCGCCGCTTTCCATCACCACGTTCACGGCTTCGCGCCAATGGCTGTGGCCCCAGCCCAGGCGGCGGGCCGCGTATTCTTCCGGCAGGTATTGCGCGTCGTAGATGAGCACGTCGGCGCCTTCGGCCAGCTTGCGCACGCTTTTGTCGAATACCGGATGGCCGGGTTCGTTGTCCGTGGCATAGACCAGCACTTTGTCCTTGGTTTCAATGCGGAAGCCCAGGCAGCCCTGCGGATGGTTGAGCCACATGGTCTGCACCGAACAATCGTCAAAATCCAGCCGGCCTTCTTCAATGTTGAAGAACTGGCGGTGCGCCGCCATTTCATTCATGTTGACGGGAAAATACGGGTCGGACATCTGCTCTTCCAGCGCCCGCTGCAGACCGCGCGTGCGGTTGGATGAGTGAAAGAAAAACTTGCTGGTTGGGTTGTTGTAAAGCGGGGCGAAGAACGGGATTCCCTGGATGTGGTCCCAGTGAAAATGAGAGAGGAAGATGTGCGCGCACAGCGGATTGCCGTTGGTTTCCTGCTGCAACTGTTTGCCCAGGTTGCGGAAGCCGGTGCCGCAGTCGAAGACGTAGATGTGCCCGTTGAGGCGGACCTCAACGCAGGAGGTGTTGCCCCCGTAGCGCAAATTCTCCAACTGGGGGGTCGGCGTTGAGCCGCGAACTCCCCAAAACCTAATCAGCATCCACATTCACCTTTGTGACGCAGCCGTACCACTCGTTGTGCAGGAATGCGCGTCGCGTCCCTTTCATCTGGCTGGGACGCGGGAAACTTCGTTGGGGGAGTGCTCTTGAAGTTTGAAAAAAATTATATTCCAAAATCTGGGCCATTTCTGTGATCAGGGGTGTACTTCTCCGCACAAGAAGGACGTGTCCGTTCGGACAGCCGAGGCCATCGGGTAAACTGGCAGTTGAGTAAATGGCGGTTGAGTACACTAGCGTCCCATGCTCTTTCCCGACTTCAAGCAGTTTTCCGCCCTGGCCCGCGATGCCACGCTGGTCCCCGTGGCCAAGACCGTGGGCGCGGACCTGCGAACGCCGGTCTCGGCGTTCTTGAGCATTGCCGCCGAAGAACCCAACGCCTTTCTGCTGGAGTCGGTGGAAGGCGGGGAAAAAGTGGGGCGATACACCTTCCTCGGCGTCCGCCCGTACATGATTCTGCGTTCCCGCGGGCGCGACATCACGCTGGAACAGCAGGGCCGCATCCAGCACAGCCAAGGTAGCATTTTCCAGGTGCTGGACCACATGCTGCGCGAGCACCGGCCGGCCCGCGTTCCCGGCCTGCCGCCGTTTACCGCCGGCGCTGTGGGGTTCTTCTCGCACGATGTGGTGCGCCAACTGGAGCGGCTGCCCTCACTGGCCCAGGACGACTTGAAAGTCCCCGACTGCGTGCTCATGTTCTTCAACCGCTTGCTGGCTTTTGACCACGTGCGCCATGAGATCTACATCATCGCCACCGCCGACGTGCGGCGCGAGCCGCCGCGCAAAGCTTACGAGCGCGCCGTCCGCGACGTTGAAAAGATTGAACGGCAACTGGCCGCGCCCTTGCCCGCGAAATACCTGCGCGCCGCCAAGCCTCGGGAGGGAAAAGTCAAGATTGGGCTTTCCACCACCAAGAAAAAGTTCATCGCCACGGTGGAGAAAATCAAAGAGTACATCATGGCCGGTGACGTGTTTCAGGCCGTGCCTTCGCTGCGCTTGGAGCTGGAGCCCGGCGTGCCGCCGTTCAGCATCTATCGCGCGCTGCGCCGCGTGAACCCATCACCCTACATGTATTTTCTGCGCATGGCGGGCGAAAGAGCAGAAGCCGCTCATGCGGGTAAATCGCGCTCCAGCGGTTTTCAGAATAATGCAGCCATGACCGTGCTGGGCTCGTCGCCGGAGATGCTGGTCCGCGTGACCGGCCGCAGGCTGGAGTACCGGCCCATCGCCGGGACGCGCAAGCGCGGCAAGGACGAAAGCGACGACCTGCGCCTGGAACAGGAACTTCGCAGCGACGAGAAAGAACGCGCCGAACATGTGATGCTGGTGGACCTGGGCCGCAATGACGTGGGCCGCGTCAGCGACTTTGGCACCGTCAAAGTCCCCAACTTGATGTTTGTGGAGCGCTACTCCCACGTGATGCACCTGGTGTCGTCGGTTGAAGGCTCTCTGCGCAAGGACCTGAGCGCGGTGGACGCCTTTGCCGCCTGCTTCCCCGCAGGCACCCTCACCGGCGCGCCCAAAGTGCGGGCCATGGAGATCATTGAAGAAGTGGAGCCGGTGCGCCGCGGCGTTTACGGCGGGTCAGTCCTGTACGCCGATTTTGCCGGCAACCTGGATTCCTGCATCGCCATCCGCACCATGCTGGTGAAAGGCAAGAAGGCATACGTGCAGGCCGGCGCCGGTATCGTTGCCGATTCAGTACCAGAAAGCGAGTATCAGGAGTGCCTGAACAAAGCGCAGGCGCTGGTGCGGGCGGTGGAGCTGGCAAGATCGGGGGAGTAAGGAAGAAGAATCTCGCCGCTGATTACGCAGATAGGCGCGGATGAACGCTGATTCGCGCGGATCCAGCTTAGGCAATCCAACGTTTAAGAACTGTCGTCCTGAGCGAGCCCGAGTCCCGTTGTCGGGACGAGGGCGAGTCGAAGGATCCCGAAGATGTCAAAGCCACCCATGCAGCCTCAGTGAATTTTCCCGGCGCCGCGTGGTGGGAACGCCTTGATGCTGTATTCGTGCCGCAAGCATTCTCGGGGTCCTTCGACTCCGCGCCCGGCAGCATGGAGTTTTTCGGCGCTCTCGCGGCGCTTCGCTCAGGATGACAGATTGAGACTGCAATGATGAAAAACAGAATGAAACTATTCGTTCCACTCTTGCTCCTTCTCGCCTCCGCCGGCGCCCAATGGCAAAAGCTCCCCATCCCCACCACCGCCGGATTCCGCGGCCTGAGCGTTGTCAGCGAGAAAGTTGTCTGGGCCAGCGGGACGGACGGCACCATCATCCGCACGGACGACGGCGGCAAGACGTGGTCTGTCATGACCGTGGCCGGCGCGGAGAAACTCGACTTCCGCGGCATTCGCGCTTTCGACGACCAGACGGCCGTCATCATCAGCTCCGGCCCGACCGAAAAGGGCCAGGCGCAGATCTACCGCACCACCGACGGCGGAAAGACTTGGAAGCAAGTCTTTGAAGAAAAGCGTGCGGGGATTTTCTTTGATGCTGTCGCTTTCTGGGACCGCCGGCACGGCATCGTGCTGAGCGATCCCATCGAAGGCAAGTTCGCGCTGTTCATCACCGACGACGGCGGCCTGACCTGGAACCAATTGCCACCCGCTGCGCTGCCTGCTGCCCTTCCCAACGAAGGAGCGTTTGCCGCCAGCAATTCCTGCTTGGTGGTGCAAGGCGAAAAGAATGTTTGGTTCGCCACCGGTGGAGCAAAAGTGGCGCGAGTGTTCCGCTCCAATGATCGCGGCAGGACCTGGCAGGTAGCGGAGACGCCGATGCATCCGGCGAACGCGTCTTCGGGGATTTTTTCCCTGGCTTTCCAGGACGCCAAGCACGGAATTGCCGTGGGCGGCGACTACCAGAAGCCGGAAAGCTCGGATTTGCCTAATGTCTTGCGGACGAGCGACGGAGGGAAGACGTGGCAGCCGTTGGAACCGACCAGTCCCAAAGGCGTGTACTTTTCGTCCACAGCCCTGCTGTCGCCTCACGGGGTGGATAGCATCGTTGCCGTAGGAATCAACGGGGCCTTCATGTGGGACAAAAGTTGGGGACGAGTCGGCGATGAGGGCCTGAACCTGAACAGCGTTGCTGTGGCAAGAGGCCGCGTCACTTACATTTGGGCCGTTGGCCCCAAGGGGACGGTCGTAGAAACTGCCGTCGTCAAAGGCTTGAAGGGCATTAAGGGCCCCACGTTTCGCCACCCGGCGGAAACTGCTGGAAAAGATTGAAGGCCCTCACACACGAGCCCTTTGCGACATTTGTGGATGAAAGGATCACTCGCCTCGCTCGGGGTCATGAGAACGTTGATCTGATCAAGGACCGTTTAAAGAGGCTGAAGGAGATGTTGCGATGAAAAGCGAAAAACTGAAAGTGGTGCGTGGAAGCGGGAATGTGTTCCGTGATCTCGGACGCAAGAACGCGGATGCCGAGCAGTTGAAGGCGATTCTCGCAGCCGAAATCATCAAAGCACTCGACCGGGAGGGCCTAAGCGTGCGCGCGGCGCAAGCCCGCAGAGGGATTGCGGCAGCGGACTTCTCGCGGATTCGCCATGCAGACCTCGGAAGGTTCACCGTTGACCGCCTTATGTCCATCATCAACCGGTTCGGCTCGCGGGTCGAGGTCAAAGTCCGAGTGCGGCGCGCAGAAACAGCCAAGCACCAGGCAACGGCTTAGGTTGAGGCGCTTTGCAGCCGTGAGCGAAGCGGGAGCCCGCTGGCGAAATCCTGAGCGAAGCCGAAGGACCTTCGCAGTTACCCATCTATTGACAGCGTTAGAAATGCCCTCTTAGACTGACAAGTATGGAAGTACATTTTACCCCTGAGCAAGAAGTGCGGCTCTTGAAAATTGCCACACATGAGGGCATTGATCCTGCGCAGTTGGTCAAAGAAGCCGCCTTACGCCTACTGGAGGACGACGCCCGCTTTCGCGCCGCCGTGCGTCAGGGCATCGAACAAGCTGACCGTGGCCAGTTGATCGAAGAAGATGAAATGGATGCTCGTGTTAAACGGCTGTTCCCTTCTTGATGCGTATTCG
Source organism: Terriglobia bacterium (assembly GCA_020072815.1). Classification (NCBI taxonomy): domain Bacteria; kingdom Pseudomonadati; phylum Acidobacteriota; class Terriglobia; species Terriglobia bacterium. The sequence goes on along the minus strand of JAIQGE010000001.1, from coordinate 706,267 downwards.
CTGGACGCCGGCCGCAGCAGATGATCTCGAGCATATCAAGGACTATCTCACTGAGCATCATCCGCATCTTGCACGGTCCACCGTCCTTGAGCTTTACGAAGCCATTCGTTCCCTAAAAACATTCCCACACCGTGGACGCCCAGGACGTGAGCCAGGGACCCACGAACTGGTTTCTTCTCGCCTACCCTACGTTGCTGTCTACCGTATCAAGGAACAAACCGTCGAAGTCTTTACACGTTTACCATGCTGCTCAGAACCGACCTTAAAATCTGGTTTTCGTTGTCGTAAATGTCTGGAGCAGAAATGAAAGTCTTCGGCTCTGAGCGCAGGGCCACAAGTTGAGGCGCTTTGCGGGCGTGAGCGAAGCGGGAGCCAGCTGCCGAAATCCTGAGCGAAGCCGAAGGGCCCAGCGATATTTCTCCAAAAATTGAAGGCCCTCAAATCCTCTCGAATCTGAGGGCCACAAGTGATGCTGGACCTATAAGCCGAATTCTGTACGGCGTTGCCGCCGTGACGGTCATTCCTCTAGGCCGTTCATCGCTGAACGGCTCAAGCGACCTACCCGGAAGTTGGGCGCACCGAGCCGGCACGCATGAGAACAGCTTACGCCATCCCCATTCCTTCCCTATTTGGTCTTGCTCCGTGTGGGGTTTGCCATGCCCCGGACATTACTGCCCGGGCGGTGCGCTCTTACCGCACCTTTTCACCCTTACCTGAGGCTTGCGCCAAAGGCGGTATATTCTCTGTGGCACTTTCCGTCTACCAGCCTTAAAGCTGGCGTCCCGGACGTTATCCGGCACACTGCTCTGCGGAGTTCGGACTTTCCTCTCTCCCCCTGCGCAGCCCAGAGAAACTCTGGCGTCCACAGTAGGACAGCGACCATCCGGTCCAGCATCAGCTACCTACTATTATAAGATGTATTTCAGCGCGGATATGCGTCACCATCTTTTTCCGCGACTTGCAGCCAACACCTAATTTCCAGGAGTCAGGCATGTTACGCAGAGCCATCGTCGTCGCCTTGTTCGCGGTTGTCCCCTTGAGCCTGTTCGGCCTGCTCATGCCCCGCAAGCCCACGCCCGAGGAGCAGAAGGCCATCGCCAAGTATGCCCTCCACATCAACAAGTTACTGAACCAGTTCCGTGGCGCGGAGTGGACGGAGAAGATAGATTTCGAACTGACGGACACCATGGTGAATCCGGATTCCAACCGTCCCCTGGACATCACCGAGCTGTTCCAGCGCACCTACGACGCGCGCACCACTTCACCGCGCTACAAGAAGCTGATTGTCCCCATGGTCCGCAAGATGGAAAAGGAAAAGGACACTGCGGAGAAGCACCTGCAAAACGCCCTGATTGAGGACCTGCTGCACGTTCGCGTGCAGGTGAATAACAACGTGTTGGTGAGCACCCTGCATCCTGGTCCGGGGAAGAAGAACGCGGTGAATGTGCCCGGCGCCATCGCGGCCTACAAGGATGAGGACAATCGCTACGGCTACGGGTCGTCTTACGTGCTTCTCTTTGGCAATCCCAAGGCAATCAAATGGGACCCGGCTTCACTCTATTTCTATTATTACTTTGCTCATCCGCCGAACTCCCCTTTTATTGAGAACGTGGAGATCAGGATTTACGGCGCCGATGATCGCATCCAACAGTTGCTGCGCAAGGTTGACTGGAAAGAAGTGAATCTGGCGCTCACCCCGTAAATGTGTGGCCGTGGCCACTCAAGCCACGGGCCTTCGGGGATTAAGGAACGCTTTTTGCCAAACGCTTTTTGGATCGATGGCTGTAACCGCCGGTTGCCGGCGGGCATCCAAATGCTTCAGAGAACGGTATAGCGAAGACAGAGAGCGCGCGATTCTTGAGTGCCGGAGTAGAATGCGCCTGGAAGCAAGGAAACGGGAAACCAGGCACAGGAAAGACGACAGCGGAAATTCATGTTCTATCTCTTGCCAAGCCTCGTGGCTGCCGTGCTGGCCGTATGCGGCATGGGGTTCTATGCGCTTTGCCTGTGGAGCGCGCGCGCTTTTCTGCGCCAGGGCCGCAAGCCGCTGCCGGACTTTACTCCTCCCGTATCCATCTTGAAGCCGCTGCGCGGCGTTGATCCCCAAATGTATGAAAGCTTCCGCAGCCACTGCGTGCAGGACTATCCCGAATACGAAATCATTTTCGGTGTGAGTGAAGCTGAAGACCCGGCGGTGGAAGCCGTCCAGCGCCTCATGCGGGAGTTCCCGCAATGCCGCGTTCAACTCGTGGTGTGCCCGCAGGTGCTGGGCAACAACCGCAAAACCAGCAACCTGGTGCAGATGCTGGCGCTGGCAAAATACGGCCACATCATCATCAACGACAGCGACATTTACGTGGAGCCGGACTACCTGCGCCGGGTGATGGCCCCGTTCGCGCAGCCGCGGGTGGGGATGGTGACCTGCCCCTATCGCGGGATCGCCACGGGCACGCTGGGGTCGCGGCTGGAGTCGCTGGGGATCAGCACGGATTTTATTGCCGGCGTGCTGGCGGCGCGGCAGATTGAGAATGGCATCCACTTTGCCCTGGGCTCAACCCTGGCGATATCGCGCGCGGCCCTGGAAGCCATCGGTGGCCTGGAGCCGCTGGTGGATTATCTGGCCGACGATTTTGAACTGGGCTACCGCGTCTCCAAAGCCGGTTTGGAAGTGGTGCTGGCCGGCGTGGTAGTGGAAACGCACCTGCCGGCTTACACCTTCCGCGGGTTCTTTGAACACCAGTTGCGCTGGGCTCGCAGCACGCGGGATTCCCGCCGCATGGGTTACCTGGGAGTGCTGCTCACCTTCGGCTTGCCCTGGGCGATGATTGCCGTGGCCCTGGCTGCAGGCGCGTTGTGGTCATGGGCCCTTTTGGTTGCCGCCTCTGCTCTCCGTGTAGCGGTGGCGCTGCAAGTTGGCGCCGGCGTGGTGCATGACCGCACCGTGGCGCGCTATCTCTGGCTGCTTCCGCTGCGCGACTTGATCGCTTTCTGGGTGTGGTTCGCCAGCTTTGCCGACCATAAAGTCCACTGGCGCGGCGAAGTCTTCATTTTGCAGGACGGCAAGATCCGTCCTGCTCACCCCTCTGCTCCGCTGGTCAGCGCTGCGGAGCCGAAGCCGGACAAAGTTTCGGTTCATTGGTAAGCACCACCTTGCCGCCCCACTTGGCCAGCACGCAACTGCGATCAACGTAGTCCGGCAGCGTTTCTTTTTGCGGGCATGCATCACTGACGGCGGCCGCCGGCTTCGCGTCTTCCTGCGTCAAAAGAAAAACCGTATCCCCGCTGTGCCACAGCTTCGCGAAAGACAAATTGTCGTCAAAGATCTTTGGCGCGTCAGGAAACGTGGAGCCATACCAGATGTTGTTGCAGCGTCCATTCAAGATCCGAATCTGACGATGCGTATAGAAATTGACGCTCGACCCGGCTTCGTAGTCGCCGTTGACTTCGATCACCGGGCTTTGTCCCTGCTGCCAGCGCGATTCAATGGCGTCCGCCAGGACTTTTGAGGACAGCACCGGAGAGAAGATCTCCAGCCCGCGGTGCGCTTCATGCAGCAGCACCACCATCATCAGCGCCAGGGCCACGTTGGCGTAGAAGGCCTGGTTGCGGCGGCGCAGCCACAGGCTCAGCAGCGTCCCCAGCGCGAAGGCGATTCCCGTGGCGATCAGCGGGATCTTGAACGCGCCCATGGCTTGCGGCGTGAGGTCCAGGAAGTGGCCGAAGGACAGCGCGTATTCCTGGGGATTCTTCTTGAGCAACTCGGCGATGTCGTAGTTCTGCGGCGGCGTTTTCGCCTGCCAGGCCAGATAGGCGCATGCGACGCACGCCGCCACGCCGATCGCCGCCAGCACCAGCGAAGCAATTCGTCCGCTGCGCCGCTCCGGGCTGTCCGCAGGCGACGCGGCTTCGCGGGCCAACCATCCGCCCAGCAGCAGCGCCACCCCAGGCACGCCGGGGATGACGTAATACTCCTGGCGGCTGGAGAAGCTGAAGAACAGCAGGACCAGCAGTGCCCACAGCGCGAAGAGCAGAGTTCCGCGTTGCTGCGCGCTCAGCCCATTGCGGAATTCGGAAATTTTCGCGGGTACCTGCCGCAGCGCCTGCACAATGAACGCCGTCCAGGGCATCAGCCACAGCAGCATCAGCCCCCAGAACAGCCACAAAGGCACAGTGTCATAGTCGGCGGGGAAACGTTTGTTCAAGTAGCGCAGAAAATGTTCGTTGACAAAGTAGAACCAGAAGAAGCCTTTGGTCTGGCCTTGCGCGGGATTGCGGAATCCGGCCAGCAAATGCCACGGCGCGGCGATCAGCAGAAAAACCAGGAAGCTGGAGAACAGGCGCAGCTTCAGCAGATGGCGCAGGTTGCGCGTGAGCAGCAGAAGAAGAAAAATTGTACCGATGGGGAAGACCAGCCCGATCAGGCCTTTGGTCAGGACGTTGAGCGCCATGGTGGCGGCGATGCCCCAGCAAATCCAGAGCGAAGGCTTTTTCCCCGACTCACTCTGTTCTATCGAGGTCAGGAAGAAATCAAAGCCGATCGCCAGCCACAGCCCGACCATCATGTCGGGAATGAGGATGCGGGTGAAGATAAACGGGCCAAAACCTGTCGCCAGCGCCAGCGCGGAATACATCCCGGCTTCTTCGCCCTGGTTTTCCTGATGAAAGACTCTTCGGCCCAGGCGGTAGACGATCAGCAGCAGCGCCAGCACCCCCAGGGCGATGGGCAGCCGCGCCGACCACTCGCTCACACCGAACAACTTGAAGCTGGCGGCCACGCACCAGTACATGAGCGGCGCTTTTTCCAGATAGCGGACGCCGCCGTTGATGTGCAGCGTGACCCAGTCGCCGGTGGCGGCCATTTCGCGCGCAGCTTCAGCATGGACGGTGTCCGCGTCGTCCATCAAGGGCGGCCGGAAGAGAGCGGCGGCGTACACCAGCACCCAGACCAGCACGATGAACGCGATGTAGCGCAGGCGCTTCCCCGCAGGCGCCGCCGAGCGATCCAAGCTGAGTGGAGACTGTGTGGAAGTGGGGGCAGGCATGAGCGGATTCATTATATCCAGCGGCGAAACTTTCTCCCGGCTTGCGGCGGCGGAGAAATAGGCGTAACGTTCGCCGGAGGAAGCCTACTATTTGTTGTACTTGGTCTTTCCCCGGTGTGTGTTGCCCCTGATCTTCAAGCAAGAAAATGGAGGTAGTGCAATGCGGAACCATTTCACCCGTCGCCGTTTCTTGGTCACAGCCGGCGCAGCCGCGTCTACTGTGCTGGGCTCCTCAATCTTCAACCTGGATTCAGTCTGGGCCGCGCCCGTAATGCGCCGCAATCTTGGAGGTATGGCTGCCAGCGATCCGGTCCTGGTGTCTTATCGCAAAGCCATCAAGGCCATGAAGCTCCTGCCCACGGCCAACCCGCTGAGTTGGGACTATCAGGCAGCGATTCATGGAACCACTCTTTCCGGCTCCCACATCGCCTGGAACACCTGTGAACACGGAACGCACCTGTTCTGGTGCTGGCACCGCATGTATCTCTACTGGTTTGAGCGCATCATCCGCAAGATGTCCGGCGACCCTGGCTGGGCCCTGCCGTTCTGGGATTATCATGACCCCGCTCAGCGCACCCTGCCGCCGCCGTTCCGCGTCTCTGGCAGCGAACTCTTTGTCGCCGCCCCCAACCGCCCGTCCGCATGGAATTCCGGAAGCGCCTCTTTTCCGGCCGGTCACGTCGACCCTTCTGCCGGAATGGCCGCACTCGACTACTTCACCGCGCAAGGCGACATTGAGAGCAATCCCCATAACAACGTGCATGTCGATATCGGCGGCTGGATGGGAAATATCTCGGAGGCGGCCCAGGACCCGGTTTTCTTCGTGCACCACTCGAACATTGACCGCTACTGGAACCTCTGGCTGGCCCAGGGCGGGGGGCGCCACGATCCTCTCAGTGACGCCACCTGGAAGAACCACACCTCTATCTTCTTTGACGAGAACGGCAAAGAAGTGAAAATGACCTGCTGCGACGTCCTGCGTTGCGCCGAGCAGTTGAACTACACTTATGAAGGGGAGCCGCCGCAAGTCAAGGAGTATTGCTTGAAAATCATCTTCCCATGGTGGATATTTGTGATTGCGCAGGTCCTGATCCCCTGGCCCGGTCCTCCGGTGGAATTGACCGAGCGAGAAGTCACCGTCCCCATTGACATCTCCAAAATCCGCGAGCGCATTCCTGCGCTGCTCCAGAGCAAGAACGAACAGCTTGTCATCGAGCTGGCAAACGTGGTGGCCGAGCGTGAACCCGGCGTTGTCTGGGAGGTCTATCTCGGTGCGCCGCCCAACACGGCCATGAACGCCGAGAGCCCGCATTTCCTGGGAACGGTTTCACTCTTCAGTAAGGGCGTGCGGTCGCATACTCATGGTGAATTCCAGCCGGAGCATTTCACCTTCAACGCCAACCGGGCAATCGAAGCGGCATTGCGCACCAGGCAGGAAAAGCTGCCGCTGGTCTTTGTGCCCACCGGTCCGCTCATTGATGGCAAACCTTCGCACCCCAAGGTGCAGTCGCCAGTGCGGATTGGCGCGGTGAACGTCGCGATCGCGCGCCAGCAGGAACAAAAAGAAGGGGCCGTTCCGGGGCGGCCGGAAATCGAGCCGAAGCGGCCAAAGTAAGGATCGCGTTCCTCACAAAACTGCTGTAAAACCAGAGCGTCCGCAGAATGGAATAAAATTCATGCGGACGCTTTTTTTGCATTCTCAATTTTTGCGAACAGCCCGGTTCGAGCGCGTGGCTGAAGGAATTGGATGGAAGAAAAAACCCAGACGGCATGGAGCGGCGCGGATGCCCAACACAAAGCCGGCGTTCTGGCCGCGGAGCTGCGCAGCGCCATCACCGGCGAAGTCCGCTTTGACGATGGCAGCCGCGCCCTGTATGCCACTGATGGCTCCAACTATCGCCAGGTGCCCATCGGCGTGGTGATCCCCAAGACCATTGAAGACGTGGTCCAGACGGTAGCGCTGGCCAGCAAATATGAGGCGCCCATTCTGGCCCGTGGCGGCGGCACCAGCCTTGCCGGCCAATGTTGCAACGTCGCGGTGATTATTGATTTCTCCAAGTACCTGGACCAGATCATCGAACTCAATCCGCGGGAAAAATATGCGTGGGTGCAGCCCGGCGTGCGGCTGGACCAGTTGCGCAACCAGGCCAACCAGCACAACCTGACCTTCGGGCCTGATCCTTCAACCCACGAGTACTGCAATCTGGGCGGGATGATCGGCAACAACTCCTGCGGCGTGCATTCCGTCATGGCCGGGCGCACGGTGGACAACGTGCTGGAACTCGACGTCCTTACCTATGACGGCTTGCGCCTGCGCGTGGGGCCGACCTCGGACGCGGAATGGGAAGCCATCATCAAGGAAGACGGGCGGCGCGCACGGATTTACACCCGGCTGCGCGCGCTGCGCGACCAGTACGCCGAATTGGTCCGCCAGAAATACCCGAAGATTCCCCGGCGCGTTTCCGGCTACAGCCTGGATGAGCTGCTGCCGGAAAACGGATTCAACGTCGCCAAGTCCTTGGTGGGGGCGGAATCCACCTGCGTGATCATTCTGGGTGCGAAAGTGCGCCTTGTTGATTGGCCCAAGCAACGCAGCCTGCTGGTGATGGGCTTCAAAGACGTCTACGCCGCGGCGGACGTGGTGCCGAAGGTGTGCGAATCGAAACCCATTGGCCTCGAAGGCATGGACGAAATCCTCATCGAGAACATGATCAAGAAGAACCTGCATGTTCCGAGCATCCGGATGTTGCCGGAAGGCAAAGGCTGGCTGCTGGCCGAATTTGGCGGCGAGACCAAAGAGGAATCAACCGGCAAGGCGCGCGAGCTGATGTCGCGGATGACCGGCTCCGCGGATTTGATCGCCATGAAGCTGTTTGAAGACGACGACGAAATCTTGAAGGTGTGGAAGGCCCGCGAATCCGGGCTGGCCGCCACGTCGCGCGTGCCCGGCGACAAAGAAGCCTGGGAAGGCTGGGAGGATGCCGCCGTCGCGCCGGAAAAGCTGGGCGCGTACTTGCGCGAATTGCGCCGCATATGCGGCAAGTACGGATACAAGTCGCCACTGTACGGGCATTTTGGCGATGGCTGCGTGCACACCCGCATTGATTTTGACCTGCTCACCGCCGAAGGCATCAAGAATTTCCGGTCATTCATGGAAGAGGCGGCTGCGTCGGTGGTGAAACTGGGCGGTTCGCTTTCCGGCGAGCATGGCGACGGCCAGGCCCGCGGCGAACTGCTGGAAATCATGTATGGCCCGGAATTGATGGAGGCTTTCCGCGAGTTCAAGCGCATTTGGGACCCGCAGTGGAAGATGAATCCCGGCAAAAAGATTGACGCCAACAAGCTGGACGCCAACCTGCGTCTGGGGACCGGCTACAACCCGCCGCGGTTGAAGACGCACTTTCATTTTCCGGAAGAGCACGGCGACTTTGCCGAGACCACGAACTTGTGCGTGGGCGTGAGCAAGTGCCGCAAAGATGAAGGCGGGACCATGTGTCCCAGCTACATGGCGACGAAAGAGGAGATGTACTCCACCCGGGGCCGCGCGCGCCTGCTGTTTGAAATGCTGCAGGGCGATCCCCTGAAACGCGGATGGAAGAATGAGACGGTGAAGCAGGCGCTGGACCTGTGCCTGGCGTGCAAGGCGTGCAAGACGGAGTGTCCGGTGAACGTGGACATGGCGACCTACAAAGCTGAATTCCTGTCGCACTACCACGCAGGAAGTTTGCGGCCGCGCGCGGCGTACGCGATGGGGCTGATTCATCGCTGGGTAAAGCTGGCAAGAATTACGCCGGGGCTGGCAAATTTTGTAAGCAGAGCGCCCGGGATTTCGCGCGTGGTGAAGTTCCTGGGCGGGATCGCACCGCAAAGAAAACTTCCACAGTTCGCGGCACAATCGTTTGCTGCGTGGTTTCGCGAAAGGCGGTCCAATGGTGCAACGATCCGCTCGGGCGGTGTTCAAAGTGAAGACAAGCCGCAGGTGATGTTGTGGCCGGACACGCTCAACAACCACTTTCATCCCCAGATCGCGCAGGCGGCGGTGGAAGTGCTGGAGCACGCCGGATATCAGGTGACGATTCCAGAAGCTTCGCTATGCTGCGGGCGTCCGCTGTACGACTTCGGCATGTTGAAGACCGCGCGGCATTTGCTGGAACAGGTGTTACAGGAGCTGCGTCCGCAGATTGCGGCGGGAATTCCGCTGGTCGGTCTGGAACCGAGCTGTGTCTCTGTCTTTCGCGACGAGATGGTCAACCTGATGCCGCACGATCGCGACGCTCATCGCCTGCGCGAGCAGACTGTTCTGCTGAGCGAATTTCTGGTCAAGAAGGCCGGCTACACGCCGCCGCAACTCAAGCGCAAGGCGCTGGTGCACGGGCACTGCCATCACAAGTCAGTGCTGAAGTTTGATTCCGAACATGAACTGCTCAAGCGCATCGGGCTGGAATTCAAGGTGCTGGACTCCGGTTGCTGCGGGATGGCAGGGTCATTCGGGTTTGAGGCGGATAAATATGACGTGTCGGTGAAGATCGGCGAGCGCGTATTGCTGCCGGCGGTACGCGCAGCCGCTGAAGACACGCTGATCATCGCGGACGGCTTCAGTTGTATGGAGCAGATCGAGCAGCTCACCGGCCGCAAGGCGCTGCACATTGCGGAAGTGCTGCAGATGGCGATCCGCGAGCAGCAGAGCCGGTCCGGCGCCGACGCAGATGGGGCCTCAAGAGATGCAGTTTTGATCGCCGCGGGTAAAGGCTGATCCCTTGGGCCACGCCCAACGCCGGCATTTTTGCGGAACTCGAATGTGGTAGGATATTCCTACCAGGTGCAAAATATGTCCTCTGAAATCGCAGCGCTTGAATATTTGGCAACAACCCGAATTGGGGAAAAAGGCCAGCTAACCGTTCCTAAAGAGTTTCGCCGGGAGCTGGGGCTTAGCGCCGGCGCTCCTTTTGCGGTTTTGCGGATGGGCGACGGCCTGATTCTTCTCCCTGAACAGAAGCGGTTTGAGCAGCTCTGTGAGCAGGTAAGTTCGAAGTTGACCCGCGCAGGGATTACGGCGAAGACGGTTTTGGCCACTCTCCCCGGGATTCGCCAGCGCCTGTATGAACGCCGCTACCGCGCGAAGACAGCGAAGTCCGCGTCCCGGCGGTCACACCGGAAAAAGTGAAAGGGCGCGCACGTCTCCGGTTGTTTCTGGATTCCAACGTTCTCACGGGTGGAATCGTGGCCCAATGGGGACTCGACAAGGCGGTTTTGTCCCTTTGCGCGGCTAGGGTGTGCCGGTTGGTGCTGGCGGCAGCCGTCCGCGATGAGGTGGAACAAAACCTCTTGCTGCATGCAGAAGCGCTCCCTTCCATGGAAGCAGATCAACTTCTGGGCGACTATCACCGCCTGCTCAAACTGACCAACCCCGAGATAATCCCTTATCCCCAGGCGAGTGCCGTGCGGGCAGGCAGGTACTTGATCCGGCATGAGCCGGACGTCCCAGTACTTCTATCGGCGGTTGCCAGCAAGCCGGACTGGCTATTGACCCACAATACAAAGCATTTCACGCAAGGCGTTGCGCAGCGTACCGGCCTGCGAATCGCAACGCCAGCGGAGTTTTTCCGGACACTCTCTCTGGCATTCCAATAGGAGTCAGATGTGCCGAGGAATGCGTGGCCCAAGCCTCTGCGAACAAGACCCGTACAATGACAACTGGCAACATTATGACTCGCCGAACGAAAGAACGTTTGTACAAGCTGGTGCTAAACCCTCCCAAAGGCAGCAAGCTGGAGGCCGCCAAGAATCATGGGGTTGACCTGATGGAGAATATTCGGCGGCTCGCCATGACGCCGGCCGAGCGGGTTTGGGAAATGGAGTACGCTCTTCAGCGCCGACAACGCCGAAGGAAAACAACGCGCTGAGCGGTCGGTGGCAAGACCTTCTTCGCCGCCAACAAACCCGATTTTCCACCCATTAGCGGATCCTTTTTTTGCCAAGCAGAGAATTTTTTTGATTTTCCACCATCAAGGCTAGCTGAATCTCGCACTCTTTGTTTATAATCATCCGTTTTCGCGGCGAGCTTGGGGCTCGCCAGCGAACTGGAAGATTGGCCCCCGAGTAGCGCTGTGATGAAGCGCGGAGGCGCTTTCATCCAGGACCGGGATTCCATGGCACAGATCTTCCACCGCAGTGCGAACACTCTTGCTCGCGCCAGCCTTCTAGGGCTGGTCCTGCTCCTTACGGGGGTGGGAGCGGCGCTCATGCAGTTTCAGCGTTCTCCCTACGTGACCAACCAGCACATCGCGCCGGACCAGCCGGTGCCTTTCAGCCACCAGCACCACGCGGGCGGGCTGGGGCTGGATTGCCGTTACTGCCATACGTCGGTGGAGGAATCGAGTTTTGCGGGAATTCCGCCCACCAAGACCTGCATCAACTGCCACGCCCAGCTTTGGACCAAGGCGGACATGCTGGAGCCGGTGCGCTACAGCTATCGCACGGGCGAGTCGCTGAAGTGGACGCGAGTGCATGATCTGCCTGATTTTGTTTATTTCAACCACAGCATTCACGTGGCCAAAGGCGTGGGCTGCCAGAGCTGCCACGGCCAGGTGGACCAGATGCCGCTCATGTATGAAGAGAACACGCTGCAGATGGAGTGGTGCCTGAACTGCCATCGTCAAACGGAGAAATTCCTGCGGCCCAAAGACCAGGTTTTCAACATGACGTACCAGCAGCCGAACCCGGACAATCCGGTGGAGGTGGACGGCGTCAAGTTCACTGATCAGTTGCAGCTGGGCCAAGCGCTGCATAAGAAGTACGGCCTGCGTTCGGTGCAGGACATTACCAGTTGCTCCACCTGCCACCGGTAATGGCGGGACACATTTACAAAATGGAAGCGAATGTCGAATAACAGCGATTCAAATTTGAACTTGGTTCCCGTCGGGCAGATCAAACCGGCGCGGCTGGACCTGGATGCGGTGCGGCAGAAGCTGTCGCAGGCCCGTGGTCCCCGCTATTGGCGCACGCTGGAAGAATTGGCTGACCAGGAAGCCTTTGGCGAAATGCTGGAGCGCGAGTTCCCCCGGCAGGCTTCCGAATGGGTGGATCCGGTTTCGCGGCGCGGGTTCCTGAAGCTGGCCGGAGCGTCGCTGGCGCTGGCCGGGCTCGCGGGCTGCACCAAGCAGCCGCTGGAGCAGATTCTGCCGTACGTCCGCCAGCCGGAAGACCTGATTCCCGGCAAGCCGATCTATTACGCCACGGCCATGCCGTTTGCCGGCTACGCCCACCCGCTTCTGGTGGAGACGCACGAATTTCGTCCGACGAAGGTAGAAGGCAATCCCAACCACGAAGCCTGCCTGGGTTCGAGTGACCTGTTTGCGCAGGCTTCCATTCTGGACCTCTATGATCCCGACCGCACCATCGGCATCACCTATAAGGGCGAGCCGCGTCCCTGGGCGGAGTTCCTGGGATCGGCGCGCGGCGTGGTGCAGTTCCACAAGACCAACAAAGGCGCCGGGCTGCGATTCCTGACGGGCGCAACCTCGTCGCCCACGCTGGGCTCGCAGATGAAGGCCATCCAGCAGATTTTCCCCGAGTCCAAGTGGCACCGCTGGGAGCCGCTACATCGCGATACGGCGCGTGCCGGCGGCAAGCTGGCGTTCGGCGCGAACTATGACGCTGTCTACAAGTTCGACGCCGCCGACATCGTGGTCTCGCTTGATGGCGACTTCCTCTCCGGCTCGTGGTTCCCGGGCTTTGTGCGCTACGCGCGCGACTTCATGGCGCGCCGCAAAGATCCGGCCAAAGGCATGAACCGCCTGTACGTGGCGGAAAGCTCGCCCACCACCACCGGCGCCAAGGCGGACAGCAAGATCGTGGCGCGACACATCGAGATTGACAGGATTGCGCGCGCGCTGGCGGCGAAGCTCGGCGTCCCCGGCGCGGCTGCCGAACATCTTGAAGGCGAGCATCAGAAGTGGGTGGACGCCGCCGCCGCTGATCTGACGCAGCACAAAGGCAGGAGCCTGGTGGCGCCGGGCGTGTTCCAGAGCGCCGCGGTCAACGCCATCGCCCACGCCATCAACGCGCATCTGGGCAATGTTGGCCAGACGGTCAGCTTCATCGACCCGGTCGAGGTTGATCCAGTGGACAACGCGCAGTCCATCCGCGAGCTGGCTGACGACATGCGGGCCGGCAAGGTGGAAACGCTGGTCATCATGGGCTGCAACCCGGTGTACCATGCGCCCGCGGACGTGGATTTTGAAAAAGCGCTGGCTGGCCTGGCGGAAAAAGGCAAGACGGTCATTCATCTTTCGAACTACAAGAACGAAACCAGCGACTACGCTACCTGGGAAGTGCCGGAAACGCATTATCTTGAAGCCTGGAGCGATGGCCGGGCCTACGACGGCACAGCCACCATCATCCAGCCCATGATCGCGCCGCTGTATGACGGCAAGAGCGCGCATGAGATTGCCGCGATCTTTACTGACCAGCCGGGCACGTCGGGCTACGATCTGGTGCGTTCCTACTGGCGCTCGCAGCACCCCGGCGACGACTTTGAAGCCTGGTGGCGGCGCTCCGTGCATGACGGCTACATCAGCGGCAGCGCTTTCCCGGCGAAGCAGGTATCGGCCAAGCTGGGCGCGCTGCCGGCCGTGGTGGATGCCGGCGGAGTTGAGTGCATCTTCCGTCCTGATCCCACCATTTACGATGGCAGCTTCGCCAACAACGGATGGCTGCAGGAAACTCCCAAGCCGCTTTCCCGTACCACGTGGGACAACGTGGTCCTGGTCAGCCCGGCCATGGCCCACCGCATGGGTTTCCTGGAGATGGAAGGCGAAAAGGTCGAAGAGTCTGACCCGCCGAAGAACATCAACAAGGACCACCAGTCCGATGCGCTGAACGTGATTGAAATCACGGTGAATGGCCGCAAGGTAACAGCCCCGGCCTGGGCGCAGCCCGGTCATCCTGATAATTCGATCACCTTGTTCTTCGGCTACGGCAGGAGAAAAGCCGGGCGCGTGGCCATGGATTCCGACAAGAACGCTGACAAGCCTGATCCGCGCGGTTACGACGCTTACTCCGTCCGCACCACAGCGACGGCTTACGTGAGCACCGGCGAAGTGAAAGGTACCGGCAAGTACTGGGACATCGCCGTGACCCAAGGCCACTTCACCATGGACAATCGCGAGCCGGTCAAAGCGGCCACGCTGGCGAAGTTCCAGAAGGACCCCGGGTTCGCCCGCGAAGGCGAGCCGGCTCCGGCAAAGAACGAGAGTCTCTATCCCGACTTCCGTGACCTTGGCTGGTACAAGAAGCCGGGATACGCCTGGGGCATGGCCATTGATTTGAATTCTTGTATCGGCTGCCAGGCGTGTTCGGTGGCGTGTTACGCGGAGAACAACATTTCCGTGGTCGGCAAGGAGCAGGTGCAGCGCGGGCGCGAGATGATGTGGATCCGCATTGACACCTACTACGAAGGCGACGCGGCCAATCCCAACGTCTATTTCCAGCCCTTGACCTGCATGCAGTGCGAGAACGCGCCGTGCGAGCCGGTATGCCCGGTGGGCGCCACGGTGCACAGCACTGAGGGCTTGAATGACATGGTGTACAACCGCTGCGTGGGCACGCGGTACTGCTCCAACAACTGCCCATACAAAGTCCGGCGGTTCAACTTCCTGCTGTTCGCGGATTTTGATTCGCCCAGCCGCAAGCTGGGACGCAACCCGGATGTCACCGTCCGCAGCCGTGGCGTGATGGAAAAATGCACGTATTGCGTGCAGCGCATCAATGCCGCGCGCATCAACGCGGAAAAGCAGGACCGCGCCATTCGCGATGGCGAAATCCTTACGGCGTGCCAACAGGCGTGTCCCACGCAGGCCATTGTGTTCGGCAATATTGCCGATCCCAACAGCCGCGTTTCCAAAATGAAAGCACAGGAGCGCGATTACGCGCTGCTGGCGGAGCTGAACACGCGTCCGCGAACCACCTATATTGCCGCGGTGAGCAACCCTAACCCGGATCTTGAGAAGGCGGAAAAGGCATAGCGCATGGCCCTGAATGACCAAGTAGATCAACTGCCGCCGAAAGGCGTACGGCCGCCGATCATCGGCCCGGGACAGACGCTGGGCACGGTCACCGACCGGATTGCCGGCATCGTGCTTACCAAGCACACGCCTATCTTCTGGTTCGCCATCGTCGCCGTCTCCGTGGCCATTTTTGGCATGTTCAATACGGCCGTCGGCTACCTGCTCATGCGCGGCACCGGCATCTGGGGCATCAACATTCCCGTGGGCTGGGGATTCGCCATCGTCAACTTTGTGTGGTGGATCGGCATCGGCCATGCCGGAACGTTGATCTCAGCGATTCTTCTGCTGTTCAAGCAGAGCTGGCGTACTTCGATCAACCGCTTTGCCGAAGCCATGACCATCTTTGCCGTGATGCAGGCCGGCTTGTTCCCGCTGGTGCATACCGGACGTCCGTGGCTGGCGGCGTACTGGCTGTTCCCCATTCCCAACACCATGGGCGTGTGGCCGCAGTTCCGCAGCCCGCTGATCTGGGACGTGTTCGCCGTGTCCACGTACTTCACCGTGTCTTTCCTGTTCTGGGGCATTGGACTGATTCCGGACTTCGCCACGTTGCGCGATTCCGCCAAGTCGCTGGTCGTCCGCCGCATTTACGGGATGCTGGCCATGGGCTGGCGAGGATCGGCGCGCCACTGGAACCGCTACGAGACGGCCTACCTGCTGCTGGCAGGTCTGGCCACGCCGCTGGTGCTCTCCGTGCACAGCGTGGTGAGCTTGGACTTTGCGTCTTCGATTGTTCCCGGCTGGCATACCACGTTCTTCCCGCCGTATTTCGTTGCTGGCGCAATCTTCTCGGGATTTGCTATGGTGCTGATCCTGGCCATTCCGTTCCGGGCTTTGTATGGCATGCAGGACTTCATCACCCTGCGCCATCTGCAAAACTGCGGCAAGGTAATGCTGGCCACAGGCATGATTGTGGCGTACGCCTACGTGCTGGAAATGTTTATGGGCTGGTACAGCCATGACAAGTATGAGCTGGCCATGGTGCACAACCGGCTGCACGGCCCGTATTCCTACTATTACTTCATGCTGGTGCTGTGCAACATCATCATTCCGCAGTCGCTGTGGTTCAACAAGGTGCGGTCGTCGCCGCTGATGCTTTTCCTGGTTTCCTGCGTGATCCAGTTGGGCATGTGGTTGGAGCGATTCGTGATCGTGGTGATGAGCTTGCAACGCGACTTCCTGCCCAGTTCGTGGGGCATGTACTGGTACACCAAGTGGGACGTGATGACCCTAGTGGGCACCATGGGGTTCTTCACACTCTTGTTCTTCCTGTTCATCCGGCTGATGCCCTCGATTTCCATTTTTGAAATTCGCACGCTGCTGCCGCAATCGAAGGTGAAGGAATGACCGCGGAACCGATTTACGGACTGCTGGCTGAGTTCGACAACCCGACCGACCTGGTGCATGCCGCCAAGGCTGCGTACGGCGCCGGCTACCGCAAGATGGACGCTTACACGCCGTATCCGCTGGAGGAAGCGGCGGAAGCCATCGGCTCGCACCATAACCGCGTACCGCTGATCACGCTGGTGGGGGCTATGCTGGGGATGATCGGCGGATATTCGTTGGAATACTGGGTGTCCGTCATCGCTTACCCCATCAACTCCGGCGGCAAGCCGTTCCACTCCTGGCCATCGTTCATCCCGGTTACGTTTGAGTGCGCGGTGCTGGGGGCGTCGCTGGCCGCGGTGTTTGGCATGCTGGCGCTGAACGGGCTGCCGCAACCGTACCATCCGGTGTTTAACGCGCCCAACTTTACTTCCGCCAGCCGTGACAAATTCTTTTTGTGCATTGAAGCGCAGGACCCCAACTTCAGCCTGAGCGATACAAGAAAATTGCTGCAGACGTACCATCCGCAGGTGGTCTCGGAGGTGCCGTATTAAGGCCCCGGCACAATTCCGCGCGCTGTTGCTGGCTGTGACCGCGGCCGCGTTGCTCTCCGGCTGCCGCCAGGACATGCACAACCAGCCCAAATTCATTCCGCTGCGCTCCAGCGAGTTCTACCCTGACCACCGGTCGGCGCGCTATCCCATGCCCGGCACGGTGCCGCGTCTGGAAGACGCGGCGGTGGACAAGGAACAGCTTAATCCCAACAGCTACTTCCTCAGCGGCAAGCATGGCGCCATGTTCGGCAACGATCTGCCTTCGCAGATCAAGCTGGACCGCGATCTTCTGCTGCGCGGCGAAGACCGCTACAAGATCTACTGCACGCCGTGCCACTCCGCGGTGGGCGACGGCAACGGCATGATCGTGCAACGCGGGTTCAAGCATCCGCCCACGTTCCACCAGGCGCGGCTGCGCAATGCACCTATCGGACATTTTTATGACGTCATCAGCCACGGCCTGGGCGCCATGCCGGACTACGCCACGCAGATCCATCCCGCGGACCGCTGGGCCATCGCGGCTTACATCCGCGTGCTGCAGTTAAGCCAGAACGCAACCGAAGCCGACGTAGCGGCTGAAGATCGCGGCAAGTTGAGCGGGCCACAAGGAGAAGGAATCAGGATTCCAAGTTCGTCATACACCAGTCCCACGGCCATGCCGCCGCCGGCGAAAACCGAAACGCCGAAGCCCGAACAGCCCAAGCCTGAAGGAGGCGCGAAGTGAGCGAAACTACAGCTACAGTTCGCGTCACCCCGCAGGATTTCGCGCCGCCGGCGCTGATCGGCCGCATGCGTACGCGCGCAGCAATTGTCGGCGTGGTGGGCGCGGTGGCGCTGGTGGTCATCACCATGGTCACCCACAACTGGGACCTGTTCCTGCGCTCCTGGCTGTTCTCTTATATGTTCTGGCTGGGGCCCACCACCGGCGCGCTGTGCCTGCTTTGCCTGCAATACGCCACGGGCGGCAACTGGGGACGCCTGGGCCGCCGCATATGGGAAGCCGGCGCAGGCAACCTATGGCTGATGGTGATCTTCTGGCTTCCCATCGCTTTTGGGATAAAGAGGCTCTATCCCTGGGCGCAGATGTCGCGCGATCAAGCCGTTGCCGCGCTGGGCGAGGAAAAGGTCAGGTTCTACCTGAACCCCACCGGGTTCTGGGTGCGCGGCCTGGTGATCTTCGCTATCTGGATGCTGATCCTGTGGGTCCTGCGCCGCTGGGCGGACAAAGAAGAAGCCGGGCAAACCACGCCGCAGAAGTTTGTCCGCATCCAGAACCTGAGCGGCTTCGGCATTGTCTTTTACGGCGCGGCCATCACCTTCCTCTCCATTGACCTGACCATGTCGCTGGATCCCAAGTGGTGGTCCACGGTTTGGGGCATGCTGTTCATGGTGGGACAGGTGCTCACCACGTTCTGTTTCACTATCTGGCTGCTGGTGAAGTTGTCGCCGATTGAGCCCATGTCCAAGATCTTTAAGGCCGAATACCTGCACGACTTCGGCAAGCTGATGTTTGCGTTCGTCGTGCTGTGGGCCTACCTCTCGTTTTCGCAGTGGATCATTATCTGGTCCGGCAACCTGCAGAGCGAGATCAGCTGGTACCTGACCCGGCTGAACAGCGGATGGCAGTATTTCGGGACCATCCTGATCTTTGCCCATTTTGTGTTTCCCTTTGCGCTGCTGCTCTCGCGCAACACCAAGCGCTCCACCGGCCGCGTGGTGAAGATTGCGCTGTTCGTGATGTTCATGCGCATGGTGGACCTGTTCTGGCTGACCGCGCCGAACTTCTACCAGGGCTACGGCAAAGACGCTCAAGGGCTTACGGGTTTCCACCTGACGGACGGCCTGATGTACGTGCTGTGCCCCATCGCCATGGGCGGCATCTGGCTGTTCTTCTTTTACTGGCAACTGGGCCGGCGCGCGATCATGCCGGTGAACGATCCTGATTTTGCGCAAATGATGGAAGCGGAACACCATGGATAACAAGAATCCTCAATCCGGCGGCCACTTGAGAGAAGGCCACGAAGAGACTGACCTGAGCATAAAAGGAATCGTGTGGTTCGGCGTGTTCCTGGTGGTCTCCGGCATATTCGCTTTTGTCTCCATGTATTTCTTCTACCACGGGCTGCAGTGGTTCCAGGAGAAGCAGGTGGCCAAGACCGCGCCCATGACCCCCATGGAGAAGCAATTGCTAACCCAGCGCAGCGGCGCCAAAGCCGGCGCACCGGAAACGGCCAAAGAGGAAGAAGCCGCGACCACTCCGGAATGGTACGGGCAGGGCAAAGACCGCCGCCAGATGGAAGAACAGTTGAGCCGGACTTTCCCGCGCCCTCGCTTGCAGTATGACGACGAGCACGACATGAAGATCTTCCGCGACTCCGAAGACCAGTGGCTCAAGAGCACGGGCAAGGATGCCAATGGCAACATCCATATCCCCGTGGACCGGGCCATTGAGTTGCTGGCGCAGCGCGGGCTTCCGGCGGTAAGCGGGCCGTGGCAGCCGCCAACGTTGCCCACCGCGGTGCCCATGGTCCCCATGCAGAGCACGGCCAGGAAATAAGAAGTTGAGCAAGAAGAAGTCGAGCAAAAGAAGTTGAGCAAAAGAAGTTGAGAAGCAAATGAAGTATAGAAACACAATTCGGAATCTGGCCGCTACGCTGCTCGCCGCGTCGCTCATGAGCGTTGCTGCCGGGGCCCAGGCGGCTGCGCCCATCGTCAACCCGGGCGAAGGCGGAACCAACCAGAAGCTGGCCATCTTCGACCAAGTGGGAATCGAGCAAAAGCTGAACCAGCAGGTCCCGCTGGACCTTACGTTCACGGATGAAAACGGCCAGCAGGTAAAGCTGGGGAAATATTTCGGCAGCAAGCCGGTGATTTTGTCGCTGGTGTATTACCAGTGCCCCATGCTGTGCTCGCAGGTGTTGAGCGGATTGACGGGCGCGCTGAACGGGATTGTGCGCTTCAACGTAGGCCGTGATTTTGAAGTGGTGACGGTGAGTTTTGATCCACGCGATACGGCGAAAGACGCGGCGGCCAACAAGAGCAGCTACCTGCGTCGCTATCGCCGCGGCGGAGCGGAACAGGGCTGGCATTTCCTGACCGGCAGCAAAGAACAGATTGCCGCGCTGGCCGGAGCGGTCGGCTTCCGCTATCAGTGGGACCCGGAGATCCAGCAGTTCGCGCACGCCAGCGGCATCATGCTGCTCACGCCGGACGGCCGCGTCGCGCAGTACTACTACGGCATTGAATACGCGCCGCGTGATCTGCAGTTCGGCATCATCGAAGCTTCCAAGGGCAAGATCGGAAACGTGGTGGACCAAGTGCTGCTCTACTGCTACCACTACGATCCGGCCAAAGGGAAGTATGGAGCCGCGATTTTAAACATTATGAGGATGAGTGCTTTGGCGACAGTGCTGGTGCTGGGCGGATTTGTGATCATCATGTTCCGCCGTGATTTGCACGCCGCCGCGCAGAGCCGTTTCAAGACTAGGACAGCCGAATAGATGGACTTCAAACTGCCATTATTTCCGGAGCAGGCCTCAAGCATCGCGGCCCAGGTGGACTATTTCTACCTGTTCCTGGTGCTGATCACCACGTTTTTCTCCCTGCTCATTGCCTTGATGATCATTTTTTTCATCATCAAATACAGGAAGACCCCGGAACGCCAGGCGGAACAGATCCACGGCTCGACCTTGCTGGAGATTACCTGGACGGCGATTCCGCTGGCCATCTCCATGGTGATCTTTGTATGGGGCGCGTGGCTCTATTATCAAATCCAAAACCCGCCGCAAAATGCCCTGGAGATTTACGGCGTGGGCAAGCAATGGATGTGGAAGTTCCAGCACCCCGGCGGCCAGCGCGAAATCAACTCGCTGCACGTGCCTACGGGGCGTCCGGTGAAGGTCACGCTGATTTCGCAAGACGTGATCCACGACTTTTTTGTTCCCGCGTTTCGCGTGAAGACTGACGTGCTGCCCAACCGCTACATGCACACCTGGTTTACGCCCACGCGGCCGGGGACCTATCACCTCTTCTGCGCGCAGTACTGCGGCACCAAACACTCCGGCATGATCGGAGAAGTGGTAGTGATGAAGCCGGAAGACTACGCGGAATGGCTGGCCAGCGGCAAAGCGGAAGGCTCCATGGCTTCCATGGGCGAAAAGTTGTTCCAGGAATTCGGTTGCACTACCTGCCACCGTCCGGACGCGGGTGCGCGCGGCCCTAACCTGCAAGGGCTGTACGGACGGCCGGTGCGCTTGTCCGACAACCGGGTGGTCATCGCCGACGACAATTACATCCGCGAATCCATTTTGAATCCCAACGCGAAAGTGGTGTCCGGCTTCCAGCCGATCATGCCCACGTTCCAGGGTGTGGTGAGCGAAGAAGGGCTGATCCAGATCACCGAGTACATCAAGCACTTGTCGCAGCAGGAGTCAGAACCGATCAACAACCGAAGCAACCCCGGGGAACTCCGCGATACTGAGGTCCCAACCATCCAGCAAGAATTAAAAGGCAGAGGCAACGAGCCCGCAACACCGGGGAAGAAACCATGAGTACCGCCGCTACCACAGTCAAGCCGGTCATGCCGGCCAAGCATTACCTGAACGATAACTACGGGATCCGGTCCTGGCTGCTGACCAAGGACCATAAGCGGATCGCCGTGCTGTACCTGGTCACGATCACGTTTTTCTTTTTCCTGGGCGGCCTGTTCGCGGCGCTGATCCGGCTGGAGTTGCTCACGCCGGAAGGCGACCTCTTCCAGTCAGACACCTACAACAAACTGTTCACCATGCACGGCGTGAACATGATCTTCTTCTTCCTGATTCCATCCGTGCCGGCGGTGCTGGGGAACTTTATTATTCCCATCATGGTGGGCGCCAAAGATCTGGCGTTTCCCAAGATCAACCTGCTGAGCTGGTACATCTTTATTGTGGGCGCGGGATTCGGCCTGGCGGCGCTGGTGGGCGGCGGCGTGGACACCGGCTGGACTTTCTACACTCCGCTGAGCACCGGCTACGTGAGGACCCCGGTGATTGTGCTGGCGGTGGGTATTCTGATTGCCGGGTTTGCGTCCATCTTTACCGGGCTGAACTTTATTGTCACCGTCCATCGCATGCGCGCTCCGGGCATGACCTGGGGACGCCTGCCGCTGATGGTGTGGGCCAACTACGCGGCCAGCCTGATCATGATCCTGGGGACGCCGGTCATCGCCATCACGCTGATTCTGGTGGCGCTGGAACGCGGCTTCCACATCGGCGTATTTGATCCCAAGCTGGGCGGCGATCCCGTCCTTTTCCAGCACATGTTCTGGTTTTACTCGCATCCCGCCGTGTACATCATGATTCTGCCCGGCATGGGCGTGATCAGCGAGATTGTTACTTGCTACTCGCGCAAGCGGGTGTTCGGCTACACGTTCATTGCGTTCTCTTCCATCGCCATTGCCGTGTTCGGGTTCATCGTGTGGGCGCACCACATGTTCGTGGCGGGCATCTCGCAGTACTCGGCGCTGG
The DNA here is from genome assembly GCA_020072815.1 of Terriglobia bacterium. Lineage (NCBI taxonomy): Bacteria > Pseudomonadati > Acidobacteriota > Terriglobia > Terriglobia bacterium. The sequence goes on along the minus strand of JAIQGE010000001.1, from coordinate 683,771 downwards.
TGTTCAGCCTGCTGAGTTTCGCGGTGGCCATACCTTCGGCGGTGAAGGTCTTTAACTGGACCGCGACCATGTACAAAGGGTCGGTGACCCTGAGCACGCCCATGCTCTACGCTCTGGCGTTCATCGGGCTGTTCACCATCGGAGGGCTGACGGGACTGTTCCTGGCGGCGCTGGGGACCGACATTCACATCCACGACACGTACTTTGTGGTCGCGCACTTCCATTACGTCATGGTGGGAGGCATGGTCACCGCGTATTTGGGCGGGATCCATTTCTGGTGGCCCAAGATGACGGGCAGGCTGTATCCGGAAGCGCCGGCGAAACTGGCAGCGCTGATTACGTTCATCGGCTTTAACCTGACGTTCTTCCCGCAATTCATTCTTGGCTATCTGGGCATGCCGCGGCGCTATCACATGTATCCGCCGGAATTCCAGGTGCTCAACGTGCTTTCCAGCGCGGGCGCGTCTGTGCTGGCCGTCGGATTCATCATGCCGCTGGTCTATTTCCTGTGGTCGCTGAAGTACGGCCAAGTGGCCGGCGACAACCCGTGGGATGCCAAGGGACTGGAGTGGCAGACGACTTCGCCGCCGCCTACGCACAATTTCCATGAGATACCGGTTGTGACCGAAGATCCTTACAACTACGGAGACGATGAGGAGGAGCACGGTGTCCACTAGCCAGACAACCACTACCGACCATCATCCGGCGCTGGTCCATCAGTTTGACAGCATGGAGCAGCAGAAGGAAGCCTCCACCTTTGGCATGTGGGTGTTCCTGCTGACGGAAATCATGATGTTCGGCGGATTGTTCGCCTCCTATCTGATCTACCGTTTAAAGTTTTATGCCGCCTGGGAAGCCGGCAGCAGCAGCATCAACGTCACCTGGGGATTCGCCAACACGCTGGTCTTGATTGCCAGCAGCTTTACCATGGCCATGGCGGTGTGGTCGGCGCAGAAGGGTGACCGCAAGAAGCAAGTCGTTTTCCTGATCCTGACCATGATTCTGGGCGCGGCCTTCCTGGGCGTGAAGGCCGTGGAATATACCGACAAATACAAAGAGTGCCACATCCCGGGAAGCTTCATCGGCAAACCGTTCAACGCCACCGGCGGGCCGGGCTGCACCACCGGCAACATTGCCAAAGAATTCATGGAGCATCAGGAGCGGATGGGGAAGCCGGTGACCGAAGTTTTCGCCGAGCAGACCGCCAAGCAGACCCAGATTTTCTTCTCCTTCTATTTCGCGATGACCGGCCTGCACGCGTTCCACATGGTAATTGGCCTGGGACTGCTCACCTGGCTCACCTTGCGGGCGAACAGCGGAGAATTTGGGCCGGACTACTTTACGCCCGTGGAACTGGGCGGACTGTACTGGCACTTTGTTGATATCGTATGGATTTTCCTGTTCCCGTTGCTGTACCTGATTAACCGGACGCACAACGGCTGAGGTTGGCAAAGAGAATTATGTCAGACGAAAAATCGCATCCGACTCCGCTCCTGTATTTGCTGATCGTGTCCTGCCTCTTTGTGGGCACCGTACTCACGTACTTTGCCGCCACCTGGGACATGGGCATCTGGAACCCGGTGGTGGCCTTGACTATCGCTTGCACCAAAGCCGTGCTGGTGGTGCTGTTCTTTATGCACGTGCGCTACAGCAACAAGCTGACCATGGTGACGGTGGCCGCGGGGTTCTTCTGGCTGCTGATCCTGATCACGCTCAGCTTGAGCGACTACATTTCCCGCGACTTGTGGTTTGGAGCGAAATAGCTTTTTGAGAAAAACGATAGGCCGGGGCCGCGGGCCCCGGCTTTCTTATTTGGTGAGAATTTCTTCCAGGTAGTCGAGCGCGCGCGGGTCGCGCGGTTAGGAAAGAACATCCACCACGGAGACACGGAGGCGGAGAAATACGGGGGCTGAAATTCATGGACTCTGTCCGGACGGCAGGTGGTCTTGTGCCGCAATTGCCAGGGTAAGGGCAGCACGGCGCTCTGAAGACCCTAACTCAGTCTTCCTCCGTGTCTCCGTGCCTCCGTGGTGGAAATTAGCGGTGACTCGCTTCCACGGCGCCGGCCACGCGCAAGACGGTGCTTTCGTCGAAGTGCTTGCCCAGAATCTGCAGACCGATGGGCAGGCCGGTCTTGGTTTCGCCGCAAGGGACGCTGATGCCCGGGATGCCGACCAGGTCGGCGGTGACGGTATAGATGTCCGCCAGATACATGGAGAGCGGGTCGCCGGCCCTTTCGCCCAGCTTGAAAGCGGCCGTGGGCGCGGTGGGAGTGACGATGGCGTCCACTTTCTGGAACGCGTCGTGAAAGTCGCGCGCCAGCAGGGTGCGGACCTTCTGGGCCTTCAGGTAGTAAGCATCGTAGTAGCCGGAGCTGAGCACGTAGGTGCCCAGCATAATGCGGCGCTTGACCTCCGCGCCGAAGCCTTCGTCGCGGCTGAGGCGGTACATTTCCGACAAAGTGCGTGCCTTGGGCGAGCGATAGCCGTAGCGCACGCCGTCAAAGCGCGCAAGGTTGGCGGAGGCCTCCGCCGTGGCGATGACATAGTAGGTAGGAGTGGCGTAAACGGTATGCGGTAGCGAGATGGGAACGATTTGCGCGCCGGCAGTTTGCAGCTTCTGGATGGCGGCTTCGATTGCCGAGCGGATTTCCGCGTCCAGACCTTCCGCGAAATATTCCTTGGGTACGCCCAGCTTCAGGCCCTTGACCGTTTGGGCGAGTGCCTGCTCGTAGTCGGGGACAGGAATGCTGGCGGAAGTGGAGTCCATGGGATCGTGCCCGGCGATCACGCGCAACAGAATCGCCGCATCCTGCACGGTGTGGGTGAGCGGGCCGATGTGGTCCAGCGACGAGGCGAAGGCGATGAGGCCGTAGCGCGAGACGCGGCCGTAGGTAGGCATGAGGCCAACCACGCCGCAGAACGAAGCCGGCTGGCGGATGGAGCCGCCGGTGTCTGAGCCCAGCGTGGCCACCGCCATTCCGGCAGCCACCGCGGCCGCTGATCCGCCGCTGGAACCGCCCGGAACGCGGGTTTTGTCGCGCGGATTGCGCACCGGGCCGTACGCGGAATTCTCGTTGGATGAGCCCATGGCGAATTCGTCGCAATTCATCTTGCCCAGGATCACGGCGCCAGCGGCTTCCAGGCGCGCGACGGCGGTGCAGTCGTACGGTGGAATGAAATTCTCAAGAATCTTGGAACCGGCGGTGGTGCGCACGCCGCGGGTGACCATCACGTCCTTGATGCCCATGGGAACGCCGGCCAGCGGAGGCAGGGGACCGCCTTGGGCGGCCAGGTCGTCCATGCGCTGGGCTTGAGCCAGCGCGCGGTCTTCGCAAAGAGTTAGGTAAGCGTGAATGTCGGGATCTTCAGCCTTAATTTTTTTGTAGAAGCTTTCGGCCAGTCGGACAGCGGTGGTCTTCTTCTCCGCGATGGCGGAGCGAGTGGCGGCGATGGTGAGTTGTGAGACGTCCATGATCTTTGCAATCGAATGCTTGATAGCCGCAAATTGCTGATTCGTCTTTAGCAACTAGCAATTGGCAGCTAGCAATTAGCCAAACCACATGAACCCATCAGCCTTGGCCAACGGCTAATTGCCATTTGCTAATTGCTATTTCTCAATCACCTTCGGCACCTTGAAAAAATCTTCATTCGCCGCCGGAGCGTTCTTCAGCGCCGCGTCATGCGGAAGCGAAGGCCGCGGGGAATCTTCGCGCCACGCGGTGGCCGGCTTGCCGCCGCCGGGCACGTCTGTTCCTGAGGCGTTTATTCCAAGGACCTGGGCCATGGGCGGGACGTTGGCGGTGTCCAGCTCATTGAGGCGGTCAATGTAGCCGAGAATGGAAGTGAGGTCGCGCACCATGTGCTGGCGCTCGTCGCTGGTGAGCTCCAGGTTGGCCAGGTCGGCGACGTGGGAGACGTCTTGGTCAGTGATTTTCATAAGTAGCAAATAGCAATTAGCAACTGGCAATTGGCAAAGTCGGAACAGCACCGATGTTTCTACTGGCTAGCTGCCAATTGCTATTTGCTAATTGCTGTCTTGAATTTCACTTCTTTCACCAGCGGCCCCAGCAGACCGTCAAACCCGGCGATATAGCGCGTGGTGAAGCCGAAAAGTTGGGCTCCCCAGGCGCGGTCAGGGACTTCCACGGTCAGAACGCCACCGGCAAAACTCACAGCGCGGGTACGCGAGGCAACTTCCTTGCCGCACACCAGAGGCCATGCGAGCACCACGGCTTCTTCCGCAGGCTGCGCCCGCAGGAGTTCGCTCATGATGTTGCGCAAGCCAGTGCGGACGGGTTCCATGGTTTCTCTCGGTTCGAAAGGTGATTCTAACATCAGCGTGGCGAGTCATGCCTTGACACTTGTCTTGCGTTTGCGGGATAGAAAGAAGCAGGGCCGCCCGAAGGCGGCCCTGGCATTGCCTGAGAATTGCAGGCAGTTAGTTGATGGTCAGCCCAACAGTCGTGGTGTGGTTCAACGCGCCGCTCACGCCGCGAACGGTGAGCGTTGAAGTCCCCCGGCTGGCGTTACGGCTGACGGTGATCCTCATGGTTGAGGTTCCCGCGCCGGTAATGCTGGTTGGGGTGAACGTCGCCGTTACGCGGCTTGGCAGTCCGGTTACGCTCAGGGTAACGGTCCCAGTGAAACCATTCACCGCGGTAATGGTGACTGTGTAATTCCCGCTGGTATTGCGGGTAATGGTTTGGCTCGCCGGAGTCGCGGAGATGGTGAAATCAGGCACTGGCGCCGGATTCACCACCAACGTGACAGTTGTGGAGTGCACCAGCGTGCCCGCGGTCCCGGTGATGGTGAGCGTGTAGGTGCCCGCCGGGGTTGAGGTGCTGGTGGTTACCGTCATGGTGGAGTTGCCGGAGCTGGTCACTGATGCAGGGTTGAAGCTGGCGGTTGCGCCCGTGGGCAGCCCGCTGGCGCTGAACGTGACAGTCCCGTTGAACCCGCCGGACGGCGTTACCGTGGCGGTGTAGCTGGTGTTGGCGCCCGCAGTCACCGTCTGCGAACTCGGCGATGCAGTCACGGCAAAGTCACCCACGATGGGCACTGTGACAACCAGAGTCGCGGTAGCGGTATGAGTCAGCGTGCCGCTGGTTCCCGTAATGGTCAGCGTGTAGGTGCCGGCCGGGGTGGTGGCCGCGGTGGTTACCGCGAGGGCGGAATCACCAGAAGTGAGCGAGGACGGCGTGAAAGTAGCGGTGGCGTCGGTAGGCAGTCCTGCAATGGTCAAAGCCACGGTGCCGGTGAATCCGTTCTGCGGAGTCACGGTTTCCGTGTAGTTCGCGGTTGAGCCCTGTGTCACCGAAACCGATGCCGGGGCCGAGGTCAGGGTGAAGTCCGGAGTTCCGCAGCCTGCGAATTTGAAATTCGCGATGCGCGTGCTCCAGTTGAAGGTCCCGTTGGCTTTCTCAAACTCGTTCACGTACCACATGGTGCAGTCATCCACGGGGTCCACGCTGATGCTGCTGTAATCTCCCCAGCGGCTGAGGCCAGTGGTCTGGGAACCGGTGCCGTTGAGAATCGTCTGCTCGGCGCCCATGCTGCCCAGCGGGTCACCGGGTGAGCGAGCGGTGAAGCGGATGCCCGGGTTGATGGTGCTGCTGGAAGCGCTGTAGCCCACGGCGATGTTGCCGGCGCTGTCCATGGCGGCGCTGCTCATCCAGCGGAAGGTGGCGTCGGGCGCGAAGGTGCCCTGCTGGAAGACCGTCGGTGTGAGCGGGGTCCGGATTTCGTACCAGCGAACGGCTGCGCTGGTGCCGCTGGTAATCGAGTGACTGGCAACGATTGCTTCGTGGTCGCCGAAGTTGCGATAGGCCAGCCGGTACATCAGGCGGTCAGCCAGCGAATCCAGCTTCTGGGTGGTGCCCAACTGCGGGATGCAAGTGCCGCCGCCGCTGCAAGCAGCCGTGAAGGCGGCCACGGGAATATTGATGGGGCCGGTCAGAGTAGCGGTGCCGGCGGTGAAATTAATGTTGGACATCTGGAACATGGTGAGCTGATTTGTTCCAAACTCCATGAAGTAGGCGGGCGAACCTGCGGGAGGGGGCGTATTGCCGTCAATATCGGCCGGCAGCTCTCCGCCAAACGCGTTGCTGAGCTGGAAGCAGATCTGGGTGGCCGGTTGTCCGGCGAGCATGGACGTGCGGTCAAAGGCGCATAGCTTGGAACCGGCAAAGGTCGAGCCGTTGTTAAAGATGTTGTAAGTAATCAGGTAGGCGTTGTTCCAGACACCCAGCTTGGGGTAATCGTTGAACTGAACGGTGCCGTAATTGAAGGCGTAAAGGTTGTAGGCGCCGGTGGCGTCGGCGGTCTGCGACACGGCCACGCACTGCCAGAAGCCTTGCGTGCTGCCGCTGGTGACGGAGAACTGGGTTAGCACCCAGCGGTGCGCCGCTTTGTCGTACTGGGCGATGGGGTCGCCGTCATTGTGCACAGCACATGGATGGGTTGCGCCCAGGGCCTGGAACAGCGTGTTGCCGGCGGTGGGCCCGGCCAGCAGCGTGCCTGCTTTGGAAAACACGGCGAACGATTCGTTGACCCATTCCACAAATTGCGTATCGCCCACAGCGCCGTTGGTGTCAGGCGGCGCTGCATTGGGAGTGAAGCCATAGTCTCCCTGGCCAACTCCGGGAAAACTGGTGATGTTGCCCACGGTGGGAGCGGCCAAAGACAAGGTTTGCAGCGCGGTGTCCGGCCCGGCGGTTGTGGCGGCGCCTCGATTCAGCATGCGAATCGGTTTATCGCGGTGGCCTTCCTGTTCGGGAATGACGATCTTCATGTCCCGCAACGGTATGGTCTTGGCGTGGTCACTCTTGGACCACTCGGCGCGATGTTCAGCAAAAAGGTTTAAGGAGCCGGCCAGCAACAGCAGCAGGCAGGAAAGCCGTATCACCCACGGGGAGCCCTTCATGTGCACACCCTTTTCTCTTGGAAACACCAAGCTGTCTGATTTTTTCGTCCGGAAGAGTGAAGCAGGGGGGATTCGCTGATCACGTACGTCCTAGGGAAGGTAGTACTTATTGGGGCGCTTGTAAAGGAGAACCGACGGTCCATTTTGGGACAATGCTGGCTTACTGCGAATCGCCCTCGACAAGACATGCTTGATCTCGACAGCCCCGTGAAACGCGGTGAGGCGAGACGTAGCAATGCTACTTCTCTACGCTGAAATCCTGTTGACCCGCGCGGGCCAATCAACGTCAGGAAGAAACCCGCTGCGACACGGAAAGAGCGACCGGGAGTGAAACCTGGTAGCTGGCTTGGTGGCTCTCTATCTCGCTTTAAATCCAATGACTTAGCCAGGGAAGTGCGGCTCCATTTAATGCGCCAGAGAGCCGCTGAACCGCCGTTTCCAGCCGTTCAGAGAATCCTTCTTATTAATAGAGCGGCTGGCCAATAAGATAGTCAGGATTTATTATCCCGTTTTGTTTCCACTTGATAGCTGCACAGACGCGCCGCTGAATCCAGGGCGCGATGGAGAAAACTTACCACCATGCACAAACCCGTCAAATATGCTGAGAAGGTATTGACAGTCGCGGCCAAGGGCGTGTGGGCCGTGTTCGAGCGCGCCAATCGGATCAAGCCGGCCCCGGCGTTTACGCCGAACTGGTCAGACAAGCCGATGTTGAAGTCGTGGGAGAAGAGCAAGCCTCCGCTAGGCTGGCCGCGCTCCACGGATTCGCTGTGCCCGAAGTGCGTACCGGAAATCCGCCAGCAGATTGTGGACGGCAAGCTGCCGCATGAAATCCTGCTCAACGAGAAGGTCGGCGAGATCAAAGCCACCATCATTGAGCGCGACGGCCAGATCCTGATGGTGAAGGACTGCCCGCTGCACGGCCACTTTGAAGACGTGATGGCCATTGACACCGAATTCTTCAAGCATCTCGAAGACGTTTTCCCCGGCCGCGACATCGCCGCGCACAATGACGAGAAGCTGCACCATCACGGCACCAGCACGGTGAAGCACGGCCGCGGTTCAGTGCTGACGATTGACCTGACCAACCGCTGCAACATGATGTGCGACCCCTGCTTCATGGACGCGAACCAAGTCGGCTTTGTGCATGAGCTGACCTGGGACGAAATCAAGACCATGCTGGACAACGCCATCTCCATCAAGCCCCGGCGCCAGATGTCGGTACAGTTCTCCGGCGGTGAACCCACGCTTTCGCCGTACTTCCTGGACGCGGTGCGCTACGCCCGCCAGGTTGGCTACAACTCCGTGCAGGCGGCCACCAACGGAATTGAATTTGCAAAATCGCCGGAATTTGCGCGCCAGGCGGCGGAAGCCGGCCTGCGCTATGCCTACCTGCAGTTTGACGGCATCGGCAACGCGGCCAATTCGCATCGCCAGGTGGGCAACCTGTTTGACGTGAAGCTGCGCGCCATCCACAATCTGCACGAAAACGGCGTGGACATTGTGCCCGTCACCACCATCATCAACGGCATCAACAACGAGCAGGTGGGGCGGATTATCCAGTTTGCTCTGGACAATCCCAAGACCATCAGCTTCCTCAGCTTCCAGCCGGTCTCCTTTACCGGCCGCGACGAAGAGATCACCGACGACCGCCGCCAGGCGCAGCGTTACACGCTGAGCCATCTGGCGCACGACGTGAAAAACCAGACCGGCCTGGGCGTGCCGGCGCGCGACTGGTTCCCGATCTCATTCATGTCCACGTTCTCTGACTGGGCTGACCTGATCCATGGTCCCACGTCAGACTGGGGACAACTGAGCTGCGGCTGCCACCCGAACTGCGGCGTAGGCATGGCGGTGATGATTGACAAGGAAACCAAAGAAGCCGTGCCGGTCACGGCGTTCCTGAATGGCGACCGCATCGCCAAAGACGTTGCCAAAGTCACGGACGCAGGGCGCGGAAGGTTCCTGTCCGTCGTCGGCATGGCGCTGGCGCTGGCGCGCAATTACGATCCGTTCCAGGCGCCCAAGCACTTCAAGCTGATTGACCTGCTGCGCAAGTTCGACAAAACGTTTGGCGCCACCAAGAAAGCCGACGAGAAATACGGCAAAGTAGACGGCGACCGCACCATTGAAGACATCAAGAAGCGCCGCCAGGACCGCTGGAACTTCCTGTTCATCGCGGGCATGTGGTTCCAGGACCTTTACAACTACGACTTCCGCCGCACCGAGCAGTGCATCATCCCGTACGCCACGCAGGAAGGCGAGATCAGCTTCTGCGCTTACAACACGGGCGTGGGCTGGCGCAACATCATCGAGAAGATGCACATGACGTCCACGCTGACCAAGTGGTATGACGAGCACGGGCGGCATGAAATCTTTGCCGGCGGCAAGGCCGTGGGCCTGGCTGAAGGGTCGCACAAACTCCGCTTGAATGAAGATCACGTGCATGCCGGACGCAACACCACGCTGGACGAACTGGGCATCGCCAAGACCGCCCGCGAAGAAAAGCTCCGCGCGCGCGACGAAAAGATCAAGAAATCCGCCGATGATGCCCGCATGGAAGCGCTCTATCGCGAGCACATTCTCAAAGAGCCCAAGCCGCAAGGCGGGTTCGTTCCGCTGGGCGCCATCACTTCGAACGGAAACGGCGCGAAGGCGGAAGCCGCCAAGAAGAAGGAAGAAGTGTTCGGCGACTAACTTTTAGACTTACCGCAAAGGACGCGAAGGGCGCAAAGGAGAAGAAAGTTTCTCAATCCTTTGCGCCTTTTACTTTTTGAGTCCAAGGCTTCACAATTGATGGTTGTTCAGGAGGATTTTGCATGACGTTGCGCCGGAGAATCCAGCCAGTCACCGAACCGACGTTGCGTCCTTGGCGTCCTTTGCGGTTGACCATGATTCTTCTGGCGGTCGCCATTGCTGGCTGCGGCGGGCCGCCCAAGCATCCCACCTGGACGAACGCCACCGGCGCCGAGCAATACGAGCGGCTGATGTGGAAGAGCATCCGCGATGCGGACTGGAAAAACGTGGAATACCACCTGGCGCCCACGTTTATCGGTGTGGACGAACGCGGGCAGGCCTTCAACCGTGAGAGCTGGGTGCAGCACTGGATAACGAACCAGATAAGAGAATTCTCATTGGCTGAGGTGTCGGTGCAGCCCGAAGGGGCGGACATGGTAGTTACTTACGTTTTGCAGTTGAGCTACGCCTCCTCCACTACCAGCCTCTCCGCCGACAAAGGCCTGCGCGTGGTCTCGGTATGGCAGCAAGTCAAGAAGGGCTGGATACTTACAGCCACCACGATCACGCCCGTGGCTTGAGGCCACGCGATCGTTCAAGCGTGTTTATTACTTTTGGCGTCCCACTTCGGAACTAAAGTCATCTTGGTCAATCTGGTTCTCCGCTTCTACGATTGGGAATCGTCTATCTGGCTCGCTTACCCCTGGCTGTTTCACTGATCGCATGTGCCGGAAGGCCAATCGCCCACGGCGCCATCGGGCATAACGTTTTGGTCGAGCTGGGCGCGAGATGGGCGATAGACAAGTTACGGGGTGTACCAAGATGGGGTGTCGGAATATCAAGCCAAGTAAGTCAGGCTTCTCTCTGGTGGAATTGTTGTTGGTTGTGACGATCATCATCATCATCGCCGCCATTGCCATACCAGCAATTCAGCGGATCAATACAACCTACAAACTGGACGCCTCAGCGCGTTCGGCCGCGAGCTTGATACAGCAAGCCAGGCTCCAGGCGGTGAAGAGCAACCAGCCTGTCTACGCACAGTACAACACCACGAGCACGCCCAACATGGTGTTCGCGAATACAGATCCATCCGTCACGACCTACGTGGCGGGAAACGGGGACGTAGCGCTGAGTTCGACCGTCTCCTTCCAGACCACCGGGCTGCCCGACCATGCCCAGCTGGACGCTTATATGGGCGTGTCAGGATCGCCGGGAAGCCCCAAGCTGCAAACCGGGACGGTGATCGGCTTTAACGCCAGAGGATTGCCGTGCGTGGAGGGCGCCTCAGGCCCCGCCGTTTGCCTGCAACAGGACGCCACCGGAGCCACCCCGGTTTTTGCCTGGTTCATCAGCGATGGCCGCGGTTCCTGGTCGGCCGTTACGGTAACGCCGGCGGGGAGAGTCAAGAGTTGGCATTTGACGAGCCTGGACGCAACATCCAAGGCCTGCGGTTACACGGCTTGCTGGCAGTAAAGAGGTAGATGTGAATACGAGAATACGAAATCGAAAAGGCGCCCGGGGATTCAGCCTGGTGGAATTGACGGTAGCCATGATGGTCCTCGTGGTTGGAGTGCTGGGCGGGATGGTCATGGTCATTATGGGAATGACCAGGAACAACAGCAACCGCGTGGACACTACCGCCACCAACATTGCGCAATCGGTCATAGAAGAAGTCGCCGGAGCGCCTACCAACACCAATCCGGTCCTGGTGGTCACCGACTGCGTCCAGACCAACCCGGCAACCAGTACGCTGAAAATCAATACGGCGCCGGGCGGAGCGACCTTAAAGAGCAACGGGGACGTGGATTTCAGCGCGAATACCGCGGCCTCACTCAACGCTGCGAACTACCAGATGAACTACACGGTGTGTGGAAACAACGGGCTGATCACGGTGTATGACGTGCGCTGGAGCGTCAAAGCCGTGGGCGCCGGGGGATGGGGGAAGCTGGTCACGGTTTCAGCCCGCCAGCCGTTTGTGGCAACCAACACGGGAATCATCTTTATTCCGCCGGTAACGCTGCGGACTGTAGTGAGCATGTGAGGGCCGCATGAGGACCAAATCAACACCCAGGCAGGCCGGTTTCTCGCTGATCGAACTTATGATTGTCGCTCTGCTGCTTTCGATCGTGGTGGGAGCAATCTTCAGCCAGATTGAAAGGGCCCAGGTCCGTTACCGCGTGGAGTCGCAGAAACTGGACCTGACCCAGCAAGAACGCGATTTCATTGACCAGTTCGCACGCGACCTGCATCAGGAAGGCTATCCTTCTCCCCGGTTGTTCGCCAACCGGTATGACCTCAGCTCCAGCCTCACGGCGGTGGGGATATGGTACATCTCACAAACCGACCTGGCGATGGAAGGCGACGTGGACAACGACGGCGTGGTGGAGGTCATCCGCTACCACTATGACGACGGCAGCACCTGGGCGGGAAAGGGCGCGAATCCCTGTCCGTGCCTGCGGCGGAGTTCCACTCCTAAAGCCGACGGCGCCTGGCCGTGGGCCCAGCCGGCTCCGGTGTACTACACGCAAGTGCAGAACGTGATCCCCATTGCGGGCCAGCCCTTTTTCCAGGCGTACGCGGCGGATGGCAGCGTGATTGACACCACTGTTCCCCTGGTACTGTCATCGGCAGCCCAGACCGATCCAACCTTTCAGCAGCTGCTCAATATCAAGGCAGTGCGCATCACATTCACCACCCAGGGCGCCTCCAACGACACGGACTTGCACAAGTCCATCCAGGTGACCATGACCGGCATGGCCCGTTTACCGAACAATTAGTAGAAGGAGCAAGGGATGAAGTTGATCAATGCAATCCGGGCGAGGAAAGAACGGGGCATGGCCCTGATGGTGGCGTTGCTGGCGCTGGTGCTGCTGGCGGCCATTGGCACCGGGCTGATGTTCATGGCGGACACCGAGAACAGCATCAACAACAATTATCGTGATTCGCAGAGGGCCTACTTTGCCGCGCGCGCCGGGGGCGAGAACGTACGCGTGCTCCTGGCCCCCACCGGCGTGCTGAATGCCAGCGCCAGCGCCTTGACCATGCCGTTAGCGGGCGCGAATACTGGCGTGATCTACGTCAAGAACCCGACGTCCGGCGAGGCCATTGATCCCACCACCGCAACCGGGGCCACGCTCGACAGCAATCCTTACCTGGATACGGAGTTGTGCCAGGAACAGTTCACAGGGTTTCCGGGGCTGACTCCCACCACCGGTCCATGCTCGGGCTCCATGCTGATGGGTTCGCCGGTTTACTACACCGCGCCTACATTGACGACGGCGAGCATCCCCGGCATCAACGGGGCGGACGCGCTGGCCTTCAAATGGGTAAGGATCACCAACAAGCAGAACTTTATGGGGATGCTGAATCGTACGGTGGACGGAACAGCGTCGAGCGGGCTGCAGGTCTGCTGGGATGGGACCAAGGAAGTGGCGATCCCCGTTGGTCAGACGTGTACCGGACAGACGCCCTCGGCCAATCCAGTATGGTTGCTGACATCGCTGGCAGTGACTCCTAAGTTCGGCCAGAATTCCGGCGCCAGACGCATGGTGCAAATGGAAGTCGCCTTAACGCCAGCCTTGGTACCGCCAGCCCCAATTTCCACGCAAGCCCCGGTGAACCTGCAAGGCAGCTTCGTCATCAATGCGTACGATAATTGCACCTGCACCTGCACCACGGCGAAAATTGGCGGGAAAAACGTGACGGCTTGCGGTGGCGCCGGTTGCTATGACCAGGCCCACGCGGTCTATACGCAAAACACAGTTTCCGTCACCGGCGGCGCCGGCAACACCATCACCAGTTACGGGACAGACCCGACCGGGGCTGCGTCCATGCAGAACGTAAACCCCTGGCCGTACAACATTGACGATCTCATCAATACGTACAAGGCTTCAGCCCAGTCTCCAGGGTACAGTTGCAGCGGCACCGCAAATTTCTTTGCCACGCCGCCGACGTATCTGAATTGCGGGACGCAAACCAACCAGACGTTTGGGACCTATCCCACCGGGCTGCCGGCCGAGCCCGGCACCGTAGACGCCGTGACGGAATACATTGGAGGCAGCGTCAAGCTGACCGCAGCCGCCAGCGGCTCCGGCATCCTCATTGTGGATGGCGACTTGGAGGTCAACGGCGGCCTGAACTGGTACGGCCTGATTCTGGTGCGGGGCAAAGTTTCCTTTACCGGCGGCGCCGGCCAGAACGTCAACCTCTATGGATCGATTCTCGCGGGCCAAGATGTCAACGCGACCGACGTCGCGCTTACCGACACGTTTGGCGGCAGCATCAACTTCCATTATGACGTTTGCGCCTTGAAGAAAGTCAACGGGAGCCGTCCACCCAGGCTTCTGGCCACGCACGAGTTGATGTTTTGAGGACACGACGTATGACGAAAACTTTCTGGACGCTGGCGGGATTCCTGCTGATAGCCTGCAGCGCGGGGATGGCGCAGTCTGACCAGCCGTCAATGGCTGAGATAGCGAAGCAGAACAGGGCGAGCAAGAAGACGGCGAAAGTCCTGACCGAAGACGATATTCCCCAGGCCCGTCCAGCGGCTGCCTCTCCCGCTGGCGCTAGTGCGAAAGACGGCGCCGCGAGCGCAGCATCGCCCGCCAAGACCAGCGCCGGCGAAGCTGGTAAAGCAGCGCCTGCAAGCAAGAGCGCGGCGTCCGTCAGCGAATTGAAAGACGCCTTGCATGCCAGCATTGTCCAGCGAGACGGCTGGCAGCATTCCGCCCAACGTTATGAAGAACTGCTGGCCAAGGAAACAGATGCCTTCCGCCGCCAGATGTACCAGGACGCGCTGGATGGCGACCGCAGAAACGCGGCCCTGTACCAAAAGAAAATTGACCAACTGCAGGCTGATTTAGCGGCGGCACAGAAAGCCGCGCCGCAAAGCATTGAAGGCCCCGCCGGCGCGAGCGGGGCATCCGGGAGTTCGCCCAGCGCAAACGCGGCGTCCGGCGGATCGTCCGACCGGTAAACCCGGAGGCCGTAGCGGGCCGCTGAACGGCCAATGCACCAAACCAGGGCCGGCACTAGACCTACGGCGACTGCCGCTAGGCACCTTTGGCACCTGACGCGGCTGCACCGGAAACGCTACAATTTTCACGATCAAGAAAAGTTCTGTCTCTCCTGCTGGGGTAGGCGTCCTCTGATGAAGGCGTTCGGTTTGCGCAAATCGTGCGACAGACGCAGCGGACCGCAAATGAAGCGTGCATGGAGTTCCAGTCGGCCTTTCGTCCGCGAAGGATGGAAGACCCTTCCCCGGCGCTCCTGTCACACATGACGCAGAACCCGGGCGGGTGATTGCCCTCGTCTCAACTCGGCTGGCCGGACGAACACGAATACCAGCGCTCGTGTTGAGCCAAACCTTCAACAAGAAAAAACAGGTAGTTGTACACATGGCGTTCGCAGGTCGCCCGTGGGAGCAACCCACACCGCGTACCGACAATCAATGGACGGGTGCTCGTTTGCAAGACGTTCCGTCACGGTATTCGCA
Organism: Terriglobia bacterium; assembly: GCA_020072815.1. Lineage (NCBI taxonomy): Bacteria > Pseudomonadati > Acidobacteriota > Terriglobia > Terriglobia bacterium. Next base: position 668,614 of record JAIQGE010000001.1, on the reverse strand, counting down.
GATCTGCCGGCAAGCCGGCGAGGCAAATCAAAGAATTGCCCGCTGCAAGGCCAGACAACTTTAACCCTGCCCTGTGTCAGTTGGAAAAGAGTGAGATTCAGGGTGAAGAGCTTCAGGCCCAGCATGCCCCGCCTGTTCGTTGGGCGATGCTGCCGCCCCCAGAGATGCCCGACTGCACAGCTGGCTGCAAAGCCGGCTTGATTGCCAGTTGGAATCTTTTGTTGAAACAAAGACCAGCCGTTTCGCGGCTGGTTTTTTTGTGGCTAAAACCAAAAAGAAAAACCTCACCGCTGATAACGCTGATGACACTGATAGAAAGGAACGGGAAACACCACGGCGTGAAGCAGGCCTCTTAATTCTGTCGCCGAGAGATGAAAATGGGGGTCGGTGGCTTAACGCCGTATAGCGCGGCGAAGCTGCCCTGGTTCACGGCCAAGGCCAGATGTCCGCGCGAGTCAATATAAAGAAGAGGCTGGTTCAGGGGGACGTCACTGAACGTCCGTGCCAGGGCCAGTTTTATTTCTTTATCGCCCAGGTGGACCGTGATTTGCTGACCCAGTTGGTAACCCAGCTGATTGAATTGCTCCGCGTCAATGTTGGTTACCAGATTGCCGTACGGTCCGTCGGTGGCGATGACTTCGCCGGTGAGTCCGCGGTCGTCAAGCGTGGCGGCTCTTACGTCAAGGCGAACCAGGCTTGCGACGGGGACCTCAGGGCCCACGGCGGCCCAGTTGTCGCCGCGAGCAAGATGCGCGGCCACGGGAGAAAAAATATCGCGGCCGTGAAAGGTGGAAGACAGTTTGCCGCCGGTCGTCTTTACGCCAACCATCCATGGGGTGTTGGTGATCTCCCGAGCGGCGGTGATGCCGTCGCGCTGTTCGATGAAAGTGAGCAGGCCGTTATCCGGCAGGACAAAGTATTGCCCGCGTTTTGACCGGGCGACGATCGCTTTGCGGGTACTGCCCACGCCAGGATCAATCACCGCGACGAACACAGTCCCCGCAGGATAGTAAGGCGTGGCGCCGAAGAGAAAGCGCGCGCCATCGAGAATCGAGAACGGCGTGACGTCATGCGTGAGGTCCACGATGCGGACGGAAGGCATGATGGAGTACGTCACCCCGCGGCATATGGCCACGGAATCGTCGGCGAGGCCAAAATCGGTCATGAAGACAATGGTGGGAGGATAAGCGGGGGCAGGACGAAATGTCTTTCTTGGGCCGGCCGCTGGCTGAGCATGCGCAGGCAGCACGGTGAGAAAGAGAGCAAATGACAGGGTGAAGCAGAATGCTCGGGCAACGCGCATCGGACTCATAGAGGAAGTTCATTCTAGACCAATTCGAGATTAGCGTGCCGGCATTTGGCCTCAGCGGATGACGCCGGCAATTCTACAGGCAGAACACGCAGGCATGAATGCCTGCGCCAATCCTCTTTTGTAGGCCTTGCGATGGAGACGCAGCGATCCTGGAATTGCCATGACTCGGGCAGGCGTACGCTACAATCAGCAGCGGCCATGGCCTCTGCAATTACATTCTCTCCGCAAAAAATCCGTCAGTTCAGGCGGCGGCTGCTGGGCTGGTTCAAGAGAGAACAGCGCAAGCTTCCCTGGCGCGGAGAAGGCGATCCCTACCGCATTCTGGTGTCAGAGATCATGTTGCAGCAGACGCGCGTGGCCGTTGTCGAAGAGCGGTACAAGAAGTTCGTCGCACAATTTCCCAGCGCAAAGCGCCTGGCGGCAGCTCGTGAACAGACGGTGCTGGCCGCATGGAGCGGTCTGGGTTATTACCGCCGGGCGCGGGCTTTGCATGCGGCGGCGAAGCAAATCGCTGGGCATGCCGCTGCCAAACAGATCGCCGGAAACGGCGGGTTCCCGCGCACAGCGGAAGCTTTGATCGCGTTGCCGGGCGTAGGACGATACACGGCCGCGGCGGTGGCCAGCATCGCTTTTGGCGAGCCGGCGGCCGTTGTAGATGGCAACGTCAAGCGCGTTCTGAGCCGGCTGTTTGGCATGGACATGGCAGACGACCAATGCTGGACGACGGCGAATGAACTTCTTGACCCCAGGAATCCTGGCGATTTCAACCAGGCGATGATGGAACTGGGCGCGCTGGCGTGTCTGCCGGGCAAGCCGCTGTGCGAGCGGTGTCCGGTGGCAGCGATGTGCGCGGAGCGCGGGGCGGGGACGCGCACCAGGCAAGCGCCACGCAAGAAAGCAGAGCTACGCTACCTGCTGGCGATCAAGCATGGGCGAGTGCTGCTGCGGCAGCGTCCGCAGAGCAGTTCGCTGATGCCGGGCATGTGGGAATTGCCGGAGAGCGCAGATGTGCCTGCCGGGCAGAAGCCGTTGATCACGACCAAGCATTCGATTACCACCACGGACTACCGGGTCCTGGTCTTCGCGTCCGATGGCCGCGCGTGCAAAGGGAAGTGGGTGCCGTTGTCCACAGCCGGGAAGATGGCGCTCACCGGATTGACTGGCAAGATTCTCCGCCAAGCCGGTTTTGTGCGACAGTAAGAGCAGGAGCAAAAGTATGTTCACAGCATCTTCCTCTTCTTTCCTCGCTTCTCTGCACAGTTCGCGCCCTAGCAAGAACTTCATTCAAGCAACGTGCTTGCGAACGATCACGGCAGTTTTCGTGCTCCTGCCGGCTCTGGCCGGTTTCGCCCAGGCGCCATCGCCAGCCGAAGCCGGCAAAGTTTCCGCGTCAGGCGCAGCGGATTGCACGAAGAGCTCGGGGTCGCTGCCCCAGGGAGCGTCGCGCGTGTACATCGCATTGCGCAGCGGTAAAGACGGCTCCGGCGCGTCCGCGGCCGACGCCCGCGACGGCAGCACGGTGGAGAGCTTCGACACGATACTGCGCTGCTACTCTGAAGGCTGCGCCGACTCGGGGAATCCGCACAAAACTGTCGCCAAGACCGAGAACCTGATCGTTTGTCTGGGACCGGGAACGTTTCACACCAAAGGCACCTACGACTTCATGATCAACCTGCCGCACCAGCCGCAGGGCTTCACCATCGGTAAAGGATGGAAGATTCACGGCTCGGGAGTTGGCGTGACCACGGTGCAACTCGTCGCGCTTTTTGTGGCGCCCGGGCCCAAGAACCCGCAGAACATCCCTGAGGGAACAGGCGTGGGCGTGGTCTTCAGCACAAATTCCGACGAAGCTTCAGGCGTCGAGGTGTCCGATCTCACCATTGACTGCAACTATCCCGCGCTGAAAGCTGAGGCGGACCATCAGAACCTGAGCGCCATCAACCTGGAAGGCGTCCATTTGCGCTCTTTCCGCGGAGGCCACTGGATCCACGACTTACACGTTCTCAATACCGCGGGAGAACTGGGCGCGCGATGGGAGACCTTTCCGGTATGGATCGTTTCCGTGCGGCAGACCGCGCTGCCTTCTGACAACAACGGCAACGTGATTGAGCGCGTCCGCATGAGCCGCTTCACCGGCCAGTGGTGCACAGCCATTGCCGTGGGCACCGCCGTGGCGGAGGTGCGGAACAACACCGTGGAAGGCTACAAGATCGCCTACGGCGGGTGGATGCTGGGCGCCACGCTGTTCCACCACAACGTCTCCATTGACAGCGAATACGGCTTCAACATTGACAGCCTGGCCAATCAAGGAACGCGAATCCAGGCGAACCAGATCATCCATCCGCGCAACTACGGCATGGTGATCGGCGGCGGCGGTTCGTACGCGGATTTTGATGTTTCGGGAAACACCATACAGATCAACAAATCTGGCGTGATTGGCCTGCTCTTTCAAGGGAATGTTACCGGCACGGTGGTGCGCGACAACAGCATTATTGCCGAGTCGCGGGTCAAAGCCACGGCGGTCCGGAATACCGGGGCCAATGTGAACAATGTGTATGAGGCAAACCGCATCAGCAGCAGCTTGAAAGCAACGTTTCAAGGGTCATCGTCGCAGTCGCGGAGTTGCTTCTTCGGCAACGTGGACGAAACAGGGAAGGCAAGCAGGGAGTTTGCCGACAATCATCGCGGCACGTGCATGAAAGGGAAGTGAGGCGACCATTCGCTTCAAGGAGTGCGCAGGCGTTTGATAATTTCCGGCCCAAATTGCCGGAAATGCCTGGCGTTCCAGGTATAGACAACGCCAGCTTCGATCTTCAATGCGCATTGTGCTAACAGAGCATCATAGATGGTGCCACCCACAACGCCATTGTCAGTCGCGGTCTTGATAGCCTGATAGTATTCCTCGCCGGTTAGAGCGACCAAGGTGAGGCGCTCCACCACGTTGTCAAGAAACAGCATCACTTGCTCTCCGCTGAGCCGGTGTTTCCCTGGCAGGCGGGTTGCGGTAGCGTAAAGCTCAGCGAGGCTGTGTGCTCCGCAACAACCAGTTCTCTTGTCGGCTTTGAGGAAGGCTTTCAAGCTGGCGTCGTGGTGTTCATGATCTTCCAGGAAGACTGGGAGCAGGACTGATGTGTCAAAGAAAAACTTCATTCGTCTGAGTCCTGGTCTTTGCTTTTGCCCAGATTCCGGGCGTCGCGCTGCCGTCGGACCTGCTGCACAGTCTTTTCGACAACCGCGGCAGTCAGCGGCTCTCCAGCGCGGTACACCCACACGCCGTGCTTCTTGCGCAGATGTGCCTGGCCTCCGATGGGCCGCAAAATCAGTTCCTCGCCGGAGTTCTCGATTTCCAGGGCATCGCCCGGCTCCAGATGGAGCTCGTCACGCATCGGCTTGGGCAGGACGATTCGCCCGGATTTGTCCAAGGTCAACTTCATAATGGCATTATAATACGGTAAATGGCATCTGTAAATGGCATAATAGATGCAATCCAGATGCGCGCAGGGATTCGCGGCCCTAGTTAGAATGAATACCGGGAGGGTCCATGCCCGCATTGGAAGCCGGCGTCCGCGCGCCGGAGATCAATCTTTCATTTCTCGACGGCCACAAGTTCTCGTTGACGGAAGCCCTGAGAACCGGCCCCGTGGTAGTGGCGTTTTTCAAAGTTAGTTGTCCAGTGTGCCAGTTTGCGTTTCCATATCTGGAGCGCATCTTCAAGGCCTACGGCCAAAGCGGGAAATTCACCTTCGCCGGTGTATCCCAGGACAACGCCAAAGACACGCAGGCTTTCAATCGCCAATGCGGTTTGACCTTCCCTGTGCTTTTGGATGAGAAGGAAAAGAAATACCCGGTGTCGAACGCCTACGGGCTGACCAACGTGCCTACGGTGTTTATGATCTCTGCGGACGGCGAGATTGAATTTTCGTCCGTCAGCTGGTCGCGCGCGGAAATGCAACAGTTGGCCGACAAACTGGCGGAACTCAACGCGGCTTCTCCGGCACAGATATTCAGGCCGGGAGAGAAAGTTCCGGAGTTCAAACCCGGCTGAGATTCCAAGAACTAGCCCGCGGTGCGCGGGACAGAGTTAGAAACGATGAGGATTGGGTTTATTGGTCGCTTACAAATGATGCACATGGTGCCGAGCGCACGATGATTTGTGCGTCAAAAAAAAGCAACTGGGCCAAATGCCATCCGACAGCAAGATCGTGAGAACTCACTGAAGCGGCATGGTCAGGGAGAGATTCTCGGGGTCCTTCGACTGCGCGACGCCATGCTTCGCAGCGTCGCTGCGCTCAGGATGACACAGGTTGAGGTGGTGATGAATCCCGAGGAAATCGTGATAACAACATCAAGTTAGTATGGCTAAAATCGAATCGCCGTGGAATCTTGGGGGACTATGAAAAAGCTTGCTGGCATCTTGATCCTGCTCTGCGCATCGCAAGCGCTGGCGCAAAACACGCAAAAGAAACCGGCCCCTGGCGGCCTTCCCGCGTCCGCGCAACGGGCCATGAGTTCGATTGACGCAGAGAAGATCCGCGCCACGGTGAAGTATCTCTCTGACGACGCCCTGGAAGGACGCGGCACCGGACAGAAAGGCGGCGACGCCGCTGCCGACTGGATTGCCGCACAATTCAAGAGCTATGGCGTGCTGCCCGCGGGCGATAACGGAACTTATTTCCAGAGCGTGGGCTTTTACGGCGTGACCACCGACGGCAAGCAGACGCAGCTTGCCTTTGTCCCCAAGAGCGGCGAGCAGATCGCGCTGAAATTCGCCGATGACTATGTGGCCACCGACCTGACGCATTCGGAGAAATCGGAAATTGACGCGCCTATCGTCTTCGCGGGTTATGGCATCCATGCTCCGGAATATAAGTGGGACGATTACAAAGGCGTTGACTTGAAGGGCAAAGCGGTGCTCATGCTGGTGAATGAGCCGCCTTCTGACGATCCTAATTTCTTCAAAGGCCGCGCGCTGACCTATTACGGCCGCTGGACTTACAAGTATGAAGAAGCGGCGCGTCGCGGCGCAGTGGCGGTGATTCTTGTCCACAAGACAGAGATGGCCAGCTATCCCTGGGAGGTGGTGCGCAACTCCTGGGGCGGAGAAACCTCGCTTCTGCAAGACGACAAAGATCCCAAGCTGAAGTCGGCGGGATGGGTCCAGTTGGAAGTCGCGCGCAAGCTGGCGCATGCCGCGGGCCATGACCTGGAACAGATGTTCAAAGACGCGAACACCCGCGGATTCAAGCCGGTGGACCTGGGCGTGCGCTTGAAAGAGACCATCGTCAGCAAGGTGCGTCCGTTCGCTTCGCGCAACGTAGTGGGCAAGGTGGCGGGCTCTGACGCCAAGCTGGCCGGCCAGGCAGTGATGTACACCGCGCACTACGACCATCTGGGAATTCATCCTGACGAGCCGGGCGACAACATCTACAACGGCGCGGCGGACAACGCCACCGGTTGCGGCATCCTGCTGGAACTGGCGCGGGCCTTTGCCGGCGCCAAAGAGAAACCGAAGCGTTCCATTTTGTTGGCGGCGGTCACGGCGGAAGAGCAGGGCCTGCTCGGCTCGCGTTATCTGGGCCTGCATCCGCCGGCGCCGGCCAAGGACATCTCAGTCGATTTGAATTTTGACGACATCCAGCCGTTCGGCGACCCCGAGCAACTGGTGGTCTCCGGCGCAGAACGGACCACGGTGTATCCCCTGGTGCAGTCCACGGCGCAGTGGTTCGACCTGGTGATCCAGGCGGACGATCATCCCGAAGCGGGACATTATTACCGTTCCGATCACTTCAGCATGGCCCGCGTCGGCGTGCCGGCGTTCAGCGTCAATGAGGGCGCGCTGTTCAAGGGGCACGATATTACCTGGGGTGAAGAAAAAGAGAGAGACTACGTGGCCCACCGGTATCATCAGCCGTCGGATGAATATCGTCCTGAGATGGACTTCACCGCGGACGCCAAAATGGCCAAATTCGGACTCATTTTGGGCTGGCAGGTGGCCAACCAGGCGGAATTGGTGTCCTGGCAGCCGGGCGATGAATTTGAGAAGGCCCGCAAGGCCTCCCATACAGCAAAAACCGGGTTTTGATGACCTAATCTGTTGCGAAGAAGTGCCGAAGGTAACATAAGGGCCGTCCGGCTTCGGGTGTAAAATCCCATTTTCCCCCGCTAAAGAAGCCCCTCGGCAACAAATGGCATTTTCTTTCCTTCAACGCGGAAACCTGGCGGACCACGCCCGCCACCTTTCGTTGTCCAGCTATGAGCCTTCGCTCACGCTGGAAGACCTGGTGCCGGGGATAGACAACGTCCGGCATGACGTGTTCCTGAGCCCCAAATTTGTTGACGCTGCCCGTCTGCACATTTTCAAGCTGATTGCCAAGCACGGCAACGTGGAAGAGTTGGCGACGGAAGAATCCCCGGACCGCCGGTTGCGGGCCCGCATGGCGCAACGCCAAGTCACGCGGCAACCGGACACCAACCGCCCGTTTGACCAAGCGGAATTCAAACACCTTCTCACCGACCTCCACGTGGTGGCGCTGAACCGCGCCAAGGCCGAGAACAACGTTTCCCTGGACTTCCTTTTCCGCCTGGCGGTGCTCAAGTTTCAACGCGCTGAACTGGTCAACCAGTACGGCATCGTGCTGGAGCGCTGCCGCGGCCGGCTCAAACTGTATGAAGGGCCGCGCCAGTCCGGCACCAACACCACCATGGGACTGCGGGAGCGCGTGATGCGCTTCCAGATCAACAAGAAAGCGGTGCTGCGGCGCGCTGGGCAGGATTTGTTCGTCGTGCTGCGGGAAGCCGAGAAAGAAGCTCTGGGCAAAACCCGCAGGTCGCTGTTCGGCGATAACCACGCCGCCACCTTTGATCTGTTTTTGAACCGCCTGCTTTTTTCGGAAGATGGCCAGGACGATTATTTGAACAGCGAGCATTACGTGATGCTGGGCAACTATGAGCGCGACCCTGACCGCTTCCAGACCATCCATGACGTTGCCGGGAAGTTCTTGAAGTCGCTGGGTGTGGTCGAGGAATTCGATGACCCGGAAGTGGAAGGCCTGCTCAACGTCCCGGAAAACGCCCAGGAGATCATGGCAGCCGGCGCGCCGGACGACGCTTCGCCCCAAGGCAAAGCGCAGAAGGCCATGCTCAATGCCTGGGTTGATTTGCTGCAAAGAGAGAGCGTGATGGAGAGCGTGCTGGCGTCGTATGAAGTGGCGCCGCTGCTGGCGCAGTACTCGCCGCCCATCAATTTGCAGCAATTGAAGAATGCTTTGATTTCGCGCACCGAGCGCCAGCGCGTGGAAACGTTGCTGGACGAACACGGCAAGATCTCCGCGGCCAACCTGCACGCCGCTGTCAGGAAAATTGAAACTTGCAAGAGTGCGGAACGCGCGCGGCAGGCGGGACGGTTCTTCGCCGACTTTCTGCGCTACCATCGCGACCTGCGGCGCATGGAGACGGTGCTGGCCGTCATGGACAGCGTGAACGTCCTGGGCAATGAGAAGTTCCGCGAACTTTCCGCGGTCAACAACACGCTGTACGAGTTCCTGCTGGCGGAAGAGCAGAAGCCGTCAGAAGAAAAAGTGATGCATCACGTGGTGCTCAAGGCGGACATCCGCGAGTCCACCACGCTGACCCGCACGCTGGTGGAGCGCGGCCTGAATCCGGCGTCATACTTCAGCCTGAATTTTTACGACCCCATCAACAAACTGCTGCCCAAATACCAGGCGCGCAAAGTATTTATTGAAGGCGATGCCATCATCCTGGCGCTGTTTGAGCGAGAAGGCGAACCCGCGCTGGGCGTGGCCCAGACTTGCGTGATGGCCAAAGACATTATTGAAGTGGTCACGGAGTACAACGCGCGGTCCACGGCCGCCGGACTGCCCAGCCTGGAATTGGGGATCGGCATTTCCTACCAGGACTCAGCCCCGCTGTACCTGATGGACAGCGCGCGGCAAATCATGATCTCCAAGGCCATCAATGAGAGCGATCGGCTTTCTTCCTGCCACAAAGGCATGCGCCGCCTGCTGGAGGCCCGCGACCTGATGTTTAACGTGTTCTCCTTCAAGACGGTGGAAGACGCCGATACCGGCGGCAATCCTGACGAATTCCTGCTGCGCTACAACATTGGCGGCATTCACATCAGTCGCGCCGCGTTTGCCAAGCTGCGCACGGAGATTTCTCTGCAAGCTTTTGACGTGGAAGTACCCATGATCTGGCGGAAGAGCGCCGTGCGCCTGTACTCCGGCATGGTGCCGCTGGGGCAGGGGCTGTTTCACCGCATCGTGGTGCGCGAAGGCCGCGTGGCCCACGTGGACGCGCGCGACTTTGCTTTGAAGAGATTCACCGACGATAACTACTACGAAGTGTGCACCAACGCGCGCATTTACGAAGCCATTGAAAGCGCGCAGACCACGGCCGCAGCGCGCTGAATCCGCCCCTTTACTCCAAATAAATCCTGGGCATGCGCGCGGAGATGTTGCACAGAATGTCGTATGGAATGGTGGACGCGACATTCGCCTGGTCCCACGCGGTGATCTGCCGCGAATCAGTTTCTCCGATGACGATCACCTCATCGCCCACGTCCACTCCGGCAATGCCGGTCACGTCCAGGGCGGTCAGGTTCATGCTGATGTTGCCGATCATCGCCGCGTAATCGTTGCGCACAATCACCCGCCCGCGCGACGACAAATGCCGGTTCAGCCCGTCGCCGTAGCCCACCGGGACCACCGCCACGCGCGTGGCTGACTGCGTCACGTAACCGCTGCTGTAGCCCACCGGCTGGCCGGCTTCCACGTCGCGCACCTGCAGCACGCGGGTCTTCCACGTCAAAGCGGGCTTCACCGGAAGCTCCAGCGACGAATCACTGGTCCCCGTCACAACCGAGGTCAGCGGCAGGGAATACCCGTACAGCGAGAGCCCCGGACGCACCATGTTGAACCACGATTTTGGCCGGCTGGCGATGGCCGCGCTGTTCGCCATGTGCCGGAGCGCCACGGTCAGTCCCGCGTGGTTGGCCTTGCCCAGCGCTTCAGCAAAGCGCGCCAGTTGCTGCTCGCCAGCGGGATGGTCGATCATCTCCGACGCGGCAAAGTGGCTGAACATGCCTTCCAGATAAATGTGCGGAGCTGAGCGGATGGCGGAAAACATCTCTTTCAGATCACCCAAGTCCGCGCCCAGGCGGTTCATGCCCGTATTCACTTTCAGGTGGATGGCCACCGCGTTCTTGGGTTTCACGCGCTCGGCGGCGTTTTCCAGCAGCTCGATGTGGTTCCAGTCCCACACCGCGGGCGTAAGCCCGTAGCGGACCACGTCATTCTCTTCGCCGCGCCACAACCCGCCCAGCAGAAGGATGCGTCCGTGGATCCCGCCTTCGCGCAGGGCGACGCCCTCTGCCGCGGTGTTCACGGCAAACCATTTGCAGCCTTCTTCCTGCAAGGCCAGCGCGCACGGCCCGGCGCCGTGGCCGTATGCGTCACTCTTGATCACCGCGCAGACCACGGCTTCAGGCTGTACGAAAGAATGAACGGTGCGGAAGTTATGCCGCAGCGCAGTGAGCGAAATTTCTATCCAGCAAGGGGGTGTGTGCATTCGATTGGTGGTCCGGCGTCTTCATTCCGGCAACTTCATTCCGGCAAACATGCGTGGCAAGCGGGTGGGAAGGCCGTAAGTTGATTATAAAGGCAGGGGGTTGGATGAGGCGGCGTTACGGCAGTTCAGGGAATCCGGAGAGTAAAGCAAGAGTCGACTCACAGACGCCGACATCTCAAGGTCGCTTTGTTTTCCGGCTGCCCAATGATTCCGCACTTGCTCCTGAGTCTTGGGCCGGGGGCTTCTTGATCTGGCCTGGTATCGGAACAAGGCGGTCATCCTCTGACAGGCGGAGCTTCACAAATGGGTCAGCCTGGGGTGGAACAAAACCGTCAGCCAAGATGATCTGTAACCTCGAGGAATACTTATCTGAAACCTCGATCAAGTAGTCGTACGCCTTATTTACCCTTTGAATGTCGAATCCTTCTTTTCCAACATTGCTGGTCAAACCGTCAATGAACAAAAGCCCTGGGAGGTTGAGTCCAAGCTCAATGGCTGTTTCGTGGTGTGCAAGAGCGTGTGCGAAATTTACGAAGATTTCTAGTCCAGGAGAGCTAAGGTTCTCGAATTTTCGACCATCAATGACAGGCAAATATGTTGTTCGATCGATAAACGCGTTCTTAGGGTTTAGGAATTGCGGTAGTGAAACGCGGTCAAGAATCCGCTGAAAGTTAGCTTCGAGCTTTTTTATATTATTTTCAGCCGACTGCTTCTTTAACGAGGCATCATCCAATTGGGATTCGAGACGCTCTTTCTCGCTTTCGAGCTTTGCCCTCGCTGTACTCAGGTTTTCCATCCTGGAGTAAAGCCTCAGATAGTCCCTATAGCGATCTATGTCCGACTTTAAGCTCGCTCTCTGAGCCGACAGCTCCGCGATGCCCGACGCTTTATCAGAGACGAATGAAGAGCTGAGGTAGTCCAACTCCTCTCCAAGCCTCCGGCGCTTAACCTGTTGTTGGTTGATCTCTTCTTGAATACGAATGAGAGCACCTTGACGCGTGCGGATTAACTCGTCAGTCTCCTCCCGTTGAGCCATGATCCGCTCCTGTTCGTTTATGAGATCCTTTCTTGACATCTGCGGACTAGGAACCCGGTGACAAAGATAGCACTGGTCAGGTTTGTCATCGGCGGGATCTACAGACGCACCGCAACGCGGGCAAACTTTAAAGTCAAAATCGCTCAGATAAGTTTCTGCTACGATTGCCTTCGTCAGTCGACCGCTCTGGGACTCAAGTTGATTGATCAAGCGGGTGAGTTGTTCAATCGAACGCTCTTCTCGTTCAAGAGCAAGTCGGACTGCCGCCTGTTGCTCATCGATTCGCAATATTTCGGAACGCAGAGTTTCTATGGCAGAACTCTTGCCAAAAGTTGCTTGCCGCATGACCTCTTCCTCAATATTGCTTAAGGCGGTCTCGGTATCGGCAAGCTGACGCTGCAATTGTGCCCGGTTCTCCCATGCCGTCCCTTCGAGCAACTTCTCAAAAGCTGAGGACTGATTGTTGATAGACCGAAGGTCTGAGTAAACGGTTCTGAGCTGCTCCTGAACGATGGCAATCTCGATGTCGTAAATGCCGTAGATTACCTCGAAGACATATTTGCGTTTGATGTTTTTGAATGGGTCCTGATGGCCGAAGACGCTCTGATCAATTTCCTGCTGAGTTAGGTGACAGTAGAGAAAAAAGTCGTTGATGGTAAGAGGGGACGATTCACTCTCCGGTTTGCTCGGCGCTGTGGGTACCCTTAAAGCCGGGTAGTGCATTTCTTCCAGCAACCAATCGCCAAAGGTGCGTTGGCCTGGATATTCTCGTTCCATTGCAGGCAAACGTAAAGCGCTCGAGCCGGTTGCAATGTCAACTTTAGCGGTCTTTGTCGAAACCGCAAGGCGAACAATCGATATGTGCGAGTCTCCGATCAGAAGATCGCCTGCTAATGCATTAACATGCTCACGGACTTCTGGAATGAGGTTATCCAAACCCGCTCCCAAGAGCCCACGACAGAGGCGCAAGAGTGTTGATTTGCCGGAAGCAATTGGCCCAGTAATAATGTTTAGCCCGGGTTCAAAAGCAACTTTCCTGTCGGTACCGACAAGCGAAATCTGGTTGAGCGCCACCTTCACAGTCGTTCCCCCCAATTTGCACCGGACACTTCCGGAAAATGCCTGTAAATGAATTCCTTCAACGCCGTGCCACTAAGGTCAAAGTTGCGCCTAAGGAGTCGTGCGCATTGTGCAGTTGGTTTCCACGGCTCAGTATCGGCAAATTTATCCGCGAGGGCTTCCCCTTGAGTGCTTGTTTTGTATCCTATACCGCCAGGAACTGGTACCGGAATGATCAGGCCCCTACCAATGAGCCGACCCAAAACTGCAAAGTACGAGGGATCCCAAGGTCCATATCGAAAGCGGATCATTCTGTTGTCGATGTCATTTCCTTGTTCAGAAATCTCTTGCTTGAGTAACGCTTCGGGATTGCGAATTCGTAAAGCCCTCTCTAGAAATTTTGGATACCTCAAGAGGAAATCTAGCTTAGCTAGTTTTGTGCGACCCTCCAAGGCTCTAGTCTTGCCGGAGAAAGCGTGAATGAGTAACAACAAACGGACTTCGGACTCCGCAGACGGCTGAAATACGCTTTTACGCATCTACGTTGCCCCAATCGAACCTGCACTGGTCAGACAACTCGCACAACTCCCCCATAAGCAACTCGACGTCTTGCTCGAAAAAATCGTGTTTGTCGATGATTTCCCGGTTGGCCGTGAGGACGTCCATGAGCTTTGTCCAAATGTTAGATGCCGGATTGGGGCCATTTCCGTCCGCAATGCTAATTGCTACAGCACGGCTTAGAAGCCGCTGGCGCACATCCTCCAAAAGTTCCTCGGCGTCAGCAAACAATGAAGCGGACGATTGCTCAAGCTCTGTGGACACAGCGTGGGCTCTTAAGCTCTTGGCCACGCTGATCAACTGGGGTGGAGCGCCGCCTATGATCAACTTTTGTTCAAGAGGAGATGTAACCGCCTTTTCTGGCTCGATAACTTGCCTGAGCAAGGTTCCAGCCTTGGAAGTAATCGGGCCAAACAACGGCTTTAGAATCTCTGGTGTGAGGCGCTTCTTCTGAAAAACTTGATGGTCACTCAGAGGCTCCAGAGTTAGGCAAAACTCTTCCCAGTCATCGGCATCAAGTTTGACATGCATCGCCTCGAGAATTCTCTCGATGATCTTGTCATATATGCTTTTCGTTTGTTCGGCAGTGAGGTGCTTGGCGTGCTGCCCCAAGAGCAACAAGTTTTGTGCTTCGATGCTGTTGCGATAGCGATGATAGGGTAATACGTGGAGTTTGCTCACGAACTGGGACACTTCTTCAAAAGTGCCCTCGACCGCGTCTTGTATTTTTTTTAGCGTTTCAGGCGTTGCTTCATTCCTGCGAAGCTGTTGTATTGCGTCCTGGAGTTTCAAGGCACCTTCTAGAATTAATTCCAGCCGAATATTTGCGTGATCCTTGATTACTTGATAAGTACGAAACAGCGTATGTATGCCGCCACCATGCTTTTGAAGGATGTCTGATAGCCTCCAAGGACCGCGGTCAACGTTGCGAGTTTTGATCTGCTGAAAACGCCACCGTGCGCTCTCCTCAATAGCAATGTCCTCGAAATGCTCCATTACGACGGACTTGATATTTCCGCCGATTGCGCAGTTCAAGCAGAAAGGAAACGCAACCTCAGCTTGGAAACGAAAGCGTGCGGAGGTATCTGCTCCAGTATCGTCCGGGGGGACCAGGTTGCCTATCTCGATGGCCATACAAGGGTGCCCTAGTCTACACGAGGTTTTGAGATGTGGAACATCATGAACTGCAAACATTCTGATTCTCGCAACACGAGCTAACGGGCCGCTCAGCCTCGATTTCCTAGATTCGCTATGCATTCGCCTAGTGAGGCTATCATGCAGATCGGTTGCGCAAAATCACAAAATGTGGGGATGGTCTAAGGTCGGGCAACCCCACATCTTGTGGTCGGGCGTTTTTGGGGCTGGCCAGAGCGGTTTTTGCTTGCGTTTTGGCAGCTTCCGTGGTAACATAACTCATTTTATTGCAATGGTTTAGGGGAATATGCAGAGTTGGCGGAAAACATGCAATTTCGAGTCAAAAAGGGTGGTTTTTGGAGGGGGATCGCCGGGGATGAATCGTGTAAGTCTATATTTTCCGGGGATGAAGCTAGGGGCCGCACGGAGCGCGGCATCGCCGAAATCGCCGACATCGCGCGTGATCGCCGTGATCGGAAAGGCAAAAGAACCTTGCCGCTGATGAACGCTGATCACGCAGATTGGAGAACCCAGACGCCCAGGCCATCATTTACTATCGCCACCGGAGATTGCATGCGTCCTATTGATCGGATTAAATCAATGAGCAAGAAACTCAGTCTGGTGTTCGCGGTTCTCGCGTGCGTCGTGAGCGTGGCCGGCAATGCGTCGGTGCAAGGAACGGCTGTCGCCAGGATGTCAGCCGTCGCCAAAGCGCAAGCGCCGACACAAGCGCCGTCTGGCCCAACGCCTGGTCCAACGTCGCAACCCGCCCGCCCGGACATTGACGACATCGTCACGCAGGCGCTGGCGGCCAGCGGAGTTCCGAGCGCGCAAGTGGCCATTGTCGAAGGCGGCAAGTTGACCTACGTCAAGGCGTATGGCCAGGCGCGGCTTGATCCCCCGCTCCCCGCGCGGACGGACATGCGCTACTCCATCGGCTCCATCAGCAAGCAGTTCACCGCCGCCGCCATCCTCATGCTGGAGGAAGAAGGCAAGCTCTCGCTGGACGACCACGTGGAGAAGTTCGTCCCCGGGCTGACGCGCGGCAATGAAGTCACCGTGCGCCAGTTGCTCTCGCACACTTCCGGATACCAGGACTACTGGCCGCAGGATTACGTTCCGCCGTTCATGCTCACGGCCGTCACGTCGCAAAAGATCCTCGACCTGTGGGCGCGCAAGCCGCTGGACTTTGACCCAGGGACCAAGTGGCAGTACAGCAACACCAACTTCGTCATCGCCGGGATGATCGTGGAAAAAGCCGGGCACATGCCGTTTCTCGACTTCCTGCGCGCGCGCATCTTCAAGCCGCTGGGCATGAACAGCGTCGCGGACATTGACCAGAACACGCTGGCCGCAACCGACGCCACCGGTTACTTCCGCTACGCCCTTGGCCCACCGCGCGTGGCGCCCAAGGAAGGCAAAGGCTGGCTGTTTGCCGCCGGCGAGCTGGCCATGACCGCCGAAGACCTGCAGAAGTGGAACATCTCAATCATCCAGAAGAGCCTGCTCAAGCCGGCGTCATATAAAGAGCTGGAAACCGAAACTCGCCTCAAGGACGGCGGCGGCACGAATTACGGCCTGGGCATACGCGTGCTCCACATCAACGGGCGCCTGGTCCTGCAGCATGGCGGAGAAGTGTCCGGCTTCACCGCCGCCAGCGTGGTTCTGCCCGAAGACGGCGTGGCCGTGGTGGCGCTGACCAATCAGGACGCGGTGGATGCCTCGGCCGTGATCATGCGGGCGATTGTGAACAGGCTGGTGGCGCTCAATCCTCCGCCGGAGCCTGACCGCGATGAGCGCGTGAAGAAAATCCTGGAAGGCCTGGCCCGCGGAGAGATTGACCGCGCATTGTTCAGCGATAACGCGAATGCCTACTTTACCGACGTCGCGCTGAAAGACTACGCCGCCAGCCTGGCGCCGCTGGGCGAGGTAGAGAATTTGCGGCAGACGTCCACTGGCAAGCGCGGCGGCATGACGTTTTGGGATTACACGGCCCGCTATTCAGGCAAGTCCGTGGCGATTTCCGTCTATGCTTTGCCGGGCGGCAAGATCGAGCAGTTTTTGGTGAGCGCGCAGCAGTAGGAGATCCGTGTGACGTTGCTACTCTTCCGGCGGAGGTCCACTCTCGTTCGTCGTGTTCTCAAAGCGCGTAAATTTCTTGATGAACGCCAGATGGACCGTTCCTGTGGGGCCGTTACGCTGCTTGGCGATGATCAGTTCCGCTTTGCCTTCCAGATCGGGGTCGTCTTGTTTGTAGACTTCTTCGCGGAAGATGAAGCCCACCACGTCGGCGTCCTGCTCGATGGCGCCCGATTCGCGCAGGTCGGCAAGCTGCGGACGGTTGTTGCCGGTACGGGCCTCCGGCGCGCGGCTCAACTGCGAGAGCGCCACCACCGGGCAGCGCATCTCCTTGGCCAGGCCTTTCAGCCCGCGCGAAATCGCCGACACTTCCTGCGTGCGGTTCTCATAGCGCCGCGCCGTGCCCATGGGCGCGCCGGCCACCAGTTGCAGGTAGTCCACAATGATCATGTCCAGCCGCCCTTGGGCTTGCATCAGGCGGCGGCACTTGGCCCGCATTTCAGAGATGGAGATACCCGGAGTGTCGTCAATGAAGATGGGCGCGTCCACCAGCGACGCCAAGCCGGTCACCAGCTTGCCGCGCTCTTCGCGGCTGATAAAGCCGGTGCGCACGCGGTGCGAATCCACGCGCGCCTGCGAACACAGCATGCGCATGATGAGCGATTCGCGCGACATTTCCAGGGAGAAGATGCCGACGACTTTCTTGTCATACACCGCGGCATTTTCCGCGATGTTGATGGCAAACGCCGTTTTGCCCATGGACGGCCGCGCCGCGATGATGATCAGGTCAGACTTCTGCAGCCCGCTGGTTTTTTCGTCCAGGTCTTCATAGTAGGTGCGCAGTCCGGTGATGCGCTGGCCTTGTTCGTAGAGCTTGTCAATCGAGCCGAACGAGCCTTTGACGATGTCCGGGATGGCCATGAATCCCTGGCCAATGCGTTTTTCCGCGACGCGAAAAATCTCCGACTCCGCCGCGTCCACAATCTCTTCCGCCGGCGCGTCCTGCTCGTACGCTTTCTGGATCGCCGTGGTGGCCGCGTGGATCAGCCCGCGCAGCAAAGCTTTGTCTTTGACGATCTTGACGTACTGTTCAATGTTCTTGACGCGCGGCAGCCCGTCGGTGAGCGACGTAACGTAAGCCACGCCGCCCACGGCTTCAATCTCTTTGTGCTGGCCCAGTTGTTCGGTGAGCGTGACAAAATCAATGGCCCGGCCGGAGTCAGAGAGCTCCATCATCCGCAGGTAAATGCGGCGATGGGAGTCGAGGGAGAAATCTTCAGCCAGCAGAAATTCCGCGGCCTGGTGATAGGCCTGGTTGTCCAGAAGGATCGCGCCCAGGATGGCGCGCTCGGCGTCGGCGCTCGCCGGGAGCGCGCGGTCAAGACTGTAATCGGTGGTTGCCATAGCCGATTTCCTTCACCATCCTACTACAGAATTGTATGGCGAAAATCAGGAGAAGCTGGGGTTTCTGCCTGCAAAAAGCACAGGAAATCCACACCGCTTTCCCACAGCGTCGTGCAAAACCTTGCTTTTTGCGATGAAAACACCGGATTGCCCTAACTCCCGGCATGCCCCGGCTCAAAGCTGTCACCGGCTCGCGGAACTCGGGGTCGTCCAGCGTGAGAGCGTGTTGCAAGAAAACAAAACCCGGCCTGTACCAGCCATACAAGCCGGGTTTGCGGGGTGGATGTTCGTCGCCGCGTGTTGCCGCGCTGGCGATTCAGAGATTTACGCGGGCTCCTCTCGCGCCTATCCGGTGAAGGATCAGGTCAGGCTGCGCCCGTCTGGGAGCGCATGCCAACGCAGATTGAGCCCAAACATTGCCCCAGCGGGGAAACGTTCTCGACCGTTGCGAATCGAACGCTCTATCTCAGTGGTCGAACATCGCACACTTGGGTGCTAGAAATATCCATGAAGGAATGAGTGCGTGCAAGGGCCACGCCGGGATTGTGGTGGAAATCTCTGTGGAGATTGCCGAATTCTGTGGAAATGGGTGGAAAAGTGGGAGGCATCATAAACAGAGGGTCGGCCTTCAGCGAATTTCTGGCCTTTCTGGGAACGCGACGCCCACCTTCGCAACTCCGGGGGCTGGTGTAGAGTTATGCGGTTGCAAAGAAGAGCCAACTCCGCAGCATATCGCCTGAGGGAGGAGATGTGAATTACTGCAGAACTGCTGTGATTCTGTTGTTGTCATGGGTGTCATTGTCCGCCAAGGCTGATGACGTTGACACTTACATTGAAGCGCAGATGAGGCAACTGCACATCCCCGGCGTTTCCCTTGCCGTAGTTCGCGACGGACGCATCGCAAAACTACAAGGCTACGGCCTGGCCAACGTGGAGTTGAACGTGCCTGTCACTCGAGACACGGTATTTGAGATCGGATCCATTACCAAACAGTTCACGGCCACGGCCATCATGATGCTGGCGGAGGAAGGAAAGGTCGGCCTTGATGAAAAGATCAGCAAGTATCTCGCCGGTGTCCCGGACGCATGGAGCGGCGTGACGATACGGCATTTGCTGACCCATTCTTCGGGGATACAGAACTATCTGCTGGTGCCCGGTTTGTTTGAAGCCACCACGCGCCCCGGATTGTCCCATGATGACATTGCGCGGCTCTTCTTCGCCCGCCTGCAGCAGTTGGAGTTCCGGCCAGGCGAGACCTGGGCCTACAGCAACACGGGCTATCTCCTGCTGGGCAACGTTATCGAGAAGGCAAGCGGGAAATCCTACTGGGAGTTTCTGGATGAGCGGATCTTCAAACCGCTAGATATGAGTTCAAGCCGCAGCAGCGAGCCGGCAACAATCATTTCCAGACGCGCGGCCGGCTACGAATGGACGGGCAACAGCTTCAAGAACCGTGCGGCCCTTACGGAAAACGCTTATGGCGCCGGTTCCATTGTTTCCACGGTCGGCGATATGGCGAAATGGGACGCTGTGCTTTACGGCGAGAAGCTGCTCAACAGGCTGAGCCTGAATCAGATGTGGACTCCCGCCAAAGCGGCGGGCGGCGCTCTTGCACCGTTCAATTACGGGTTCGGCTGGTTCGTGGACACCTATCACGGGCATCGCGTAGTGGCGCACACTGGCGGCACGCCGGGGTTTTCGTCGGCCATGTATCGTTTCGTGGACGACAAGCTTACCGTCATCATCCTGACCAATCATGCCGACCGCGTCATTGACCACCTGGCCATTGACATAGCGGGCATGTACGTTCCGGCACTCGCGAGGCCCAAAAGCGCGCAGGCTGATCCGGATGCCAGGACTTCGCCGATGCTAAAGAAGGCGCTGGTGGACCTTTGCGCCGACAAGGCTGCTCCAGAGCCGTTCACTCCGGCGATGCAACTCCTTTTGAAAACCGCCATGGGAAGAGAAGTGTGGCCATGGGTCTGCGCCGACGGCGAAGTCAAGTCTTTCACCTTGAGCGAAAGGGAGGAGACGGGTGACGCCCACATCCTGCGCTACCAAGCCGTGCTGGGAAATGCCACCCGCTGGTTCAGTTTTACAGTAACAGCAGACGGGAAAATCGCTCAGGTTTATTGGCGGTAAGCGGGGCGCACGGCCAGTCCGGAACTAGCGGAGAAACCCTTCCTTATCCTTACTTCTCTTCCGGCTCGGCCAGCAACTTGAACTCAACTTCGCGCGCGCGTGATGTAACTCTCTTGTCGGCGTCGCTGACAAACTCCTTGAGCGTCCCCCGCAAAACATAGTAGCCGTCTTCGGTTTTGGTCTTGGCTGGGCCGCGCGCAAACGCTCCTTTGAACTCAAACCAGACTCCGTATAAAGCCTTAGTCGTAAACGCCATTTCATGGCCCTTGACGGACGCCTGGCTGAACCACTGGTCCAGGAACGTGACTTGGCCGCCCTCTTGGTCGCCCTGTCGGGAGATGTATCCGGTGATACCGTCCTTATCCAAAGTTATCTGGACGAACTCGCCTTCTTTCAGGAAGCTGTACATGCCGGAGAAATCTTCGGCGGGCGAATTATCGCTATCTGGCTGGGCCGCTTTGGTTTGCGAAGGTGGCGCGGTTTTAGCGTTCTTGTCCTGGGCGGCTGCCGCCAGGGACAGCGAGAGCAGACACGCGATAAGCAGTCTGAATCTAAACATGGCGTTCATCATAGAGGCCGGAGATCAGAAGATATAATCGTTCTACTGGCCTGGAAGTTCAAGCCCAATGCAGTTGATGACTAACTCGGCGCCCAACGAGCTGGATGCGGGCCGCGCGGGCCTCAGTTTCATTCTTGAGCCTGAGCCCTGGCTGCGCATCTTCCTGCGCAACGTGGCGGACCTGTTCCGGCCCGGGCCGCCGCCGGTTTGGGTGACGGCGCGTCCCGCTGCGTACTGGCCGGACGCCCTCGTCCACCGGCCTGCGCCCTGGACGGCCATCCGCCAGTCCAGCTTCGCGCATATTCTGGCCATGCTGCTGGTGTACGAATTTACGCAGTTCTGGGTGGACCAGCCCCAGGTGATCTCGACCACTCCGCGTAACACCGTCATTCACTACCAGCTTTCCGAATACCTGCCGGCGGTGAACCCGCTCAAGAAGAGCCCCACGCCGCCAACGCGCCGCAAGGCCCAGACCGCTGACCCGGAATATGCCGCGCAGGAAATCATCTCCATCCACGTGGACCACACCAGCAAACGGCAGACCATCATCCAGCCGGACCTCAGCATTCTCCAGCAGGACGTGCCCTTGCCCAACATGATGGTTTCCACCGCGGTCCCCGGCGCGCCGGTGGCTTCGCGACATGCGCTGGCCAACCTGCTGGACAGCGCGCCGCAAGTGGTGCCGCCGGCGGAGCAGACAGCTCCCGCACGGCGCTTGATCTTTCCGGCGATCCCGAAGCCGGAAATTGTCGGTCCATCGAGTCCGCCGACGACCGATCATGCAGGGCCAATTCTGCCGCTGAATGGACCCATCGTGGTGCAGCCCAGCCCGCAGGCCGTGGTGCGCGATCCCAGTCGCCTGCAGATTCCGGCGCAGGCCCCGGAAGTTGCGCCGCCCGCTTCCGGCGTCGCCACTAGCCACACGCTCGGCCAGTCATTGCCGAATGTCGCGCCTGAAGTTGTGCCTCCAGCGCAGCAGGCAGCAGGACGTCGCGGCAGCCCCGGGCTCGCGCTTTCCCAGCAAGCGCCCACCGTGGTGCCGCCGCCCCAGCCCATCTCCGCCGGCCCTGGAGAAACCCAGTCCCGCGCCGCGGGGCAAATCCTGGCTTTGAATGCTCATCCAGTAGTGCCCATGGCCCCGGTCATTATTCCTCCCGGCAATCGGCAGGGCGAGTTTGCCGCCGGCCCGGAAGGACGCCCCGGCGCCACAGCGCGCCCGGAAACCCGCGCCGGCGATGCCCCGTCTGACTCAAGTCGCGGCGGAGACAGCTCGAGTTCGTCCAGCATTTATGTGTCTGCTCCTCCCGCCAAGATCACCGGCAACGTGGTCATGACGGCGCCCGCCGCGCACTTTGCCGTGCCTGATCGCACAGACCTGCCGCCGGACAAGATTGACAACCAGATTTTCGGCAGTCGCAATCGCTATTCCATGAAGCTGGGCATGACCAACTTGAATTCCACCCTGTCCAGCTGGACCATGCGTTTTGCCGAGTTGCACGCTGAGCCCGGAGCGCCCGGCAAACTCAGTTCGCCTGACCCCATCAAGAAAGTTGATCCGGCGTATCCCGCCAGCATGGTGCATGACCGCATTGAGGGCGTGGTGGTGCTGTACGCCGTGATCCGCACCGACGGCACGGTGGGCGAGGTCCGCGTGCTGGAGGGTTTCAACGAACGTTTGGACGAAAACGCCCGCGTTGCTCTGGAGCAGTGGCGCTTCCGCCCCGGAACCAGAAACGGCGTCCCCGTGGACGTGGAGGCGGTGGTGCGCGTGCCTTTCCGTGTGCCGAAGCAGGAGTTCTGAAGCCTTACGGCCTGATCTCCACCCTGGTCCCTACGTTCACCATCGCCCAGATCTCGTCGATCTCAGGATTGGTCACCGCGATGCAGCCCAGAGTCCAGTCCATATTGCGCCTTTCCGCAGGCGGGCCGGTCCACGCCGGCGTTCCACCGTGGATGAAAATGTCGCCTCCGGGATTCACGCCCAGCCTGCGCGCTCGCTGGCGGTCCGCTGCGCTGGGATACGAGATATGCAGCGACAGATGAAACTGGCTGTGCTGGTTGCGCGAATCAATGGTGTAACGGCCTTCCGGAGTTTTGTTGTCGCCTTGGCGGTCTTTCGCGCCAACGGGCTGTCCGCCCAACGCCACTTTGTAGGTCTTCAGGACTTGGCCCTGGCGCAGTAAGGTCAGCGTGCGCGTGGATTTCACGATGACGATCTGGTCCGCCCGTGGCAGGTCGGCGGCGGAGTTGATCTCCGCTCCAAAAAGCATCCACCCGGCAACCATCGCGACGGCCAGCAGGCGTCTTTTCATAGCACTCCATTCTGCCATCTTTTTTCGACGACTCAACGCCCAATCCGCGCCTTCTGCTGCGGCCGAATTCCGCGCGGACGGCGCCTCATTTAGAATTTAAATAACAGCAATGCCCAGCCTTTATCAAAAATGGATGTACGCGTGGGAGACCCGTCTCACCATGCGCGACACCAACCGCGTCGTCCGGCCCCTGGATTGGGGCCTGGACTGGGCGCGCCGCTGGCCCGCACTCAATGGCCATGCCCCTGATTCGCCCGACGCGTACGAACAATACATACACGACTTGAATGACCGCGTGGTCGCCAACAGTGACCAGTTTTTCTCTTACGTCACACCCGCCGATTTCCGTCTGGAAACGCGCAAGATTGAACTCTTCGCCACCGGCAGCAACGCTTCGGAGAAGGCCCCCAAGGGCGAGGGCATCTACCTGCGCTTCACCTCGCCGGTGCGCACGCCCTATCCTGAGAACGACCTGGTGAATGCGCGCTGGTTTGAGACTGCGGGCGACCGCGCAGTGATCATCCTGCCGCACTGGAACGCCAACGGCATCGCTTACAACGCGCTGGGGACGCTGCTGAACCGCTTTGGGATCTCCGTGCTGCGCATGAGCAAGCCGTACCATGACATCCGCCGGCCCAGCGAGACGGCCCGCTCGGACTACGCCGTGTCATCCAACATCTGCCGCACCATTGACGCCGCGCGCCAGGCCATTGTTGACGTGCGCTCCTGCATTGATTGGCTGTACCAGCAGGGTAAGACCAAAGTCGCGGTGCTGGGGACGAGTCTCGGCTCCTGCTACGCCTTCTTGGCCGCCGCTCACGACGCCCGGCTGCGCGTCTGCGCCTTCAACCACGCTTCAACTTACGTCGCCGACGTGACCTGGACCGGCCAATCCACGCGCCACGTCCGTGAAGGCCTGGAAAATGACGGGCTCACCCTCGATCGCCTGCGCCAGGCCTGGCTGTGCATCAGTCCCATGGCTTATTTTGATAAGTTCGCGCGCTTCCCCAAGAAGTGCCTGATGATTTACGCCAAGTACGATCTGACCTTCATCCCGCAACTCTCACGCGAAGCCGTGGCCGCTTTCGGCGAACATGGCATTGACCTCAAGACGGTGCTGCTCCCCTGCGGACATTACACCACCGGCGAAACGCCGTTCAAATACATGGACGCGTATTACATGGTGAAGTTTCTGGCGAAGAACCTGTAGGGCTTTTTCTGAAATCCCGAGCGGAGCGAGGGATCCCTATCTTCTAGAACGGCTTTCAGCCAAAACAGAAATAGAATCTCGCTTATGTTACAGAAGAACTCCGGCTGTCCGTGACCCCAGCGTTGTCGGCGATCATAGGGACCCCGCGCTACGCTCGGGATTGTGGAAAGAGCAGATGCCCCGATGGCCCGATGATCCGATGTCGCGATGTTGCGATGCTATTACTTGTTCTTCCACACCGGTTTTCGCTTCTCGATCACCGCGCGCAAGCCTTCCTGCACGTCTTCCAGGCTCATCAGTTCGTTGAGGTAGAGGTCCTGCGAAGTCTTCATGGCTTTCTTGAGCGGCTGGCCGATGGAGCTGTTGATCACGCGCTTGGTCACTTCCAGCACCGGGCCGCTGAACTCGGAGATGCGGAAAATCAGGCTCTCCACGTAGGCGTTCAGCTCACTTTCCGGCACGACCTTGTTGACGAAGCCGAACTTCAACGCTTCTTCCGCGCTGAGCGCTTCGCCCGTCAGGATAAGCTCGTACGTCTTCTTCTGCCCGATGATCTGCGGCAACATCACGGCCGCAAACGGCGGAAACACGCCGAGCTTTACTTCCGGCTGCGCAAATTTTGCTTTCGGAGTGGCAATCACCATGTCGCCGAACCCCACCAGCTCTGAGCCGGCGCCGATGGCCGGTCCGTTCACCACCACCAGGACCGGCTTGGAGATGTCCACCATGGCCTGGAAAACGCGGGTGAATGCGTCCAGCGTTTGGAAGACGCGGTCCGGGCGCGAATCTTCCAGCGAAATGCCGGCGGAGAAGGCCTGTTGCGACGATGTCAACAGGATGGCTTTTACGTCGCCTCGGCCGTTCAGGCTTTCAATCGCCTCCGCCATTTCCTTCATCATGGGGACAATCAGCACGTTGTGCGGCGGGTTATTCAGGGTGAGGCGGGCGATAAAGTTGGCGATCTCAAATTGGATGTACTTGAGCGGGCGTGTCCCCCTCCTGGTGTCTCCGGTTAAATCAATTTCGGGCGCGGACGGTGTGGACATGAGCTCCCTCAAGAACTGCTTTTGCAAAGCTTGACGCAAGATTATCTGACGAATGACCTCCAGGAACAAGAGAACAAATGCCTTACGGTCACTCGCTAGTTCATACTCCAGCCCAGCCGTCTTTCACCCACTGGGGCTTGACCTTCCGGATGGGATTCTCCCACTCCCAGTTGACAGCAAGCCACGCGGTTGTCTACCTTTCTTAACGCATTCAGAAAGGGGAGGACACTCCACATGAAAACAGTTTCCAAGCTATTGGCGTTAGCGACGATTTTTGCTCTGTTCAGCATGCCCGCGGTCCAGGCCGTCGGCGCGGACGATGATGATCAACCCCACATGGAGGCTGCTCTGAAGGCCTTGCGTGAGGCCAAAGCGCACCTTGAAATGGCCAAACATGACAAAGGCGGACATCGCGTGGCGGCCATCAAAGCCACCAATGAAGCCATCCGGCACACTGAAATGGGTATGAGAGCCGGCGACAGACACGAAGACCACAAATAGATGACTGCGTGAGCAGATCAGATCTGATCAAGGCCGGTTGCGGGCAACCGGCTTTTTCTATTTCTGCCGTCTCCCGCATCTCTCCCTTGCCGTAGAATGACCGCATGAAAATCGCATTGGGCGCCGACCACGCCGGCTACGAGCTCAAAGACAAGATCAAACGGTATCTCCAGCAGAAGGGCCTGGAGGTCCTGGACGAAGGCACCTTCTCCAGCGAATCAGTGGACTATCCTGACTACGCGCGGCTGGTGGCGCGCGACGTGAGCGAGCGCCGCGCCAGTCTCGGCATCCTGGTCTGCGGCAGCGGCATCGGCATGGCCATGGCCGCCAACAAAATCGCCGGCATCCGCGCTGTGAACGCTTCCAGCGAGCAGGAAGCCCAGCTCAGCCGCGAGCACAACAACGCCAACGTTCTCACTCTGGGCGCGCGCATTTTGCCCCAAGACCAGGCGCTCTCTATCGTGGACAAATGGCTGGCCACGCCGTTCGCCGGCGGACGGCACGAGCGGCGCGTGGAGAAGATGGGCGCGCTCGACCAGGAGCGGGAAGAATCGCCCACAGGTTCTTCCGGCGCAAAGCGGTGAATACACAAACTGCTTTTGACGGACCCTGAAGTGTACGCAAGAAACGCCGCCCGGGCCGTTCCTGAAGAATAGGGACCAGGGAGGTCTTGTGATGAAAAACTGGGCGAAGGCTGTTCTCCTGTTTTCTTGCTGTGCTCTTGCCGGTTGCGGCAGCAGCACGACAACCTGCAAGCTCACGGCCATCAATGTCTTTCCGCAAAGCGCCACCGCTGACCATGCCGCGTTGGCTCCCGGCAATCAAATGCAGTTTGCGGCATTCGCCGCCAGCGGGACTTCCGGTTGTGCCGTTGCTTTGTCCAACCTCACGAATGCAACGTGGAGCGTCTCTGATCCGGTGGCGGTCAGCATCGGCAACGTGCAGGGCCCGAACTACGGAATGGCCACATGCCTGACTGCGACCGCATCCGCCGTAACTGTGACCGCCACCGTTCCTGCCGGCGACGGCACCACAGTGAGCAACACATCTTCCCTGTCATGCAAATGAGATCCTGGAAGCGTATAAAAGTCCATATGATACGAACCAAGATGAGCCTCTTCCTCACGCTCTTGTTGTTGACCGCCGGCATGGCTGCCCAACCGAAGCCTGCTCAATCCAAGCCCGCGCAAAAAAAACCGGCGCAGGACAACAGCGCGCAGTGGATCGCGAAACTCAAAGCCACGCCCTTGGCCGACATCGAATCCGGCCTGCCGGACCGGACCTTTGGCAAGTGGTTCGCAGACCAGGCCCGGCCCGGCGTGCCGCAATACACCGCGAAGCCATGCGAGATCGGCGAATCCAGCGGCCCGATGTGCGTGGTAGCCAGCGCCAACGTCAGCCGGACCAAACGGCTGGAACTCACATTCGCCCTGATGGGCGGCGAGCGGACAGTGCAGAACGACAAGAACCCCGCGGCCAAGCAGGCCACTTGCCGGTTCCTGGTCGGCTCGGTGGGGCCGCGCGATCCTCGCATGAAGTTCCCCACCCAGGTGATCAGGAAGCTGAGCGACCTGCCGCCTCTTGTGCGCGGCCACAACGCGCTGGGCCACTAAACGTTCCCCAATCGCCCGCAAGTCCTAGTAAGATTCTCTTGGTATGCACATAAAAGATATGCACATAAAAGACATGAAAACTGCCTGGATGTCCCGTTCGCTCATGGAAGCCGACCCGGAGATTGCCCGCGCCATCAACCATGAAGTGCAGCGCCAGCATGAAGGGCTGGAACTGATCGCTTCAGAAAACTTTGTCAGCCTAGCGGTGCTGCAGGCGGTGGGGTCGGTCTTCACCAACAAGTACGCGGAAGGCTATCCCGGCAAGCGCTATTACGGCGGCTGCGAATTTGCCGACGTGGCGGAGAGCCTGGCCCGCGACCGCGCCAAGCAACTTTTCGGCGCCGAGCACGCCAACGTCCAGCCGCACTCCGGCTCGCAAGCCAACATGACCGCCTACATGGCGCTGCTGCAGCCGGGCGATACCATCATGGGACTCAACCTGGCGCACGGCGGGCACCTCACCCACGGCCATCCTTTGAACTTCTCCGGCAAGCTGTACAAAGTGGTCCCGTACAACGTTCGCAAAGACACCGAAACCATTGACTATGACGAACTGGAGCAACTGGCCGAACGCGAACATCCCAAGCTGATCATCGGCGGCGCCAGCGCGTACGCGCGCACTTTTGATTTTGCCCGCATGAGGCAAATTGCCGACAAAGTCGGCGCCAAGCTCATGGTGGATATGGCCCACTTCGCCGGACTCGTCGCCGGCGGCGCGCATCCATCGCCCGTGCCGCATTGCCACATCGTTACCACCACGACCCATAAAACACTGCGTGGTCCGCGCGCCGGCTTGGTGCTCTGCCGCCAGGAATTCGCCGCGGCCGTGGACAAAACAAATTTCCCCGGGACACAGGGCGGCCCGCTGGTGCATATCATCGCCGCCAAGGCAGTGTGCTTCCGGGAGGCGCTGCGGCCGGAGTTCAAGGACTATGCCCGCCAGATCGTGGCCAACGCCAAAACGCTCGCGCAAAAAATGATGGATGAAGGTTTCCGCGTGATCTCCGGCGGCACGGACACCCACCTCTTCCTGCTCGACGTCTTCGCCAAGGGCATCCTGGGCAGCGACGCGGAGACCGCCCTGGGCCAGGCCGGCATCACTGTTAACAAAAACGCCATCCCCTTTGACACCAACCCGCCCTTCAAGCCCAGCGGCATTCGCATCGGCACGCCCGCGCTTACCACGCGCGGCATGAAAGAAAAAGAAATGGTGCAGGTGGGCGCCTGGATCGCTGAAGCTCTGAACAATCACCAGGACGCGCAGGTGTTGGCGCGCATCCGCCGCCAGGTGCTCGAACTGGCCGAAGCTTTTCCTTTGTATCCGGAATTGCGCGAACCGGTGGGCGTGGCGTGAGTGAAGGACGATTCTGACTCAAAGAATAGGCCGTCGCACAACTGGCAGTTGTAGGTTTCTTTTGGGACAAGCTCAGCGTGAGGTAATATCCTCTGTGCTGCCTGAACCAAAATGTCGCTAAAAAAATACCTAGAAGAAACGAGTTCTGGTTCCATAGCGAGTGAAATTGGTTTCTACACTCCGCTGGCGACGCATCTTTTTGGGGCCTTGCTCGGGTACCCTCCCAAACAGCGCATCATCAACAAGTCTGGCGAACACGGCATCCCGGATATCCGCTTATATTCGCAAGAAGACAACTCAGAGTGGGTAGTCGTTGAGGCCAAGCGCGATGACGCCGAAATCAGGGACGAAGACCGCCGGGCGAAACTCTGGCGGGAACAGGTCGTTGGACACCGGTACATCAGCCCAGAGACTTTCTATGTTGTGCTCTGCGCGCCGCGGACCTTCTACGTTTGCGACTTGGATGGCAATCCGCTTGAAACGATCCATATCGAAGACAACTATTTGCGGAATCCGCGGACGGGTGCGGAATTCCCTCTCTCTGACAAAGGGTTTCGGGAGGTTGCGGGCCGGATAAGTTATGACGCCTCCCTGGAACGCCGGCAGTTCGAAGCCTTCCGTCGCGGTGAGGTGCGCAGCGGCCACATCCCGCTCACCCCTGAAACTCTTTCCCAGCTGCAATCCGTATTCGTATATGCCATAGACAAACTCAAAGAATATTGCCGCGTGCATTTTCGCGAACTGCGCGCCAAGCATGACGACGCGAGAGCGCAGATTGGGGAAATTGACCAGAAACTGGCGAATATCGGCTCGGGAGCCATTAAAGAAAGACAGAAGCTCTTATATCGTCGAAAAACTGTCCGGGCCAAGTATCGTCTGGCGCTCCAGCTCTTCGAAGACGATTACGACCGGTTCAAGCACGATCAGACATACGCTGGCACGCAGCTAGAAGAGAACTTTGAAGACATCTTTTGCACCAACACAGCGTATGTCGCGTTGAGCCGGCTCTTCTTTGTGCGAATCTGTGAGGATTCGGGGCTAACCACACACAAGATTTCCAACTCGGGGATCGCGGTGTGGCGTGACTTTGTCCAGAACATCAAAGGCAATTATCAGGACCTGCTGGATGTGGCCTTCAAAGACGTGGCCCACGTTTACTCCAGCCTGTTTGAAGCATCCGTGTTTGACTGGTTCGGAAAAGGCAACGGCCTGCTGCATGACATTCTGGAGAGAATTCTTTTCCGCCTGAACGCATTCGACTTCCGCGTTATCAACCGCGATCTTCTCGGTTCCATCTACCAGTATTTTCGCCCGCGGATTGAGCGTAAACGGTTGGGAGAGTATTACACGCCGGTAGAGGTGGTTGATTTCATCCTGTCGAGGACTGGAATCGCAACTGACCCAGCCATCATGCAGAAACGGATTCTCGATCCTGCCTGCGGATCGTTTACCTTCGGCGTGCGCACAGCGGGCGTTCTCTTGCGGGCCGGCGCAGGTCTTTCGCCGCAAAACAGAATTGACTTGGTGCGAACTTGCCTGCGCGGCCAGGACATCAATCCTTTTTCCGTTTTTCTCTCGCACTTGAGCCTTTTGTTCGCGCTGCTGGATCTCTACCTTGAAGCAAAACGGATTGACCCCAGTTTCGAGATCAAGCCGATGGACGTCTCCATACAGAACTCGCTGACGGCGGCAATTCCCACACCCAGGGAAATCGGCGGGATGGAAGAGGAGGAGTCCGAGGCCAAGAGAGAGCAGTTTGATTACGTCATTGGCAATCCTCCTTTCGTTCGCAATGAACGTCTTCCCAAAGAGGACCGCGAGGTCCTGAATGATCTCTTCCCCAGTTTGTCCGTAAGAAATACCGACCTTTCGGTGTACTTCATTTATGCCTCCATTGAGTATTTCACGAAAGAGAACGGAATCCTGGGCATGGTGGCGCCGATTGGCATTGCCAATACTCAAATGGCGGCGTATCTCCGGAATTTTCTCAAGCAAAAAGACTATGAGCTTACGGAGCTGGTTTCCCTGGAGTGGTGCGCCAAGGAGGCTTTTCCCGGCGCGGACATTGTCCCAATTCTGATTTTTCTAAAGAAGAAGCAGCGGCCTGCAAAACACCGGATTCGCTTGATCTCGGGTCTGCAGACCCTTGGCGAGCTTACGCGATGCATGAAAGACGAAACTTTCCTCAAGAGCAAGTCGGCGGAGCTTCCTTTTGATGAATGGACGCAGCTAAGCGCCAACGGGGACTGGTGCCTTGACGTTGCGGAAGAGGATTTACCGATTCTGCGGAAGCTCAATGCCAAGTCGAGCATAGAGCAGCAAGACGTGGCCCGCTGTTCTTATGGTATCAAGGGTGGCAACCGGCAGAAGTTTTTGCGACTGGCTGAAGATGTGAAACGAAGCTCCGATGAAGTCCCATTTCTAAAGGGACAGCATGTCGCCGCTTTCAATGCTTCCACTGAAGTGGACGAATATGCAAATTTGACGAAGATCGCCACTGCAGAAGACGCATCCATTTGGGATGAACTGGAATTTTATAAGGCGAACGAGGGAAAAACCGACAACACAGGAATGGGCAGGTACGATTACGTCACTCCCGAACGACTGGGGAACTCCTCACCCAGCGATACCCTCTGCTGCTTGATCCCCGAAATATACGTGACACTGGTCGCGTCTGTGATCGATCCTCTCAAGGTTGCTGCCAACAACAGCGCGATCATACTGGTGCCCAAGAAATACAGTGCCTACTGCTTATCTGCAATTCTTAACTCGAGGGTTTCACGTTACTATGCATTCCTAACGCAACGATCCGCAATCCTCCTGCGACGGCGCACACACTGGTTTCCCCGCTCACTAAAAGCTATTCGGATGCCGGAGCTAACTAAGCAGACGGCGCAGGCGTTGCACAATCTAGCTCGTGAAGCCACAACTCTCTCGGCTGGTGTTGCCGGGAATGAGGCAGAGGCCTATCTCGCGGGCAATGCGAAAATTGAACAATTCAAGAAGGCCGCCTTTCTGGGCGTGAAGTTTAGTCTCGAGGGCGAAATAGACCGCGAGGATTTGGCCGACGCCAAAGAATCAGAAAACGAACTCCATATTGGAAAAATTGCAATTAGCGCTCCCGATTCCGACCTATTGATACTGCTGCGGGCCGCATTGCTGGCGACCGACCAAGACGAATTTACAGCCGAAGACTTGGAAAACGCCCAGCTTCCAGGTGAAGCAGCAGACAGGAAGGAATTGGCCCACGCGATCAATGATTTTGCCGCGAACATTAAGAGGACGGAAGAAGGTGTCTTGCGGATACTGGAAGAGATTGATGAGATTGTCGCAAACGGCCTGGGACTCACCGCCAAGGAGCATGACATTATCAAGCGGCGCTGCCAGCAGTTTCCTCTCTCTGTGACCGTGGAACGGCCAAGGTTTGCATGGAGCGCAGACCGCAAGAGTCAGGCCCGGCGAATCTACCAACCTGGAGAGCGGTTCAGGTAGGATTTGGTAAACTCTTAACTTGTCAAGGTGAATAGAATACGATATAATGAGAATTGATGCGCAAGGCGTCAGAAATAAGACAAGGTCTTTGACAATCTAATCAAGCACGGTCACCAGTCGGCCAAAGAGAATCCGCAGAACCATGGGTTCCATGCAAAGGACGCTAAGCCGCAAAGAATCAAGCGCTTAGCAGGAAAATGTACTGACTGGTTAACAGTTGGGTGACCGTTGGGTCGAATGGAATAACTCCTTTGATTGCAACAGACCGTCAGGGGGGAGGGTGGGGTGTGGAGTCACTGAATGGTAATTGCCGAGACAGTTAATAGATGTGGTCGCCATGACACGAAGCAGTATTCGGGAATCGAGTAACATCACTGCGGCACAATCTTCAACAACGTGCCCGAACCAATATCCACCAGATACAATTCGCCGCTCTGGTCGCGCCCGAAGGAGCTGATGGTCTTGCCCGTGGTCGCCACCAGCGCGTGCTTCCAAACGTTGGGAGAAGTTTCCTGCAACGTAAAGATCTTGCCTGAACTCAAGTCGCCAAACACGTAGAGCCCTCGCAGGCTGGCGATGGCCGAGCCGTGATAGACGAACCCGCCAATCACCGCATCGCCTTCCGCGTGGCTGTATTCGGCGATGGGCAGCGTCAATCCGGCCATGTTGCAACCGCTCGCTGGACTGAAACAATGCAGGCCTTCCATGATTTTCCAGCCGTAATTGCCGTCCTTTACGCCCAGGTCCACTTCTTCGAATGAGTCCTGGCCCACGTCGGCGATGAACATGCGCCCGCTGGGCGGATCAAACGAAAAGCGCCAGGGATTGCGGAAGCCGTAAGCCCAAATCTCCGGCCGCCCGCCGCCGGCGACGAAGGGATTATCCAGGGGGATGTGGTACTGCAAACCGGGGTCAGTGGAGTTCACGTCAATCCGCATCATTTTGCCCAGTAGCACATTGGTGTTTTGCCCGTTGCCGAAGGGGTCGCCGGCATCTCCGCCGTCGCCCAGGCCAAAGTACAGCAAGCCGTCCGGGCCAAAGGCCAGTTGTCCGGCTTTGTGATTGGAAAAATTGCCGGTCTGGTCCACCGTCAGCAGGATGCGTTCACTCGCTGGGTCGGCCAGGTTGGCGTTGGCCGCCGAAGCCAGATACTCCGCGATGACCGATTGGATCTGTCCCGACACTTGCGTGCGGACGTAGTTCACATAGAACTTTCGGTTGGTCGCGAAGCTGGGATGGAAAGCCATTCCCAGCAGGCCCATTTCGTCGCGATTGGTGACTTTCGCGCTGATGTCCAGGAAAAGCTGGGGAAGCATCGCGCCGTTCTGGATGATCCTGATCTGGCCGCTTTGCTGCACCACGAACAGGCGGCCGCTATCATCGTTGGGTTGTTCCAACCCCAGCGGCGCATTCAGCCCCGTCACAACTGTGGCCAGCGCGAACCCTCCGGCAGAGAATATTGTGGAGTTTCCGCCGCCACAGCCAACGGCAGACATAAGCAACGCCGCCAGCGCGATCCTTACAAAGCCCGCATTCGCTCGTTCTTGCATGCGTGACTGCCTTTTTGAATCCTGGGTTCATGATATCGCTGGATGCCCGTGCGCGGGACGAGAGAAGGCAGAGTTCCTGTCAACGTAGTTCCGGACACAAGGCGCGACTTGCTATCGGTTGGTCTTCCTGGGCGCTGGGAGATTCGGATTCTCTCCGGATTTGCGCCCCCGCGCGGTTTCAGACCACGTAACTTTGGTTCACGTTGGCGTTGAATGGCGCCGAAAGCGCGGGAAAACTCTGCTATAATCACTTGTCTACTGCATCCGTCGCGCCTTGCGACTGTGCGTTTTTCGTTTCGTCGGGGAGTGGCTCAGCCTGGTAGAGCACCTGGTTCGGGACCAGGGGGTCGGAGGTTCAAATCCTCTCTCCCCGACCATTTATTTTCAGCGACTTACCGCAACCCTAAAGACTCAAACCCGACCCACTTGGTCTTTGCCCGTGCTCTAGCTTTCGGACGCGCATAGATGCTGCACTTCGTGCGTATGGCAGGGTGCACGACCATCTGCAAAATCGACCACAGTCTCTTTGGTTATGTTTTCTAAGCACTTAAATAAAAAATGCATTGGACGACGAGCGGCAAGGTCAATGCTTTCAAGCAGAACGACAAAGGACAGCTCGGCGAGAAACATCTGCGGACGATCTTGCTTGGGGTGGGTTCGCCATTTAGTCACCGCAGATCTGAATTTTGGCGAGTGACCGCTGAAATCATGAGCTGAAAGCTTCATCAGGGGTGGGATTGGCGTACTACCTGGAAAGCATATTCGGGCAAAGAATATGCGTCCAGCGTAGTGAGGCGCAACAGATGGTCTCCGGGGGGCAGGTATCGTGTCTCGATGATCGCCGAAGCGAAGTCCTTGTTGCCGTCCCGCTCAATTTGGGCCCCCTGTTGGGACAAAATGGATTGTCCCACATCATTGAGAAGATCGACCCGTTCAGCGGGTCATAGGTGAAAGTCTGGCTGCGGGTGGCGTCTTTGTTGTTGGTGATGCCCCAGACGTTGCCGTTGTCCGTGCCGCTGCCCGCCGTTCCATTGCCGGCATGGAAGTTATAGCCAATGGAACGGGTGATTCAAGTGAAGGCGCTTTCCAGTCCGGAATCCCCGGAACGCGCGGTGTTCGCCTGTTGGGGTGAGGGGGTCGTCGACAGACTTGTTCGTCCAATGTTACGATGCTCACGCATCGCCAGGGGATAGTTTTCCCTCGACACGACCTTCGCTCTTATGGAGGGCACCCGTCCCAGTCTCAGTGCAAATTCTGGTATCTCACCGCGGATTCCTCGATTCCGATATTGCCTTGTTCTGCTTCGCTGTCCAAGAACGAAAGTGTTTCTGTAACTCGCGCATCTGGTGGCATCGTCACAGAAAGCAGTGATAATTCATCCATGAGCTCTGTGCCACAGCCAAGGTTATCAAGCTTCTCTCGTATCATCTCTGCCAAGCCTTCCTTCTTTAGGAGAACGCGAATAGTAGAATTCTTCGATTGGTGAAGCAAGCGCGAAAACTGCAAAGTCTTACCGATCTTTCCTGCTGAAATTTCGTCACCTAGACTGATATCACGCACAAAGAAAGGAACATTATCGACAATATATGTTCCTTGGTCGGTGGGAATGCACCACAGAAACTCATTTTGTGCCGGGGGATATCCGTTCTCGTCCGACTCGAGATCAAAGTAAACCTTGATTCGTCTCTTTGTTTTTGAAAGGCTCGCCTGTTTCATTTCGAGTTAGCTCCCTCGCTTTGATTGCATCTCTTGCATTGCCACTTGCCGTTGCTTAGTTCAGTCTTGCCTCCCTTGGACGAAGCTTTTTTGTGGCCGGCCTGTCCCTCTCTTGGTGAGTGTTTCGAGCCTTTTGTGTATGGTGTAGATCTTACCGTTTTTTTGTGGCAAGTGTCGCAGTTCCCCTGCGCTCTACTCTTCAACTCCTTGCTCTCCGCAGGGGTAAAACGACGCTTTGGATCGCGTTCAGAAGGGGATGCGCCTCCTCCGCCCTTTCTCGCACCTGCGCCGCTAGTAGAAACTTGAGGTTCTGGTTCGTGTTCGGTCTCCTGGGTTTGGCCTTGGTTCTGCGCTTGGCCTTGCTGACTCTGCCCTTGGGCCTGCGGCGCCGGAATATAGAAAGAGCTACAATCACCTGCGCAGCCTTCGGGTACTTCGAACTTTGGCCCGACGACTACGAGCGTCATCGCGCCAGCAGAGGGGAGTGCTAACAGTGCAGCCGGTCCCGCAGCCGCAAGGGCGGACCCTGCCACGGGTGCCGCTGGCGCTGCTGGCTTCAAAGCATCGATCATCGCCTTGCCTGCCTCGTACCCTTCGTCAACAAGCCTTGCAATATCCGACAAAGTGCAGCAGCCATCATGCCCGTCGGCGTCCACCCTCACCGTGGGAATGTTGCGGACATAGCTGTACTGGTTCAGCGACTGCGGATCTCCAAAATCCGCATACGGCACCGGAATCGGCGTCGCCGACCAGTCCGCGCTGATAAACCTCCCCAACCCATTCGAGTAATACCGCGCGCCGAAGTAATCCAAACCAGATTCCAAGTCCCTTTCTTTGCCGGTGAATTTGTAATGATTCGAGTCGTTGGCGACGAACTGCAGCTCGCCGCCCCAGGGGTAATAGTCCGATTCGGCCTTGATCACACCGGCCGCATCCGTTACCACCGACGCGGTCTTCAGGTGGTCAGAGAAGTAATAGAAAACTCCGGTGGGCGCAACCAGGTCGCGGCGGGCCACGCGCTGGCCGCCAAAGAACACGTATTCGCTCTTCAGCGTCCCTGTCTGGTCGGACTCGGCCACGATGCCCGGCGTCATGTACCAGTACAGCGTGCCGGTGCTTCCGGCAATTTTCTTCACCCGGTTGCCGTCGGCGTCGTAGGTGTAAGTAGTGGTGACGCCGCTCTTGGTGGCGGTGGCGATGCGATTTTCCGCGTCGTAGACAGCAGTAACGCCATCTGTGCCGTCGCTGGTCATGTTGCCGGACGCATCGTAAGCATAGCCTGAGGTGCCGATGCGGTTATTGGCAAGTACCATGATGCTCAGGTTTTCCGCCGAGCACTTGGTCACATTCTTCTGCAGCAGGTTGCCCCAGGCGTCATAGACGTAACTGTTGCCCCAGAACTTCTTCTGGCCGCCCAGCACGTTGACGGTGCAATCCGTCCCCGTGTTCTGGGCTGAGATCAAACGGTTCAGCGGGTCATAGATGAAAGTCTGGCTGCGCGTGGTGTCTTTGTTGTTGGTGATGCCCCAGACGTTGCCGTTGTCCGTGCCGCTGCCCGGCGTTCCATTGCCGGCGTGGAAGTCATACCCGATGGAATGGGTGATTCAAGTGCAGGTGCTTTCCCAGCCCAGAGCCCCCGACGGGCGCCGTGTTCGCCTGCTGGGGTGCAGGCTGTTCGTCGACAGACTTGTTTGGCCAACATCGCGATGCTCACGCATCGCCAGGGGTAGTTTTTCCTTGACAGGTACTTCGCTCTTATCGAGGGCACCCGCCACCAGCTAAATCGTCCTCCGGTAGAGGTATTGTGATTTTGACCATTGGTTACGACTTCACAGGATGTCCGCAATAGCCCTCGTCGAATTCGAGAATGCCAGCTCGGTCAGCCTCCTGAAGAACTCGGTACACCCCATAGATGTCTGCTTCTGGCAAAACGTCTATCCCGACTATTTTGTCCGTTGCAGGTTCGATATCGCAGTGCATTTTCTCAAGAGCCTGAAGCACACTCATGACTTGAGGACTTTTACGGTCAGACTTCGCGTATACCCTGTAGGTGCTGTGACCACCGCGTTGGATAACTCCATGGAATACGAGGACATCACCTTCTGATTTCGCACCCACCCTATCACCATAACTAAGTCCATAAACGAAGGTCGGAACGTTTCGCACCACAAATTCCTCATCGCCAGCGGGCTCAGCCCAAACCCACTCGGCGTCTCCTCCAGATGCATCGTTTGCGGGAAGAGGTACTTTGATTTTGACCATCTTCTCTTCATTCATTTCCATGTTCAACCTCAGTTCTGTTAAGGATTCTTCGGATTTTTTGGCGCGTCTCCAGTACCCTTACTCTTATTACAATACTCGCAGGTCACGTTTGTATTATTAAGCGAGTTGTTACCAGGGGGATTGCCCGCTTTTGCTTTTGCATGGTCAAAGTTTATCTTGTTGTCTGTACCCGGACCCACTTTTTCCTTACAAAACACACACTTAGCGTTTCCTCCGTTGGCTGCCTTATTCTCCTGTAAGGCTTGCCCCTTCGTTGTATCGTTGATGCGCTTGCCAGCACCAGGCCCTCCGGCCTCACCCTCTTTAGGAGCCATCCCAAGCGGTGCTTTGGCGGTTCCCGCGGCGCTCTCAATTGGAGCCTTTAGAGCGTACGCAGTCGCCCCGCCAGTCAACACCGCCTCCGTGACAATTTCCATGGCTCCTTGAGGGCCTTGGTCTAAAACCGCATTCATCACCCCTGATGCGCCTTTGTTGTAATAGTCCTGAGCTGCAACTGTGACCGTATCTGTAATGACTTGGGCCGCTTTATACGGGCCATAAAAGGGAATGGCAGCGATTGCGACACCTTTCGCCGTGTTTCCAACGAAATTGGCGGTGCCGACTGCTGCACCCTTCACCTCGTCCCACCAGCCGTGACCATCAGGGTCATTTACCGAAGTTGGCACACCGCCAACATAGCCGTAGAGATTCAACGATTGCGGATCTTCAAAGTGCGCATACGGTACCGGAATCGGAGTCGGCGACCAGTCCGCGCTGACAAACCGTCCCAGCCCGTTCGAGTAATACCGCGCCCCGAAATAATCGAGCCCAGATTCCGAATCCCGTTCTTTGCCGGTGAATTTGTAATGGTTGGAGTCGTTGGCGACGAACTGCAGCTCGCCACCCCAGGGGTAGTAGTCCGATTCGGCCTTGATCACACCCGCCGCATCGGTAACCACTGACGCGGTCTTCAGGTGGTCCGCGAAGTAGTAGAACACTCCCGTGGGGGCGAGCAGATCGCGGCGGGCCACGCGCTCACCGTCAAAGAACACGTACTCGCTCTTCAGCGTCCCTGCCTGGTCCGACTCGGCCACGATTCCCGGCGTCATGTACCAGTACAGCGTGCCGGTGCTGCCGGTAATTTTCTTCACCCGGTTGCCGTCGGCGTCGTAGGTATAGGTGGTGGTGACGCCGCTCTTGGTGGCGGTGGCAATGCGATTCTCGGCGTCGTAGACAGCCGTAACGCCATCTGTGGCGTCGCTGTTCATGTTGCCGGCAGCATCGTAGCCATAGCCAGAGGTGCCGATCCGGTTGTTGGCCAGCACCATAATGCTCAGGTTTTCCGCCGAGCACTTGGTCACATTTTTCTGCAGCAGGTTGCCCCAGGCGTCATAGACGTAACTGTTGCCCCAGAACTTCTTCTGGCCTCCCAGCACGTTTACGGTGCAATCAGTCCCGGTGTTCTGGGCTGAGATCAACCGGTTCAGCAGGTCATACGTGAAAGTCTGGCTGCGTGTGGTGTCTTTGTTGTTGGTGATGGCTAAGACGTTGCCGTTGTCCGTGCCGCTGCCCGCCGTTCCATTGCCGGCGTGGAAGTCATACCCGATGGAAAACACCGTCTGGC
The DNA here is from genome assembly GCA_020072815.1 of Terriglobia bacterium. NCBI lineage: Bacteria > Pseudomonadati > Acidobacteriota > Terriglobia > Terriglobia bacterium. Next base: position 629,066 of record JAIQGE010000001.1, on the reverse strand, counting down.
TGGGCGAAGCAGACGACATGTTCACCGGCTGTAGCCGCTTGTTGTAGCTGAACGTGTTCGTGATTCCGGCAAACGAACCGGTGTTGCCGTTGATCAGACTAGTCAGGGAGCCGGGCGCATTGTAGGTCCCGGCTGTCGCGTAGTTGATGCCGCTGCCCGAATCCACCGCGGAGACAACCTGTCCCGCGAAATCAGGCGTGTAGGTCACCACATGCCCGTTGGGGTAGGTCAGCGTCTTCACTGAGCCGCCAAGATGGTACGCGTAGCTGATCGACTTGGAAATGCTTCCGATCACGCGCGTCTCGCCCGTCAGGCGCCCCAGAATGTCATAGCTGTAGCTGGCCGAACCCGCCTGGTCGGTGAGCGACGTCAAATGGCCTTTGGCGTTGTCGCCCGAGTCATAGACGTAGCTGACCACCGGCGCGGTGATGGGACAAGCCGGAGGCGCATACGTGTGCGACTGGTAGTCGCGCTTGGTGGAGCGATGCAGCTCGTCATAACAGTAGCTGACGGTCTGCGTAGTCCCGTCCGTATGGTTCGGCGCGGGCGAAGTCTTCATCAGCAGTTCGCCGTCCGCATCATACGTGTAGCTGATCGTCCCCGATTCCGGGTTCTGCGCCGTCAGCAGCCGGCTGAGCGAATCGTAAGTAAACAGCCGGGTGCGCCACTGGGTGCTGTCCCCGGGGGCCGAGCCTTTCTGGTCCACGCGCAGCAGATTGCCCAAGCCGTCATACTGGTATTGGGTGACGTACGGATTGTTGTTGATATCGCTGGCGTTGTAGCCTCCGGTCAATCCCGCGCCGGACGCAGTGGTAGTAAATGATGGTTGCGTGAATTGGCTGCTGTTCCATGTATAGCCAGTCGAGAGCGGGTAATTCGATGCCGGGCCCGCGCTCTTGCTGGTCAGGTTCACGGTGCCGCCCGACGCCACGGCGTTGGCCCAGGAACCGGCGCTCACCAGCCCAGCCAGCCGGGTGGCGATCAAAGCGGTTGTATCGCCATTCCCATAGGTTGTCGTATAAGCCGTCCCATTCACGGTGATGGTGACGGTGCCGGTGTCCGGCGCGGTTGAGCCATTTTGTCCGCCGGTCAGCGCGCCCGAAGCCGGTGAGGCAGCGAAGGAAGCGTCGAAGAAGTTCCCTGTCGTATCGCCGGTGGCGGAGGCGGTGCTGAACGCGTAGTTCGTGGATGCTCCCGTGGCCCGCGCCGTGAGGGTGATCACCGGAGTTGAACACGACTGGTCTGAGCAGGAGGCATCCGCCGGCGCACTGGCGTCATTATGGAAAGCGTCTCTCAAGGCTGCGGCCACTAGCGATGGCGTGTTGACGGTTCTTGAGTAAGAGACTTGTTTCTGTGCACCGTTCACCGTGATGCTCACCGTACCCGCGTCATAGATAAACGCATGCGGCGGACAAGGGTCCAGCAGGCAAGCCGACTGCTCATCTCCGCTGATGGTCACCGTTGTGTGGCCGGAGGTGGCCTGTTGCGAGTTGCCTGTCTGCTCGCTCCCGCTAATGCTGACTGAGCCGGTGGCGTTGCTGGCGGCGGCATTCGGATTGGGCTCGTGGACTTCCACCAGCCGTCCCACGGCGTCAGCACAGGTGAGCCGCTGCTTGCCGGCTTCGTCGGAAGCCTGGGTGCAGACCCCAGGAGCGCCTGGCGGCGTTATGTCGTAACTGACCAGGCTGATACTTCCGTCTTGCTTGGTGGTCTGCGTGACCCGGTCCAGCGCGTCAAACTGCGACGCCGTGATTCCGTACGTCGGGTCTGCTGTCGTGAAATACGGATTCGAGACTGAACCGACGTGGGCCGCCAGGTCATAAGCTGTATCCACGATCGCTGTACCGCCGGGGGTAACGTGCTGCATTTTGTACGGACGGTTCAGGCCGTCAAAGGTGGCGGTCGCGGAGTCAGTCAGTGCGGTGGTGATCGAAGTACTCCGGGTTACAGTCAGCGGAAAAGTATTGGGAGTGGAGAAACTGAAACTCGTGGTGGCACTTAGGCTGCCGTTCGCCGGATCGGGCGGCGCCTGCGCCGACGTAATGCGAAACATATAGTCATAGGAATAATTGCTGGTGTGCGCAGAGTCGCCGGGCGTGTTGCCGCTGGCCTGGGTCGTCGCGTTCTCATTCGTCAGGCTCGTCAACATTCCGGTGTTGAAGTTGTACGTCCCGCTGACACAATGAATTACCGAGCCGCCAGTGGTGGGAGAGCAGGTTTGCGTGACGTAGGCGCCCGCATACGCGGAATGGTAGCTGAGCGTTGTCGTATGGCCCAAGGCATCAATCTTCTGATAAGGCTCTCCTGTGTCATACCAAATGGTGTGGCTGACCACAGAGGGCTGCGCCGGCACTGAGGCGCATGATCCGCTGGTGAGGGACCACAACCACTTGCTGGCAGAGGTTTGGTTCCCCCGTACTGCATAGGGCGCGGAGAACAGTTGCGTGGAAATATTGGAAGGCTGCAGCGTGATGCTATTGTAAGTTTCGTCGTATCCGTAGCTGGTCTTCGACAGAACGCACCCGCTGCCGTCTTTGACGGTGACCGATGCCGGCAGATCCAGCAAGCCGGCAGTCAGGTAACGGCCATCAACCTGCCATTGATAGGTGGTGTCAACCTCGCGCAACAGCGGCCCGGGCGAGCCTTGCCCCCAATCGTATTCCTTCTCTGTAACCACGTTGCCGAAAATGGGTTGGCCAGCGCCCAGGCCGGCGTCAGGATCACGATGAACTTTCTTCACCTTACCACTCGGATATATGGTGGTTGTAACGTCGGTGGCAAACACGTTCCCCAATGCTTGGCCCCATCCAGTCTCGACGGAAAACACTACGCTTGAGTATTGCGTGTCCACTTGCTGGAGCAGTTGGCGGGAACCTCCCGTGCCTTGATAGTGCTGGGTTTGAGTTTCATGGAAGCCACAGCCGCCGAGGCCCGTTCCATCCAGCGCGGTAAAGACGTGTACTGTATCGTTGTTGAGAGGATCGGTGACGGTGTTGCTGATGATTCCGTTGGCGACCGTTCCCCACTGATACTGCCATACCGACGAGTGGCCGTTATTGTCGGTCACCGTCCTGCTCAAAATGGCGCGGCTTATCCCGCCATCAAATTGAGTACACGACGGAAAATTAATCATCCCCCAGGCGTATGTGATTGAGCCTCCGCCTGGGAGTCCAACGTAAGTCAGGTTGCCGTAGCTGTCATAGTCGAACGTTATGCGGCTGCCGTCGGCTTGGATAACGGTGACTAACTCTGAGGACTGTACCGGCGGAGTCACTCCGGGCGCATTTTGGGCCTCAAGGGCGCCCGTATTAAAAGAGGTCTGGATCGTAATATTGGCATAGCACCACTTCATTGACCGCGATGTGCCGTCGGGTGCTGGATATGTCGCGGTCCAGGCCGTGGTAAACGCATGGCCTCCAACGCTCACACACCCCACAAAGTCAGAAGCTAGTGTTAGATTGCTGAGAGGGAACACTCGGTTTACGGTGTCCGTGCCTGCACCCGGCACGCCGGGGACTGGTATCGCGATTCGATTTCCATTGCTGTCAGTGACTTGCTGGGCAAATGCGACCTGTGGGCAATACTGGTCACCCATGGGCGCATCATCGATCAACGGATTGACTCCACCGCCGCCGGAGGGAAGATGGTTGGTCGCCATGGGACCGCAGCCCGAAGTAGTGGGAAACACAGCAACATACTGATTGCCGTGACGGTCAGTCACCGTCGCGGTGCTCATCACACCGCTTGCGTCGGCAACGCTCATTGTCAGTTGGTAGCCGGTAGTGTCCAACGAATAGAATCTTGTGGCCTCACCACTCGCGTCTTGCGTGCCAGCAACGCCAAGAAGCTGGTGAGTCGACCCATCTGGGCTTAGGATTGAGTACCCAAAAGCGCTCATGGTTGTCTGTCCTGTCGCGCTCCCGTTCTTGTCAACGGTGCGTTGAAGGGAAAGGGCCAGAGATTGCTGAACGATAACGCCTGACGATTGATTCTGCCAGTAACATTGCGTTCCGCCTGACTGGTCGGGCTGACACGCTACTTGCCAGGTTTTCGAGGTTTGTTGTAAGAACTCCTGCATGGGCAAGCCACCACGCTGACCGTAGTTAGGCAGGATTGGGGCGTGTAACATCACATTGCCATTCAGGGCGTTGACTGTGTCAATCTCGCTCCCCTCGTAGGAGCCATAGTGCTTGAAGCCATTTTCGAGGTTCGGCGGGTTCTGGGCTAGGCAAATTTCTGCCACTAGACTCATCAAGACTGCCAATACGAGCTTTTTCACACACGCCTCCGCAAGATTCGGAAACACATGGGTTGACGACAGATGGGCCTATAACACATCAACTACGACGTCCAGTACCGGCCGTGGACGGCTGGCAAGGGGGTGCCAGTTCAACTAAGAACCGACTTCAACAAATTGGCGACACCATAGCAGACTCAACAGCGGAAAAACAAGTGTCCTTGCCATCAACTTAGGACAAGCCCACATGTTAAGAAGTGGGTCGCGAAAGACATGTACCGAATCGAGCTATAGGTCAGGGTCTCTCACAAGTAGCTGTCAGCATCAGAGAATTCGCACGCTGTGAGATTGTAGTCCTGCTATTCCCGGTGACTTTTTCAACAGTCCTCTTCTGTTTACGGAACAGCGATTCGCGAGGATCCAAACGCTGCGGAATCTGTATGCTCGGGGCGTTCTGCAACGATTTTGGAACGTGGACCACGACAGAAGCCTCGGGCACCTAATATTGAAAGCGTCGGAAGGCGAGCGGAACTGTAGGCAAATTTGTGACAGCAAGAGCCTTCAACTTCAACAAATCGCAACAGCATTCCACGAATGGCCTGCAACAGGTTCAATATCAATCACTTAGAAACAACAAATTCCAGCAGGTTTCAATACGGTCTGGAATCTGGTTCGGGACCAGGGGGTCGGAGGTTCAAATCCTCTCTCCCCGACCAATTTCTTTCAAGAACTTACGCGTGAATTCTGGTTTTCCGTCTACAGCGGTGTAGACGATTTTGTGACGGTGTGCTCGTTCATGGTCACCGGGCGGCGGTGGCTTCACGGCCTCCTTGCTCATACTGTGACAGTTGTATTGAGTGCACAACACCCCTTTCCTCAAAAAGATCCGTTTTGAGTGACTTTGGCAGAAGTCATTTCGCAGCACAAACATTACAAACATTAGAGACCGTGAAAAAAGAAATTGATAAGCTGAACGCAACGCCTTCCAAGCGTATTTTCCATTCGATTATCTATCGCCGATCACGATCTCAACCGCTCGATCAAAAAAAGGTGAAACGAAACGGTTAGGCGGATCACTTCTTATCGGGGACAAAGGCGTGCGGTGTGAACCCTAGTTGCTGACCCGGCAACTTTCGAGTCCAACGCTCGACCACACCTCAAGAATGGTTTGCGGCCAGCTCTGCTATGTAGCTACGGAGCAACTGTACTGGCGAAAAGACGGCCCGACAGGTGCTCCGAGGCGGCAACTTTGGGGCTGCGGTGAGCCGCTAACAGGAGTGAACATGTCACCTGCAAACGATCTCCAGCAAGCAACCCAGGGGACGCCGTGCAAATGCATGCTGGCGGACTACATGGAAAAGTTGCTCGCAATTAACGGCAACAATAGGATCGAGCTGTGGAAGTATTTCGAAGACCGCGGAAAAGCACTTCAAGCGACACTTTGGGATCAGGGAAAGTGGCTCTTGGGCATGCAAGGTGCTATCCTCTTTCTGCCGTTCACGGGGGCACAGCTAGCCGACAAGACGCCGCATTTCCCATATCTTACTCTGCCTTTCGTGATGCCTATTTCTGCGTTTGGAATGGCGGTCAGTCTATATTCCCGGAATCTTCAGAAGGAGACGGGGAAACATATCGCTCGGAACTTTGATCGGGCCATCTATGCCAGAGATCGTGTGTGCTCCGTGTCTTCCCCGTACCGTAATTCGGTACTGTGGTGGAGCACGCTAGTTCTCGGGATTCTTTTCCCCCTTGAGATTGCAGCCCCGATTTTCTTAGAAAAAGTCCTCCGATAAAAAGGGGCAGCGGGCGTCCAAGCGGCATGAGGATCCAATCAACACGGAACCGGTCAACCGCACCACCGCGGTGGAGTATCGCGAAATGCAGCGTTTCCTCAATCGACCCTCTGGATTTGCGCCAGGGGAACAAGCGATTACGTTTTTCTGGCGTGGACAAATCACTTACGAATGGGCCATTATCCGCCCACGGATCATCAATCCTTATGCGACATATCGTTACTAATCCAGCGGTTCGCCTCCGCGTCAACTCTCCCAAGGCGTTTCTCTGAGCTAGCCGTTTTCGACGCGCCCCTTGATGTCCGAGTACGCCGCATTGATGAGCCTTTTTAGCGCCGCCGCGTTTGTACCTGTTCCATCCCAGCTTCACATGGCGCATGAACTTGCCGGTGCCTTGCAACAATCGTGCCGGATCCGGCAGCGCTGCGCCGTGAAAGAACCCCACGTTAACGTGCGAAGTGAATACATTGACGTAGCCGAAGGGCGCATCTCCCAAACATGCAACCGGACAGCCGTCATGCAAAAGCTCCCGGACTTCGTCCCCGCATTTTCGCATCACTTCAAACCACTGATGCGCGATGGCTCCCAATGCACCTGCACGCTCTTTCATCCACGCATCGATGGCGGGATCGTGCTCGACAGCGCAGTTGAATCGCAGCAATTCCGTTTTCATCGTCGTGGCGTTTTGAGCGCTACCCGCTGGTTCCAGGGCGCCACACTTTTCTCATATTCCATGGGATCGCCGAACCCTTCGGTTTGGACGCCGAGTTGGCGAAGAACGTCCAAGTTCAATCCCTCTCCCCGGCCAATCTTTACAAGAAATACGCACGAACCGCGCTCACTTCTGCTGTTGCCCTCTCTGCACAAAGACGTGGTACGTTACGGCGTCCCAGGCATTATGAATCCCGATAAAGAGCAGCAGCAAGGCTGCTGTAGCCACGGCAAACAGCGCTTCGCGCACGTATGAGCGGGCGGCGAATGCCGATATCGCCAAACTTGCGTACGCCGCAAACGGTAGCAGAACATGAAACAACCAGTCCTCAAACTCAGGTTTGTATGCAGGTTGTTGCCGCATACGATGGGCCACAATGGCGGCATACACTACGCCAGTGAGACCCATCAGGCCCCATAGAACTGCAGCGGGAGCGGTCCCGTGCCATGGCGCGCATAGGACCGCTGCCAACAGCAGTACGGCCCCGAAGTGAACGATGGTCGGCGTCGCAAACGCGCGCCCAGCTTGGGCCGCACCTTGTCCAATGGGCATGGTGGCGATGAGGGTTATGACGACGAACTGCAGTCCGATCAACGCGCCGGCAGACGACCCGACGATTACGTAGAAGTTCTCCCAGCCTGATAGCGCTGTCATGTCAGCTCCTGAGAAAGTGTATATCGCGAGAACGACGGGCGGTGCATGCTAAGAAGATCGAGTCTTTTCGCACACTTCAACGGCTGGAGGAACAGTCCTTTTCGATCAAGCGCCCGTGGCTTCAGCGGGCAAGGTATTGTTCGTTGCTGACCTTTTCCATCCAGTCCACAACCTTCCCGTCCTTCTTTTCCTGTATCGCGATGTGCGACATGGCTGTGGTCGGAGCAGCCCCATGCCAGTGCTTTTCGCCCGGCGAGAACCAGACCACATCACCGGGCCGGATCTCCTCAACAGGTCCGCCTTCGCGCTGGACCCAGCCGCAGCCGGCCGTGACGATGAGGGTCTGCCCGAGCGGATGCGTGTGCCATGCAGTCCGTGCGCCCGGCTCAAAGGTTACGCTGGCGCCTTGAACCAGCGCCGGGTCGGGCGCCCGAAAGAGCGGGTCAATCCGCACTGTGCCGGTGAACCAGTCTGAGGGGCCTTTCGCAGAAGGTTGCGAGCCAATTCTCTTGATTTCCATTTTCTGTCTTCCTCCTCTATAGGCCGGTCATTTTCTCCAGCCGTTCCGGGTACCGGGTGCCATGCACCGTGATCTGTGAGGCGGCGCTATCGATGTCGCGCAGGTCGTCTGCCGTCAATTCGACTGCCGCTGCTCCAATGTTCTCTTCCAGGCGGTCCAGTTTGGTCGTGCCCGGGATGGGAACAATCCACGGCTTTTGCGCGAGCAGCCAAGCAAGCGCGATCTGAGCAGGAGTCGCTTTCTTCCGTTGTGCGATCCGGCCAAGCAGATCAATCAACGCCTGGTTTGCCTTTAGGGCCTCCGGCGTAAAGCGAGGGAGAGTGTTGCGAAAGTCGGTGCTGTCGAATTTCGTGCTATCGTTCATTGCTCCCGTCAGGAAGCCCTTGCCGAGAGGGCTATACGGGACGAAACCAATCCCGAGTTCCTCGATCGTCGGGATTACTTCCTTTTCGGGGGTCCGTGTCCACAGTGAATACTCACTCTGGAGAGCAGTCACCGGCTGCACCGCGTGCGCGCGGCGAATTGTCTTCACGCCTGCCTCGGAAAGTCCGAAATGCTTGACCTTGCCTTGCTGGATGAGGTCCTTCACCGCGCCGGCGACATCCTCTATGGGCACGTTCGGGTCAACGCGATGCTGATACAGCAGATCGATAACCTCAACCTTCAACCGCTTGAGCGATCCTTCGACGGCCTGCTTGATGTGCTCTGGCCGACTATTCAGACCTGCCGCTCCCGGCCGATTATCGCTGCCGCTCAGATCGAACCCGAACTTGGTGGCGATCACCACTTTGCCGCGGAACGGAGCCAGGGCTTCGCCCACCAGCTCTTCGTTCAGGAACGGGCCGTAAACCTCAGCCGTATCAAAGAATGTGATGCCACGCTCCACGGCGGCATGGAGCAGTTTCGTCATCTCCTGCTTGTCTTTGGGCGGGCCATACGAAAAGCTCATTCCCATGCAGCCGAGTCCAATGGCCGACACTTCCAGATTGCTTTTTCCAAGTTTGCGTTTTTGCATGATTTCTCCTTGCTGGATAAAACGGTTAAGACGCTGCTCTTGCGCGCTGCTTTTCACGCCAGCGGGCGGGTGGAACTCCTTCCCAAGTGCGGAAAGCGCGAACGAAGGAGCTGGAGTCCTCGTATCCGAGAAGGTAGGCAGCTTCATTCAGTTCGAGGACGGAATTATTGAGATAGTGGCGAGCAAGCTGGTGGCGAGCTTCTTCTAAAACGCGCTGGAAGCTGGATCCTGCGTCTTGCAAACGCCGCTGCAGAGTACGGGAACTGATATGGAGCGCGTCGGCGATGTCCTCGATGGTGGGACGCCGGCCAGTGAGTTGTTGCTGTATCGCTACGCGCACACGCTCGACAAAGTTCTCGTCGCCGTTCTCCTGCTTCAGTTCCTCCTCAAACTGCGGCGCAAGCATTCCCAGAAGCTCGGCATTGCGGGTGACGAACGGGCGCTGAGCGTCAGCGGCGAGAAACACGATCGCGTTGCGCGAGGCTCCGCAGACCACGGGGCAGCCGAAGTAACGCTCAATGGTCTTCACGTGCGAGCGAGGTTGCACGAACTCAACGCGGAGAGGCGAGAGACGCGTGCCCGTGCCGTGGCGAGCGATCGAGAGCACCCAGGCGAAGCAGCATTCGATCAGCACCGGAGGCTCGACTTCGTCAGCCAGAAGCCAGCGGAACTGGATGCCCCACTCTTCGTCGTCCTTTTCCTGCAGGATCTCTTCCGGGCAGGTGAGCTGCTTGTAGCGCGCCATTTGTTCTATGGCTGAGCGGAAGTTCTCTGTGGAAAGAGCCGCGAGGCCGACGGGGTGGAACCGTTCGGTCTTGGTTTCTGTGCCGAGCAGGAGACCAATCGCCGGGTTGGCGCTGACTTCGCCCACGGCACGCCACAGGGCAAAGAGTTCCTCAGTGTTGAGCAGCACGCGCGGCTGGTCGATAAATCCCTGGGAAAGCCCGGCCCTGCGCAGGACTTGAGAGGCGCGGACTCCCAGTTCTTCCATCTTGAGAAAAGTGCTGCCGGAAAAGCGAAAGTGCTTATTCATCGTTTTACTCAGTCTAGATGCACGCAGCGTCTTCCGATATGCAAAACACGCCATTGTTCATGCAAAATACGCCAATTTTTGTAGCCGAAGGCTGGCAGATTTGGGCTTTGTGCGAAAATTCGAGAGTCTGTCTGCCAAGCACGGCCGATCCTCTTAAGGGCTTGTTCTCTTAAGACTTACGCGCAATTTTTCTGGAAATCACACTTGAAGCGTGCGTTCGGGTATATACTCTCGTCCTGTTTTTGTTAGAGTTCTTCAATGAATCTGGAGGAACCACCATGCCTCAAGCTGTCATCACCGTAGAGCAAGAGTGGGCCAGAGCCCTGGCAAGATTCGTAGCCAACCAGATACCGCAGGCTGTAAGCCAAGTTCCTGACATCCAATTGAACTCCGACCAGGTTGCTGTGCTACAGAGGGCATTTGAAAATACGTTGGTCACCAACATGGGCTGCGCAGTCACTACCCCTTGAGTGGTCGCGGTGCACCGAGGGCCGGGAATAGCTGGCCAGAGGTGAATCAACATCATTCAGCCGCAGACCAACCCGTGATACCCATGAAAGATTGGAGAGATATACACGTCAGTATCCTTCATTCCGGCTTGACAACCGGTAATGAGGGATCAGGTTCCGTTGCGAAAATATCTGCTCAGGAGCGACTTAAATGTCAAAAGCCAAAGATGAAGCGAAAGGTGTTGATCGTCGAAATTTGATGCGTGGCGCGCTTGCACTAGGCGGGGCGTCCATACTCGGTGGCGTCGCGGCGATGCCCCAAAACGCTGTCGTTTCGGAAAGAGAATGGGCCAGAGTTCTCGCAAGACACGTAGCCAATCAGCTGCAGGAGGCTGTACGCACAGTTCCTGAACTGGGGTTGACCCAGGTTCAGGTTATAGCGCTCAGGAGTGCATTTGAGAATACGTTGGTCGCCAACATGGGATGCGACGTCCCTACCGATCAGCCTCCCGCCTAATCGCGATGCATCACGGCCGGCAGATACGTAGCCGGTGGTGTGTCAACGTTCGTCTATTCGCTGCGCTCACCCAAGACCAAAGTCTTGGGCTGGGCCAGCGATTCGCAAGCGAATCGCCGGACGCTCACGCTCGATAGTGGGTTCAGTCTGATCGATAAATGACCCACTATCGTTCAGCCGCGTTCAAACTAAGTGACAACCATGAAAGTTTGTCTCATCAGTGCGCCCACGGCCAACCAGTTCGATAGCCGTGCCGTGGGCGAAACAGAAGCAGCTCGCATCATGGGCGAGCTTGCTCCCGTCGGCATACTGAGCCTGGCCGCCGTGCTGGAAGCCAAAGGCTTGCAACCGCAAGTTGTGGATCTCAATCGCGTCTATTACAGCTGGCTGCAGGATTCGAATCGAGATAAAGCTAGTTTTTGCAGCTTTGCCGGAGCGTACTTTGCCGGCCGCGACTTTGCCGGCGTTGATTTTTTTGGCTTCAGTACGGTTTGCAGCAGCTACCCTCTGACGCTTCGCATCGCTGCGGAGGTCAAGCGAGCGCATCCCGAGTCAGCGGTCGTACTAGGCGGTCCCCAGGCTTCCGTGGTGGATATCTCCACCCTGCGCGCTTTTCCATGGATTGACCTGGTAGTGCGCGGAGAAGCGGAGCAGACCCTTCCTGAGCTTGTGGATGCGCTCACCGCGGGCCGTTCTCTCGCGGAAATCCCAGGCATCACCTTTCGCGGGAATGGTGATGGAGGAATCGTCCGCAACCCGGAAGCGCCCCTGGTCGCGGACCTGGACGCCCTGCCATTTCCCGCTTTTCATCTCTTTCCTGACGTTCGCTTCTGCCGTCACTTTCCGCTGGAGCTGGGACGCGGCTGTCCTTTTTCCTGCACCTTCTGTTCGACCAACGATTTTTTTCGCCGCCGTTTCCGGCTGAAGAGTCCGGCGCAAATGCTAGCCGACATGCGCCGGGTCAAGCAGACGTACGGCATCAGCTCTTTTGAGCTGGTGCACGACATGTTTACGGTGGACCGCAAACGCGTCGTGGAATTTTGTGAAGCCCTGCTGCAGAGCGGGGAAGAGTTCACCTGGGGCTCCAGCGCGCGCACGGATTGTGTTGACGAAGAACTGATCGCGCTCATGGCGAAAGCCGGCTGCCGCGGCATCTTCTTTGGCATTGAGACCGGCTCGCGGCGAATGCAGAAGATCATTGACAAGGGCCTGGAATTGAACGATTCGACGGAGCGCGTGCGTTCCTGCGACAAGTTCAAGATCAATACCGCAGTCTCATTGATGGCCGGCTTCCCCGACGAAACCATGGACGACCTGCGCGATACAGCAGCGTTCTTTGTGGATTCACTGCGCTATGACCACGCGGACCCTCAACTCAGCATCCTGGCCCCGCTTGCCGGTACGCCCATCCAGACGCAGTACAAGGATTCGCTGGTCCTGAATGACGATGTTGCCGACATGTCTTATCGCGGATGGCAGCAGGAGCCGCAGGACCATGCGATGATTACCGCGCATCCGGAAATATTTTCCAGCTTTTACGCCGTTCCCATGCCATACCTCGAGCGCGAATTTCTCAAGGAGTTGCGCGACTTTCTCCTGTGCGGCATGAGGGCGTTTCGAAAGCTTCTCCTGGGGCTGCATCAGGACAGCGGCAACGTGGTGCACGTGTTTCAGCAATGGCAGGAATGGCGGACCAGGAACGGACTGCACTTTTCCAACGGTGATCGCACCGCCTATTACGCGCAAACAAGCTTTCCGGCGGACTTTTTCAGGTTTGTGCGGCTGCATTACATCCCTGCTGCCAGCAAGGCGCCTTTGGCCATGACCGCGCTGGTGGAATACGAAACAGCATTGCTTGGCCGCGATCATGAATCGGACGCCGTTGGCGACAATCCTGGGCAAGTCTCCGATAGCAGTTCCGACGATATGGAAGGCCTGCTTTCTCCCGACAGCCGTCTGCAGCTGCGTCGGGGAGTCAATGTCATCACGATCCCGGCTGACTATCAGGAGATTGTCCGGCGGCTCCGGCAGAGGGGCCCGTTGCATGACATTGCCGAGAAACCAGTGAAGCTCGCCATTCGCAGGACTCCGGCGGGGCCGGCTGAAGTTCGTCAGCTCACTCCGCTCTCCGCCGAATTGCTGGGCCTTTGCGAAGAAGGCTTGACGGTACAGGAGATTACGGGAGAATTCCTGCTACGTAACATCGAAATCCCGGGTGTTCCCCCGGAGAAGGCATGTTTAGCGGGGATTGAGATACTGCGCCAGCAGCGCCTCATAGCCTTGGCGTAACCAAGGTCGATCCTAAATCCTCTCGCCCTGTCCCCGCTACACGCTGGTTCTGCCGAAGATAAATCAACAGGTCAGAAAATTCGTCAGATAATTTCAGGTTGAAAAGAAGTCCTTTGCTCTGGCCGGCCTGTCACTTCATTGTCCTTGTCCTTTGCTCTCGCCGCTGGAGGGCTCTGGGCCAAAGCCGCAACGTCCGCGCCAGCTTTGCCGGTATTTTTCGCGCTCCTCAGGCGTCATCTTCTCCCAGCGCTCGGCCATGCGTTCTTTGATGCGACGCCGGGCATCAGAGCGAGCGGGACCGTGCCATCCATGTCCGCCGAAGAGGATGCGGGACAGCACCAGAATTCCAAGCCCTTGCCAGAAGGTGATCAGTCGCCATCCGAAGAGCGACGGCAGCAGCCAATTCCACAGGTGCATCACCAGCTCGCCGCCGACAAAGATAAAGAGCGCCAACCCCAGAATCGCCAGGGGAGCTATCCAAAACAGCCTTTTTCGTCTGTTGCTCATAGTCAGTTCCTCACCTCTTCATGAATTCGTCGTAAATGTCCTGCAACCGCTCGCGCAGATGCAGCACGGCGTAGCGTTTGTGCGAGAGCAGCGTATTCACGCTCACGCCGGTCTCGGCGGCCAGCTCTTTGAAGCTGCGTCCTTCCAGCTCGTGCGCCACGAATACTTCACGCTGCTCGCCGGGCAGCTCGTCGAGCGCAAGTTCCAGCTCATCCAGAAGCACGTTGCGGACGTAGAGCGCATCCGGCCCAGCATCGGGCGATGGCAGCAGGTCTTCGATCTGCAGCAGCTCGCCGTCTTCGTCCGCGATGGCCGCGTCGCTGAAGGCCTCTGGCTTCTTCTTGCGGAAGAGGTCCGTGATGCGGTTGCGCGCCACGCGAAACAGCCAGCCGGTGACGTGCTCAATCGGCATCAGCAGGCGGTTGGCTTCCACCAGCCGGTAGAAGACGTCCTGCAGAATGTCCTCGGCGTCGCGCGGGTCAGGCACGCGCCGGCGAATGAAATTGCGCAGCCGCGACTGCTCCCGCTTGACCACTTCGGAGATCCGCTGGTCCTGTTTGAGTGCCATTTGCTCCAGGCTCGCCACGTCCTTCACCTACGGCTGTAGACGAATGAGGGGTACGGATATTGTAGGGTGAGCGAAGTTGCTGAGGACGACAGCGTGGATGCGAGGGGGATACTCGGCTGCCCCGAGTCCGGTCACGAGGCGGGGAAGGCCAACGGTTGTACCGTGCGACGGGCCTTTCCAATGTTCAGGTTGTTGGACTAACGGGGCTGGCCCCGTTGCAGGCTCCACAGCCCGCGCACCGAGAGGATGACGGAGAAGAGCGCGGTCACGCCGAGCGCGATGAGCGTCCAGACGAAGAAGTAGGCCCCGCTGGAGTTGGCGATCCTGCCGCCGACGAGTCCCACCCCTCTCATGTGGATGACCAGGACCCCCAATCCACCAATCGACCCGAGGAACATGATGATGTACCCCGATCGCCGTTCGGCGAGCACCAGCGTTCCGTACAGCCAGACGACCAGGATGAGCACCCCGCCGAGGCCTGAGACCCCTCCCGGCGACATCCCGCGGATGATGTCGTCCGCCCAGTGAAACATCATCAAGAGGATCGAGAGCAGAGACGTGATGGTCAGCATAACGTTGGGCTTCATTAGATGTTCTCTTTAGATCTGTGTGCGCGGCGACGCTTCTGCGATTCGTTCTGTCACGGCTGTGCTCATACTCGTTTCTCCTTAGCGATCGATGGAGCAAGACTGCACGCCAATCAAATCGGCCCACGATAGCGGCGCAACCGGGCGGCTGCGAAGAGGAATGCGACTGCGACGATGAGTCCGATCCACAGGCCCGGCGTGCTGAAGAACTTTTCCGGATCGAGTGATGTCATGCCAGTCATCGACACGCCACCCGCCTGTGCCGAGAGGCCAGGCGCCGATGAGATGTTGAAAGCCTCGGGGCCCCCAAGGCGGTAAGCCAGCCAGGCGCCGAAATGCGAGGTGTTGAAAGCAATCTTCTCGATGGCGGAGATCGCAAGCGGCGGCAAGACGGCCCATAGGAATGGCGCGCGCCTCGCCCAGGCTGAGACCAACAGCAGCCAGGCGTAGATGGGCGCGTACCAGAGCGCATGCACGGTCACAAGGTGATAGAGCAGCATCAGCGAACTCTGGAGCAACGACACATGTGTCCATAGTGTCGCCATGTTCAAACCGTCCGCCAGGACAACAGCACTGCTCAGCAGCAGCATGATGAACTGCGTGACGAAGGTGAGCACGAAGGAGAACAACATGAGAACGAACGGAATGCTTGCCTTGGAAAGCACCGTGGTGAGATCGGAAACCGGCAGTGACTTCCAGAACAGGATGCTGCGATCGCGGCGCTCGCTGTACAGCGCGTCAAGACAGTAGTACAACCCGACAAAAAAGGCGGTGGCCATGATCAGACCCGCCGCAATGTCGTATGGCAACACGATCGCGGCCCGCTGCTTCGCCGGGTCGAGCGCGAACACCCTACTCATGCGGTGTCCCGGCAGAGCAATAATGCCGAACAGGAAGGCGACCAGAACGACGGCAGCCGCTGCCAGTGGCGCAATATAGATCGAACGGTTCTCCCATAACTCGCGCCGGATCGACCAGTACATAAGGCGGGCCGGCGAGATGACCGTGGGCGCGACGGTCTGCGATTCGAGCGAGGACTCGGGTACGGCGTCGGATTGAGTATTCATCTGGCCCCTCCTTGTGCCTGAATGGCCTGATTGC